>DATBEM010000012.1:0-11172 GCA_036276115.1 Trebonia sp.
CGGGACCGGCCAGGACTCGCCGGTCACCCGGGACAGGCGCCGGGCGAGCAAGGCGATAGCCGTCGCGGTGATGGCGCCGGCGCCGACCAGGCCGGCCACGGCGGCCACGGCCGGCGACGGGAGCCTTGCCAGCCTCCCCGCGCCCGGCTGGGGCAGCCTCACCCGGGCCGGTACCGGCGGCCCGGCTCGCCACCGGGCGACTGGCCCCCCGGGAAGCCGGCGGGACACGCTGGCCGGGCCGAGGGCGGCCGCCCACGCCGCGACTGTCCACCAGGAGGCGTACAAGGGGCGGACCGAGCCGGGGTGGAGCTCCTCGAGGAGGGCGGCCGAGGTGCCGTAGTCGGCCCGGCGCGACATCCACGCGCGCAGCCGGACCCGGTGCTGGTGGCCCATGACGGCGGCGGGCTCGTAGCGCACCCGCCAGCCGGCGGCGGCCAGGCGCCAGGCGAAGTCCACGTCCTCCCCCACCCGCAGGCCGGCCGCGAACCCGTCGCCGGCCGCTGCCCGGCGCACGACCAGCGCCGCGCCGGGCACGTAGGGCACGCGGGCGCCGGGCCGGACGATGCTCGGGCGCGCCCCCATGTCCAGCGTGGACGATGCCCCCTCATAGCGGGCGAGCCAGGTCCGGCCCGGCTCATGCGGCGCGATGCGCGGGGCGACGGCCCCCACGGCCGGGTCGGTGAAGTGCGGCAGCAGCGCGTCCAGCCAGCCCGGCGCGGGCACGCAGTCGGAGTCCAGGAACGCCACCAGCGGCGTGGCCGCCGCCGCGAGGCCGGTGTTGCGGGCCGCCCCGGGACCGCCGTTGACGGGCCGCCGGATCACCCGCGCCCCGGCCGCCCGCGCGATCGCGGCGACGGCGGCCGGATCGGCCGAGCAGTCGTCCACGACGATAATGGCGCCCACGGCGGCAGGAGCCGGGCCGGCACCGGGCGGGCCCGCTCCCCCGCCCCCGGGCGCCTGCGGGGCGCCTCTTGCTGTTATCAGCGGAACTGGGCCGGGGACTGGCGCGGTGCCCGGCCCGGCCGCCGGATCACCCGGAGCGCGGCCGGCCGCGGGGGCAGCGCCCCCCGTCGCGGGAACGCCAGCCGGGTCGCGGGCCCGCGGGCCGCCTCTTGCTGTTATCTCAGGAGCCCGGGTGAGGCCGGCGAGGCAGCGGGCCAGTTCGTCGTGGCGGTCCCGGACGGGGATCACGACCGTGACGTCAGCCCGAGCGGGGGCGCCGGGCCAGCCTGACCCCAGGTCGGGATGGGCGATCCCGGCGTCGAGCAGCCGCCGGGCCAGGGCGCGGGCCGAGGGGCCGACGGGCACCGGGATGCCGGACAGCCAGCCGGCCACCTGGCGGGCACCGCTGGCGGTCAGCCGCAGGACCCGCGCCGGCGAGCCGCCGGCGAGCACCGCCCCGCCGCCGGCCGGCGCGGCGGGCAGCAAGCGGGCGCCGGCGTCCGGCCGCAGCCGGAACCCGGGCGGCACCCGGTCACCGGCCATCAGCGGGCCGCCCGACGAGGCTGGTGCCATGCGGCCGGCCGGGCCGTGCGCGACCCGCCGCGGGGCGTTCGCGCGGCGCCGGCCAGCCCGCGGCACCCGGGCCGGCCGCGGTCATCCGCCGTTACCGGCCCCCCGCTCGCACTCCCGCCAGCTGGTCGTGCGCGGCTGGTCATGACGGCAGCCGTGACGAAGCCCGGCGGTTACCGCGGACGATCTGACTGCCAAGGACGTGGCGGGCCGGGCGGGCCGCGAACGGGCTGGCAGAGGGGCGAACGGCGACGCTCACGCTCGCGGCGGCGGGCAGGACCACCAGGTCGGGCAGCGCTAGCGGGCGAAGCCCGCGAGCGGGCTCTCGTCGCAGCCCCGCGCCGGGGGCATGACGGGGGTCGCGGGGACGGGAGCGGGCGACGGCGGGCGACGGGCGATCGTCACCGGGACCGGGGCGGGCGCGCGCGGGGAGGCGCGGCGGGAGTGGTCGTCGGACGGCCGCGGGGCCTGGCCGGGCGCGAGGGCCGCGAGGGCCGCCTCGCCGAAGCCCCGGACGCACTCGGGGTCGGGCCCGTCCAGGGGCAGGCCGGTGAAGAACTTCGCCGCCATGCAGCCGCCCCGGCAGGCGTCGTAGTGCCCGCACGACCGGCACGCGCCGCCGTCGCCGGGCTCGCGCAGCCGGCGGAACAGCTCCGACTCGCGCCAGACGGACGCGAACCCGCCGCGGCCGCGGACGTTGCCGGCCAGGAACGACTCGTGGATCGCGAACGGGCACGCGTAGACGTCGCCGACCGGGTCGATGAGGCACACGACCCTGCCCGCGCCGCACAGGTTGAGGCCGGGCAGGGCCGACCCGTAGGCGGCCAGGTGGAAGAACGAGTCGCCGGTGAGCACGTCCTCGCCGCGGGCGACGAGCCAGTCATACAGCTCGCGCTGCTGCGAGGGCAGCGGGTGCAGCTCCGGCCACGCGTCGGCGCCGCGCCCGGACGGGCGCAGCCGGGTGATCCGCAGCTGGGCGCCGAAGCGGTCGGCGGTCGCCTTGAACTCATCCAGCTGGGCGATGTTGTGCCGGGTCATGACGACCGACAGCTTGAACCCGGCTAGCCCGGCGTCGCGCAGGTTCGCCATCGCCCGCAGCGCGGTGGCGTAGGCGCCGGGGCCGCGGACCGCGTCGTTGACCTCGGGCGTCGCCCCGTCGAGGGAGACCTGGACGTCGACGTAGTCGCTGGCGGCCAGCATCCGGGCGGCGGCCGGGTCGATCCGGACGCCGTTGGTGGAGAACTTCACGCCCACGTGGTGGGCGGTGGCGTACTGGACCAGCTCCCAGAAGTCGGGCCGGGCGGTGGGCTCCCCGCCGCCGATGTTGACGTAGAAGACCTGCATCCGCTCGAGGGTGTCGATGACCGCCTTGCACTCGTCAGTCGACAGCTCGCGCGGGTCGCGGCGCCCCGACGACGACAGGCAGTGCACGCAGGACAGGTTGCAGGCGTAGGTCAGCTCCCACGTGAGGCAGATGGGGGCGTCGAGGCCGCGCTCGAACAGGTCGACCAGGCGGCCCGGCTGAGCTCCCTTCGTCATGGCCATTGGCGGTTCCGTTCAATAATCATGCACGAGTCACGCAGGGCGCCCAGGGCCGTGGCGTAAGCGGGCAGGTCGGCCTCGCCCACGCCGGCGGCCGCGCAGGCAGCCCGGGCGCTGGGGTGCTCGGCCAGGGACCGGACCACCGCCAGCACGGTCTGGTTCTTCAGGAAGGACAGCCGCCGCGTGCCGAAGTGGTACAGCAGGGCGCCGAACGGCTCGGGACGCAGCGAGACCCGGTCATCGACGCGCCAGGCCAGGTCCAGGTCGAAGGGCGCGGCGGCCTTGGTCGACACCGCCTTGGTCGACACCGCCCCAGCAGCCACCGCCTTAGTAGACACCGCACAGGCCGTCGATGGAGACCTCCTCGACCAGCAGCTCGTCGGTCGCCAGCTCGTCGTCAGGGCGCTCGTCCATGCCTGCCTCCAAGGTATTTGGCACTCAGTGCCATATGTACCGGATACCGGGAGCGTAACGGCACCGGGTGCCGAAATCAAGGTCGCGGCGGCGTTGACTACATTAGGAGGATGGTTGGGGCGGGTGCTCCGGGGCGCAGGCGGGTGACCTCGCGCGAGGAGCTGGAGGAGACGGCGTTCGGCCTGTTCGCGGCGCGGGGGTTCGAGGCCACGACGGTCGATGAGATCGCGGCGGCGGCGGGCATCGGGCGGCGCACGTTCTTCCGCTACTTCCCGTCCAAGAACGACATCCCGTGGGGCGCGTTCGAGCAGGAGCTGGAGCGGATGCGGGCCCGGCTGCGGGCCTGCCCGGCTGGCGTCCCGCTGATGGACGCGATCCGGGAGGCGCTGGTCGACTTCAACCGGGTGGACGCGGCCCAGGTGCCGCGGCACCGGCGCCGGATGGAGCTGATCTTGCGGGTGCCGACGCTGCTGGCCCACTCGACGCTGCGGTTCACGGCCTGGCGTGAGGTGGTCGCCGAGTTCGTGGCCCTGCGGACGGGCACCCGGACCGGGCAGCTCACGCCGCAGGCGGTCGCGCACGCCACCCTCGGCGTGTGCATCGCCGCCTACGAGAACTGGCTGGACGAGCCCGGGGCCGACCTGACGGCACTGCTGGACCAGGCGATGCGCCAGCTCGGCGACGCGTTCGCGGGCCGCCTGGAGGCTGGGCCGCCGGTCGTCAGCCCTTCGCGGCCGGCGGCGTGAGCGCCGCGACCGGAGGGTTCCAGGTGTCGCCGTTGAGGTTGACGATGATGTCCTGCCCGCCGACCGGGTAGAGGCCGCTGTCACCGGACTGGAGCACGCCCTGCGCGAAGTAGCCGAGGGAGTGCAGCGCGCCGGTCTCGGCGCTCACCTCCTCCAGGGAGTAGGCCGGGTCGGACTCGTCCACCAGGAGCATCTCGCCGCCGTAGGCCGACACCTCGTGCACCTCGTCGGGAGTGGGCACCAGCCACTGCCGCCGGCCGTCGGACAACCGGAAGGCGACCAGCGCGGACTTGCCGTCGCTGGCCTCGGTCGGGCCGACCAGGAGGCCGCCGGCGACCACGTCGGGGGCGCCGAACCCGTGGCTGGGGTCGGTGTCGAGGCTCGTGTCCTGCCCGTCCACGGTGAGCCCGGACACGCTGAAGCTGGCGGTCATCGCGCCCGCGGCGCTGAACACGCGGACCTGCGAGGTCTCGCGCGGGCCGGGGACGCCGTCGTTGACCACCACCGGGCGGGCGGACAGGATCTCGAACTGGTAGCTGTCGGAGGTCTCGCTGACGCGGGACTGCCACGCCTTCTTGCCGGTGGCCGGGTCGACGGCGACGACGTAGTAGCTGGCGTCGCAGGCGGCGACGGCCACGAGGGAGGTCCCCGATGCCGCCAGCTGCTGGAAGGCGCACTCATTGCTCGGGGCGGGCAGCGTCCAGCGCTGGGCGCCGGTCCGCGCGTCCACCCCGGCCAGGCCGCCGGCCGTGAGGACGACCGCCGCCGGGCCGGACACCGCCAGCGTCCCGGCGGGGTCATTGCCGGAGTACGGGTCCTGGATTTGCTCAGTCCACAACTGGCGGCCGGTCGCGAGGTCGACCGCCATGACGTGGTCGCAGGTGCTCTCGCCCTGCCCGTAGCCGACGAGGCCGACGCCCGCCGTCACCCCGGCGGCCGGGACGCTCGCGCCGGGGGCGCCCGGGTTGGCGCTGGCGGCGCACGCGGTGTCGGTCCCGGGGACGGCCAGCGTCCACCGCGCCCGCCCGGTCGCGGCCGCGTAGCTGGCCACCTGGTCGGCCCGGATGCGGACGAGGGAGTCGCCGGTGGTCCAGACGCCGACGGTGGCGAGCTCGTTGGAGCTGTCGCGCGGCGCCGCCCACGCGACCGGCAGGTCGGTGCCGTGCCAGACGGCGAACAGCGCCTGCCCGGCCAGCAGCCCGGCGGCCGCGCCGATCACGACGATCGCGCGCCGGATCCAGCCGCGGCGAAACAGCAGCGCGACGGCGAACGGGACGGCGGGCAGGCCGATGAGGAACGACAGGACCAGGGCCGGGGTGATCCCCCGCGGGCAGGCCCCGTAGGAGGCCCCGTCGTCGCCCGAGCCGCAGGCGCCGCCCGCCTCGCCGGCCAGCGTTCCCCATCCCTTGACCTGCAGCATGATCGCCGCCCCGGCGAGCACGCCGACGATGAGGGCGATGATCAGGCGGCGCGCGGCCTTGCCCGGGCGCGCGGCGCTGAGCGGCCCCGACGGGCGGGGGTAGTCTTCACCGATTTCGGCCTGTGCGTACACAGCGGCCGACATTAACAGCGGCCCCCGGCGCCGAGGGCGAGAAGATGCCCAATCGACGCGCGCCCGGCCGCACTAGGCTGTCATCATGTTCGATCTTGGCGTCACGTGGTGGCCTGAGGTGGCAGCCGGGCCGCGCCGGGTGCTGGTGGTGCCGCTCGGGTCGCTGGAGCAGCACGGCCCGCACCTGCCGATGGACACCGACACCCGGATCGCGGCGGCGGTCGCGGCGCGGGCCTGCGCCGGGCGGCCCGGGGTGGGCCTGGCCCCGCCGGTGGCGATCGGGGCCAGCGGGGAGCACGCGGGGTTCCCGGGGACGCTGTCGATCGGGACCGGCGCGCTGACGCTGCTGCTGGCCGAGCTCGGCCGCCACGCCAGCCGCCACTGGCCGGCGATGCTGCTGGTCAACGGGCACGGCGGGAACGCCCCGGCGGTCGCGGCGGCGACCGCGCAGCTGGCGGCGGAGGGGCGCGACGCCCGGGCGTGGCACGCGGGGCTGTCCCCGCGGCGCCTGGCGGCCGCCGGCCTCGGCTCCGCGCAGCCGGCCGGCGACGCGCACGCGGGCCGGTTCGAGACGTCGCTGCTGCTGGCGCTGGCGCCGGACCTGGTCCGGCTGGCGGCCGCGGCCGCGGGCGACACCCGGCCGATCGCGCAGCTCATGCCCCGGTTGCGGGCGGAGGGAGTCCGCGCGGTCAGCGCGAACGGCGTGCTCGGCGACCCGGCCGGGGCCTCGGCGGCCGAGGGCGCGCGGCTGCTGGCCGCCCTGGCCGCCAGCCTCGGCGAGGCCCTGGACGCCATCGCCGGGGAGCCCGGCTGAGCCGCAGCGGGCAGGCCCCGGCCGGCCAGCCGTGGGCGGGGACATCAGCGTCCTCGCCCCGGGTGGGGGCCGGCCCGCAAAAGGGGGCCCGCGGTCGTGCGGGCCGGGCGCGAGTGGTGCGATCAGCAGGACACGGGCAAACCGGAAGCCCAGGAGGGGATCAACGATGACCCTGGCAACGCAGCGGCCGCAGGCGGAAGACGACGGCGCCTTCGCCACCTTGCGGGAGGTCGAGAGCCGGGTGCTGTGGCTGGCGACCGCGATCGTCCACGAGGCGAACCTGGTCCGCCCCAGCCCGGACGGCCTCAAGGTGGGCGGCCACCAGACGTCGAGCGCCTCGATGGTGTCGATCATGACCGCCTTGTGGTTCCGGCACCTGCGGCCGCAGGACCGGGTGTCGGTCAAGCCGCACGCGTCCCCGGTGCTGCACGCGATCAGCTACCTGCTGGGCGAGCTGGACGAGGAGTACCTTCCCCGGCTGCGCGCGTTCGGCGGCCTGCAGAGCTACCCGAGCCGGTCCAAGGACCCCGTCCAGCCGGACTACTCCACCGGCTCGGTCGGCATCGGCGCCACCGCCCCGGTCTGGGGCGCGGTCGCCCGCCGCTACACCGAGGCGACGGTCGGCGGGGCCGGCACCGGCCGCCAGTACTCGCTGCTGGGCGACGCCGAGCTCGACGAGGGGGCGGTCTGGGAGGCGATCGTGGAGCCGGCCGTCGCCGAGCTGGGCGAGGTCACCTGGGTGGTGGACCTCAACCGGCAGTCGCTGGACCGGATCGTGCCCGGCATCGCCGCCGGGCGGCTGGAGGGCATGTTCGCCAGCGCCGGCTGGCAGGTGCTGACGGTGAAGTACGGGCAGCTGCTGGAGGAGCTGTTCACCCGCCCGGGCGGCGCGCAGCTGCGGGCGCGCATCGACGCCATGCCCAACCCCGAGTACCAGCGGCTGCTGCGCTGCACGGCGGGCGAGCTGCGCGAGCGGCTGCCGGGCGGCAGCCCGCAGGTCGCCGGGCTCGTCGCCGGGCTGGACGACCAGGCGCTGGCGGCCGCGATCCGCAACCTCGGCGGCCATGACCTGCGAGCGCTGGACGCGGCGTACGCGGCGATCGACGACACCCGGCCGACGGTGATCCTGGCGTACACGATCAAGGGCAACGGCCTGCCCACCGCGGGCCACCCCCGCAACCATTCCGCGCTGCTGACGAACGAGCAGATGCGGGAGCTGGCGGGCCAGCTGGGGATGAACCCGGGCCGGCCGTGGGCCCGGTTCGCCGACGACAGCGAGCCGGGCCGACTGTGCGCGCAGGTGACCGCGCGGCTACGGCGGCCGGCCGGCCCGTCGCACCCCGCCCCGGCCGTCCCGGCCGACTTCGGCCGCGTCCCGGCGGGCACCACGTCGTCGCAGGCGGCGCTGGGCCGGGTCCTGCTCGACCTGACGCGGGAGGCGCCCGAGGCCGCCCGGCGGGTGGTGACGGTCAGCCCGGACGTCAGCTCGAGCACCAACCTGGGCGGCTGGATCAACAAGGTCGGCGTCTGGTCCGCGGCCGAGCGGACCGACTGGTTCGCCGACGACCGCGAGTCCCCGCTGCACTGGCGCGAGCGGCAGACCGGGCAGCACATCGAGCTCGGGATCGCCGAGACCAACCTCGCGGGGCTGCTGGGCGAGCTCGGCGCGACCTGGAGCCGGTGGGGCCAGCCGCTGCTGCCGATCGGGGTGCTGTACGACCCGTTCGTCGAGCGGGCGCTCGAGCCGTGGTCGTTCGGCATCTACGCGGGCGGCCAGTCGATCCTGGTGGGCACGCCGTCGGGGGTGACGCTGGCGCCGGAGGGCGGGGCCCACCAGTCGATCACCACCCCGTCCATCGGGATCGAGCAGCCGGGCTGCGTCAGCTACGAGCCCGCCTTCGCCATTGACGTGGAGTGGGCCCTGCTCGCCGCCCTGGCCCGGCTCGGGCGGCCCGATGGCACCTCGGCTTACCTGCGGCTGTCGACCCGGCCGGTGGACCAGGGGCTGGCGGCGGTGCCGGGCGACCCGGCCGCCCGCGAGGCCCGGCGGCGGCAGGCGGTGGCGGGCGCGTACCGGCTCGTCGCCGCGGCCAGGCCCCGGGTGACGATCGCCGCGATGGGCGCGGTGCTGCCCGAGGCGCTGGCGGCGGCCGGGCGGCTCGCGGAGGCCGGGCAGCCGGCCGACGTCATCTGCGTGACCAGCCCGGGCCTGCTGTTCCGGGCGCTGCTGGCCCGCCAGGGGCAGGGCGATGCCCCGTCATGGATCCTGGACCAGGTGTTCCCGGCGTCGCGGGCCACGCCGCTGGTGACCGTCCTGGACGGGCACCCGCACACGCTCGCGTTCCTGGCCACCGTCAACCAGGTGCCGTCCTTCACCCTGGGCGTGACCCGGTTCGGGCAGTCGGGGACCATCGCCGACGTCTACCGGTACCACGGCATCGACGCGGACGCCATCGTCCGGGCGGGGCTGGCGGTCGCCGGGCGGTAGGCGCGCCCGGCCGCCGGGCCCGGCGCGTGGTAATCGTGTGGCTATTGCCGCGATTCGCCCCTTATGGCGACTATAGAGAATTCTCATCGCCATTGCGTGGTAGATTCCGCCCATGAAATGGAGGCGGGCCCGGTGGCTGGGCCTGGAGCCGTGGAATCCGCGGGATATCCTCCGGGAGCTCGCGGAAGAGCTCCTTGGCCAGCAAGGGCCGGCCGACAGCCCGGCGTCGCAGGGAGCCCGCCAGGATGCCCGGTCGGCGATCCGCTCCCCCGCCCGCTGCAATGAGTTCCTGGCGTCGGCGCAAGCCAGCGGGGACAAGGTGGACGGGGCCCGCGCCGCCGCCGCGCGGGAACTGGCCCGGCCCGAGCTCGCCGGCTGGGGCGTCGCGGGCGCGCTGGCGGCCTTCGGGGCCCTGTCCCTGGGCCACCCGGCCGGCCCGGCCGGCCTGGCGCCGGTGCTCGCGCTGGCCCTGGCGATCGCGCTCGCCGCCCTGGTGGCCCGGCGGCTGTGGTTCCGCCACCGCCACCGGAGCCTTGTCACCGCGGCCGAGCGGCACTGGCGGTCAGTCCTGCGGGACCAGGTCCTGGCCCCGTTCCTGGTCAAGCAGGAGAACCTCCGCGCGGGCGAGCGGCTCGGGCTCACGCTGCCCTCGGCCGCCATCTCGGCCGCCAGCTACGGGCGTGATCCCGAGCTCGCCGTCCCGTCCGCCGCCATGCGGAGCGTGGCCGTCACGGCCCGGGCCATCGCCTCGGGCAGCATCGGCGTCAGCGGCCCGCGCGGCGCGGGCAAGAGCACCATCTTGAATAAGTTCGACACCCGTGATGACCCCCGCAAGCCGGAGCAGGATATCCGGATCAACATCGCTGCCCCGGTCGATTACAACGCCCGTGAGTTCATCATGCACCTCTTCAGCGAGTTGTGCGTCAAGGTGCAGGCGGAGGCCCCGCCGCTGTCGCCGATGGCGCTGGAGTCCCGCCGGCAGCTTAATGCCCTCGGCTTCCTCAATACCTATTCCAGCTCGGGGGGAGCGACCCTGTCGCCGAAGGCGTTCATCAGCGTGACCGGGACCGTCGGGCGGGAAAGGACGGAGCAGCCGCCGGGGCTGCCCGCGATCGTCGCGCGGTTCCGTGCCTTCGGCGAGCGGGCGGCCGACTGGAACCAGTCCCGGGAGAACCGGGCCGAGGGGCGCCTGATCATCTGCATCGACGAGATGGACAAGATCCGCGACAGCGACCGCGCCGAGCAGTTCCTCAACGACATCAAGGCCATCTTCGATGTGCCCGGCTGCCTGTACCTCGTGTCCATCAGCGAGGACGCCATGACGGTGTTCGCCTCGCGGACACCCGCGATCAGGACCGCGTTCGACAGCGCCCTCGACGAGATCATCTCGGTCGCCCCGATGACGTTCACCGAGGCCCAGGACCTGCTGGACCTGCGCGTCACCGGAGTCCCCCGGCCGTTCCTGGCCCTGTGCCAGGTCCTGGCGGGCGGCCTGCCCCGGGACCTCATCCGCGTTGCCCGCTCGCTCATCCACGTCGCCGGCGAGCTGGACGGCGCGGCGCCGGACCTGCCCCGCGTGGCCCGGGGGCTGGTCAAGGTGCGGTGCGAGGTCATCCGGCGGGAGGCGATCTTGCAGCTCAGCCGCAGCGGGGCGCCCGAGGGCATCCTCCTGCCGTTGCACCGGGCGCACTGGCCCGCCGCCGGCCCGGGTGACCTGGCGCCCCGCGACCTGGAGAAGGCGGCGGCGGAGCTGGGCGACGCGGCGGCGGCCGCGAGCAATGAGGAGCACGTGACGATGTGCCAGGACGTGGCGGTGGCGCTGTCGTTCTACGCGACGGTCATCGAGGTGTTCGGCGAGCGCCCGGGGGACGTCGCGGCCGCGATCAAGGGCGGGCGCTACCCGCTCATCGACGACCTGGCGGTCGCGCGCCACGCCATGCGGATGAACTCCGATCTCGCGCGGGCCCTCCTGGCCCGGTACCGGACGGGCTACCGGGCGGGCCAGGGCCATGGCGGGCGCTAGGCGAGCGCGGTGGCGGCCGGGCGCCATCCGCGGGGCGCGCCGCCGGGCCGCCGCCGGCCTCGCCGGCGCCGTGGCCGGCGT
>DATBEM010000013.1:0-17037 GCA_036276115.1 Trebonia sp.
GTGCTGCCCACCGAGCGGCCCGACGCCTGGGAGGTCCGCGGCCGCGGCGAGCTCGCGCTCGCGGTGCTCGTGGAGACGATGCGGCGGGAGAACTACGAGCTGACCGTCGGCCGTCCGGCGGCCGTGACGAGGGAAATCGACGGCAAGATCCATGAGCCGGTCGAGCGGCTGGCGGTGGACGTCCCCGAGGAGTACCTCGGCGCCGTCACCCAGCTCGTCTCGGTCCGGCGCGGCCGGATGGAGACGATGACGAACCACGGCACCGGCTGGGTCCGCCTGGTCTTCCTCGTGCCGTCGCGCGGCCTGATCGGGTTCCGGACCCAGTTCCTGACCGAGACCCGCGGCACCGGCATCGCCCACCACGTCTTCGAGGCCTACGAGCCGTGGACGGGCTCGATCCGCGGCCGCGCGACCGGCTCGCTGGTCGCCGACCGGACCGGGGTGGCGTCGTCCTACGCGATGTTCAACCTCCAGGAGCGCGGGTCGCTGATGGTGTCCCCGACGACCGAGGTGTACGAGGGCATGATCGTCGGCGAGAACTCCCGCGACGACGACATGGACGTGAACATCACCAAGGAGAAGAAGGTCACCAACGTCCGCCAGTCCACTGGCGAGGAGCTTGAGCGCCTGGTGCCGCCGAGGATCTTCAGCCTTGAGCAGGCCCTGGAGTTCTGCTCGGACGACGAGTGCGTCGAGGTGACCCCGTCCGCCGTCCGGCTCCGCAAGCTGATCCTCGACGGCAAGGAGCGGGGGCGGGCCCGCGGCCGGGTTGCCCGGGGCGAGTAAGGGCGATCACTTTAGGGTATTCCTCTCTCACTTTCAGTGATGTCGCGGGGGGAGGGAAGCATGGCTCAGCCACTGGCCAGCGTTAGCGCGAGCCAAAGCGTCCAGGACCTGCTCAACACCGTTTTCCACGCGATCCCGAAGATCCTGGTCTTCCTGCTCATCCTGGTCATCGGGTGGTTCGTGGCCCGCCTCGTCGCCCGGGTGGTGGACCTGCTGCTGCGGCGGGTCCACTTCGACCGGCTCGCCGAGCGCGGCGCGATCGGGCAGGCCCTCGCCCGCTCGAACACCGACGCGACCCGCCTGATCTCCCGGGTCGCCTTCTTCGCGCTCGTGCTGGTCACGCTGCAGATGGCGTTCGGCGTGTTCGGGCCGAACCCCATCTCGGCGATGATCAACGGCATCGTCGCCTGGCTGCCGAGGGCGATCGTCGCCATCATCATCGTGGTGATCGCCTCGGCCATCGCCAAGGTGGTCAAGGACCTGATCCTCGGCGCGATCGGCGGCCTGTCCTACGGGCCGCTGCTGGCCAGCAGCGCCTCGGTGGTCATCATCGCCCTCGGCGCGATCGCGGCCCTCAACCAGGCGGGCATCGCCGCCGGGGTGACCCAGCCGGTCTTGTGGGTGGTGCTGCTGACCGCGGGCGCGGTCGTCGCGATCGGCGTCGGCGGCGGCCTCATCCGTCCCATGCAAGACCGCTGGGAGCGCATTCTCGGCGCCGCCGAACGGGAGACCTCCGCCCAGTACGCGGCCTACCAGCAAGGTCGCACCGACGCGATGCGCGGCGGCGGTGCCCAGCCCCGCCCCGCCAGCCCCGGGCCCCCGATGTCCGAGGCAACCCACCCCGCCAGCGGCCACCCCGCCAGCGGCCACCCCGCCCCCGGCGACAGCAACCCCGGCGGCCCGGCCGTCAGTGGTAGCGGCGACTAGAGGGCGTGCCCGGTTGATCCTCGGTCGTGCCAGCGAGCCGCTGAGGCCCGTCCCTGATCGACAGGAGATGGCCAGCCCAGCGGGCCGCGTCCAGTACGCACCCCAGCCCCGGTCACGGCGCCCTCCGGGTCACGGCGCCCCGGCCGGCGGCGGCCCCGAAAACCCCTTACTAGGGCCGTGCTATCCCGCTGACCACATCCGGCCCACTGAACCGCTGGGCCATATACGCCACTCCACTTCGTGAAGGATTTTCCGGTCCGGAAGGATTTTCCACGCCATGGCGTGGAAAATCCTTCCGGATAATTCTGGCTGCCTGGCCACGGACGCGGGCAGCTAGCAGCCGGATAGGCCGAGGCCCTGGGACTCGATCAGCATGCGGCAGATGGCCGCCAGCCGCAGGGACTCCCAGTCCAGCGGCGGCCGGCTGGCTTCCTGGCCGGGTCCGGGGTGGGCATCGGCCCGGTCTGGGCCGGGGGCGGGCCGGGCGGGGTCGCTGGCCAGGCCGGGGGAGGCCTCGCGCGGGCCCTGGAGCTGGCGCGGGATCCCGTCGAGGACGGCGCCCCCGCCTGCCTGCGGGGATCGCGGCTGCAGGGCGGCCGCGCGCTCACCGCCCGGACCCGGCTCGGGCCGGGCGGCCTCATCGGGGAGGGCGGCCATGCCCAGGACGGGGGCCTCGTCGAGCTGGCGGTGCGGGGGCCACCAGCCCCGGCCGATCGCGGCCTCGGTGAATCCCTGCGCGTAGCTGACCAGGGTGGCGGGGGTGACGGGGCGCCCGCAGGCGGCCAGCGCGTTCCTGACCTCGGCCACGTGCTGGTCCACGCTCGCCCGGGTGCCGGGGGAGCTGGCCGCCTGGGCCAGGCTGACCTGACCGGCCTCGCCGGCGATCTGCAGCACCACGGCGCGCAAATTCGGCCAAACGGGGTCAATCAAGGACATGCGCAGAACCGTATCGCATCCCCTCGACTACGACTCGACCAGTCCCGCCTTCCGTGCGGTCCGCCCGGAACCCCCCCAGATGCCGATGCGGCAACATCGCCGGCGTGGATGCCGCCCTTGCGCGGAAGGGGGACAGACCGACCTGGCCAGCCCCGCCCGCAGGGCTGCCCCGCGCTCGTCGCAAGACGTCGGCCCCACCTGTCACCAGGGCATCAGCTACCCACGGCGCACCACTACGTCCTGGTGAATAAGCCTTAGGTGGAAGACATGCTCACCGTCCCTCATGGGCGGCCTGGCGCGCCTGGCCGGGTTACTCGCGGCCGCCGAATTGCCAGCGGTGGACCTCGATGCTGGCGTAGCGGCCGGCGTTCACGATGGCGCGGGCCTCGTCCGGGCCGGGCGCCCGCAGTAGCGCCGCCGTGCCTAGCCAGGCGGCGCCGTCGTCGGACAGCAGCGGCCCGTAGGCGATTAGCTCGTCCTGCCCGGGCGGCACCGCGAGGTCCGCCGCCGGGCCGCCGCCGAGGCCGAGGACCAGGTAGCGGCGGCCGCCGTCGAGGCCGCCGGGGAAGTCCCACATGGTGCGCCCGAGCAGGTTGCGCCACCGTCGCAGCAGCACGTCGCGGTACGCGCCCGCCTGGTAGCCCGGCTCGTCGAAGGCGAACGCGCGAGCGGCGGCCGGGCCGGGCAGGTCCAGGACGTGGACGCTGCCGGTGAGCTCGTCGTCGTCGGACAGGGTCGGGCCGCGCGCGATCATCTCCGCCTGGAACCGGTCCATGTAGGACCAGTGCGCTTCCAGCAGTTCCCCGCGCAACGCCCCGGAGCCGGGCCGGTCGCGATGATAGCAGAAGAACTCCATGCCCGGGCTGCCCGGCTCAGGCGAGGTAGATCAGGCTGCCGATGCCCATGACGAGGCAGTAGACCGCGAACGGGGTCAGCGTCCGCTTGGGGTTGGACAAGAAGCGGTCGAGGAACATCAGCGCGAAGTAGGCGCCAATGCCGGAGACGATCGAGCCAACGAGGATCGGGCCGCGAATTCCGGCCGTCTCCGGGCCGAGCAGCTCGCTCGCCTTGAACACCCCGGCCGCGAAGATCACCGGCGCTGACAGCAGGAACGAGAAGCGCGCCGCGTCCTGCCGGGACAGCCCGCGCAGCAGCCCCGCCACCATCACGCTGCCGTCCCGGCTGAAGCCGGGGAACAGCGCCAGGATCTGGGCCGCGCCCAGGCTGATCGCGGTGAGCCAGGTCATCCGCGTGAGCCGCTCGTCGGCGGCGATGGCGTCGTCGGCCTCCGCCTGCTTGACCGCCCGGTGCCCGCCGCCCACGGGCGCCTGGCTCCGGCCGCCCGTGCCTGACCGGTCGCGGCCGGGGACGTCGCGCGGGTCGCGCGGGTCGTTGCCGCCCGGCTGGCCAAAGCCGTGCTGCTGGCGGTCCTGCTCCTGGTAGCCCCGCGGCTCGAACGTCGGCTGCCCGGCCCGGCTCGCCGGCTGGTCGTAGCCAGGCTGGTCGTAGCCGGGCTGGTCGGAACCACCCTGGTCGTAACCTGGCTGGCCGTAGCCGCCCCGGTCATGCCCGCGCTGGTGGCGACCGGGCTGCCCGCCCCGGCTGCGCGGGTCGCCGCCCTGCGGCTGGCCACCCTGGCCGCTGTCGTTCCAGGGACCACGGTCGTTCCGGGGGCCACCATCGCGGGGGGAGTCCCCGTAGCCGGAGCCGCCGCCGTTACCGGAGCCGCCGCCGTTACCGAAGCCACTGCCGTCGCCGACGCCGTCGGGGCCGATGCCGCCGTGGTCGCCCCGGCGGTCGTAGCCGTCGTAGGGGTCCTGGTCGTTGCTCCAGAAGGCGCCGCGCCGCCCCTGCTGCTGCCCGCCGTCGCCCCGGTCCCCGTAGCCGGGCCCGCCGCGCTCAGCGCCGTTCCCGGGGCCGCCGCGCGGGTCACGCCCGCCCTGCCCGCCGAAGTCCGGCCCGCCGCGCGGGTCGTGGCCACCCTGGCCGCCGCCTCGTGGCTGGGCGCCCCGGGTCCCGCTACGCGCGTCGTAGCCGCCCTCGTCCCCGTAGCCGCCTGGCCGCTGGCCGCCCCGGCTGGCGCCGCGTGGGGCATAGCCGCCCTGGTCGCCGCCTCGTGGCTGGGCGCCCCGGCCGCCGCCGCGCGGGTCGTAGCCCCCCTGCCCGCTATAGCCGCTGGGGCCGCCCCCCGGCCGCTGGCCGCCCTGGTCGCCGCCGCGCGGATCGTAGCCGGGCGGGTCGTAGCCGGGCGGGTCGTAGCCACCCCGGTCGCCGTAGCCGGCCTGGTCTCCGTAGCCCTGGCCACCGTGCTCGTCGTAGCCCGGGTCCCCGTGGCTGCCCTGCCGGCCGGGACTGCCCGCCCCGCCGTAGCCGCCCGGGTCTGGGTGGCGGCCCTGCTGGTCGCGGCCCTGCCTGCCAGTGTCCGGCCCGCCCCGCTCGGCCCGGACGCCCTGGTCCCGCTGGTCCCGTCCTGCCTGGCCGCCGCGCCCGGGCTGGTCGGGGTAGTCCCCCCGGCCGTACCCGCCGGGAGCCGCGCCGGCCACGGCCGCCCCGCCCGGTCCCCAGTCGCCCGGCCCGGCGATGCCCGCCGCCTGCTGGCCGCCGGGCGCCTGCTGCGCGTCCAGTCCCGCGCGCCGCCGCCGCAGCATCTCCCCGCCGAGCAGCAGCACCCCGTTCAGCGTGAGGAAGATCGCGGTCGGGGTCGGCTTGGCGAGCACCGAGCGCACCGCGTGGTCTAGCAGCACCCCGGCCAGGCCGACCGGGATCGTGCCCAGGATGATCATCCACGCGAGCCGCTGGTTGCTGTCGCGGAACTCGAAGCGGCCCGTTCCCGGCTCGGGGCTGGATATCTGCCGCAGCGACCCGAAGAAGCCGCCGATGATCCGGATCCAGTCCCGCCAGAAGTAGATGATCATCGCGATCGCCGTCGCCACGTGCATCCCGACGATGAAGGCCAGGTAGGGCGACTGCTTCGCGGTCGCGTTCAGGTTCGCCTTCCAGCTCCCGCCGACGAGCGCCGGGATGAGGACGCTGTGCCCGAGGCTGGACACCGGGAACAGCTCGGTCACCCCCTGGAACGCGCCCAGGATGATCGCTTCCGGGTAGGTCAAGATTGCAGACACCGAGTCATGCTACCGACCTGCGGCCGGGCGCGCGGAGCGCGAGGGGATTCGGGCGGCGCTGACGGCCTTTCTGTTACCACCTGGTGATCGCGTGCCCGTTATCACCCAGGCTGGCGCTAATTACAACGCAATAGTGTCGTGACTGTTACCCTGCCACTCGTGAAGTACCGACTCCGGGAACGCGGGAAGGCCGGCCGGGCAGGCATTGCCGGCGCACTCACCCTCATCGCCGGCCTGGCCATGGCCGCCGGCCTCACGACGCCCGGCACCGCCTCCGCGACGACGACAGCCCCCCAGACGGCACGAGCCACCCAGGCTTCAAGTGCCACCCAGGCGCCGGCCAGCGCCGCGACCGTCCCTGCCCCGACCTCCGTGCCGGTCATCCAGCACGGCATCGATGTCTCGGCCGGCAGCACCGTGACCAGCTGGGCGAGCGTCAAGAGCGCGGGCAAGACCTTCACCGGAGTCGAGGCCTGGCAGGGCGAGACGCTCGCCAACCCGTCGTTCAACGCCGAGGTCAGCGGCGCGATAACGGCCGGGCTGAAGGTCATGCCCTACGTCTTCGCCAACCCCGAGGGACTGAGCCCCGGCGACGACTTCACCGGCGCCGACCAGTTCGACACCGCCTGGACCAGCGCGATCGACGCCGTCCCGGGCTTCCCCTACGCGGCCGGCAGCCAGTGGCTGCCGGTCGTGCTGGACCTGGAGACCGACACCGTCAACAACCGGCCCGAGTGCTACGGCAAGAGCCAGGCCGACATGATCACCTGGATCCAGTCGTTCATCGCCGAGGCCAGGGCCAAGACCGGCGTCGCGCCGCTCGTCTACGTGCTCCCAGCCTGGTGGGCGGACTGCACCGGGAACAGCACCCTGTTCACCGCCGACCCGCTGTGGGTCCCCGCCTTCGGCGTCACCACCCCGCCGGTCCCGGTTGGCTGGCCTGGCTACTCGTTCTGGCAGAGCAGCAACGCCGGCTCGGTCAGCGGCGTCACCGGCGATGTTGACCTTGACCAGGAAGCCGGCCTCGCCGTCAAGGGGACCAATGAGACCACGGTGGCCGGCGTGCCCGTGTCCCTGCGGGTCGCCGCCTCCGGCCCGGACGTGACCGCGGGCTACAAGCCGGCCATGACGGCGACTGGCCTCCCGCCCGGCATCGTGATGGACTCCACCGGCCTGATCACCGGCTGGCCCTACCTCCCGGGGACTTACACGATCACGGTCGCCGCGACCGACGCCCTGACCGGGGAGTCGGCCGCCACGTTCTCGTGGACGGTCAGCGCCGCTACCGACACCGGCACCACCGGGACCGTCGAGCAGCACGGCGGCAGCGACAAGTGCCTGGACGACCCGGGGTCCAAGGTCACCGACGCCACCCCGGTTGACCTGGCGACCTGCGTCGCCCAGCCCTACCAGGAGTGGACGTTCGTCCAGGACGGCACGATCCGGGTGCTCGGCCACTGCCTGACCGCCAGCGGCACCGCCGTGCTGCTGTACGGGTGCAACAACAGCATCGGCGAGGAATGGCGGGTCAGCACCGACGGCTCGCTCGTCAGCGCCCGCTACGGCACCTGCCTCAACGGGCCGGCCGCGGCCGTGCCCAACGGCACCCGGCTGGCCCTCGCGACCTGCACGAACAGCACCGCCACGGTCCCCCAGCACTGGAACATCCCCCAGGGGCCGGTCACCTTCGGCCTCGCCGCCCGCTGCCTGGGCGCGGCGGGGGCCGCCGCCGAGTGGCTCACCTGCGCTAACTCCACGTCCCAGCACTGGCTGGTCGCCTCCAGCGCCGAGATCGCGGTCCAGGCCAACAGCCAGTGCCTCACCGCCGGCGGCACTACCGCCGGGGCGGCCATCACGATCGCCCCGTGCACCAGCGCGGCGACCCAGCACTGGTCGCTGACCAGCGCCGGGACCCTGCCCGGGCAGCTGCGTAACGCCACGTCGAACCTGTGCGCGATCGTCCCGGCGGGCGCCACCGCCAGCGGCACGCAGCTGGTCCTCGGCACCTGCTCGGGCGCCCTCGCCTCCACCGTCCGCATCGCCTGACGCCACCAGCAAGGCCGCCGGGCCCCGGCCGCATCCCGCGGCCGGGGCCCGCCTCCTGGCGCGTCCTGGCCACGGCGGGCGGTCGCCTGGCCAGAGGCGGAGGTTCCATTGAAGGTAATTTTCGCTTGTAATGCCATAAGGCATTACGGACAAAATGCTTTTATCAAAAGGGGGGGCCGCGAGTGAAACCCATCGGCAAGCGGTTGCGGGCCACGCGGGGAGCGAGGGCAGCGGGGGACCGCTGACGCGACGAGGCCCCGGCCGCAGCCCTGGGCAGGGCTGCGGCCGGGGCCTCGCTGGCTGAGGCGGGGCCTTAGCGCTTGACCGGGACGGCGGGGGTGCCCTCCGCCTTCCGGCGCCCGATCTTGGAGCCGAGCCACACCAGCGGGTCGTACCGGCGCCCGGCCACGCGCTCCTTCAGCGGGATGAGCGCGTTGTCGGTGATCTTGATGTGCTCGGGGCACACGTCGGTGCAGCACTTGGTGATGTTGCAAAGGCCGAGGCCGAAGTCGTCCTGCGCGATGTCGCGCCGGTCGGCCTCGTCGGCCGGGTGCATCTCCAGCTCGGCGATCCGCATGAGGAACCGCGGGCCGGCGAACGCGCCCTCGTTCTCCTCGTGGTCGCGGATCGCGTGGCAGGTGTTCTGGCACAGGTAGCACTCAATGCACTTGCGGAACTCCTGCGACCGGTTCACGTCCTCCTGCTGCATCCGGAACTCGCCCGGCTTGACGGCCGGGTCGGGCGTGAACGACGGGATCTGGCGCGCCTTCTCGTAGTTGAAGGACACGTCGGTGACCAGGTCGCGGATGACCGGGAAGGTCCGCATCGGGGTGACCGTCAGCGTCTCGTCCTCGGTGAACGTGGACATCCGGGTCATGCACCCGAGCCGGGGCCGCCCGTTGATCTCCATCGAGCAGGAGCCGCACTTGCCGGCCTTGCAGTTCCAGCGGATGGCCAGGTCAGGAGTCTGCGTGGCCTGCAGCCGGTGCAGCACGTCGAGGACGACCTCGCCCTCGTTGACCTCGACCTCGTAGTCCTTCAGGGCACCAGCGCCGGCGTCGCCCCGCCAGACCTTGAACTTCGCCAGGTAGCCCATCAGTGGTTCCCCTCCGGCTCGGCCGACGCGGGCAGGCCAGTCAGTTCCTCTTCGGTCATGTACTTCTTCAGCTCGGACTTCTCGAACAGGCCGAGCAGCTCCGGCGGGACGGCCGGCAGCGGCTTGCGCGTCATCGCCACCTGGTCACCGTCGCCCGACAGGGACAAGATGAGGTTGATCTTGCGCCACTCGGGCGACATCTCCGGGTAGTCCTCCCGGGTGTGCCCGCCGCGCGACTCCTGCCGCTCCAGCGCCGCCAGCGCCACGCACTCGGCCACCAGCAGCATGTTGCGCAGGTCGAGGGCGTAGTGCCAGCCCGGGTTGTAGGCCCGGCCGCCGGGCACCGCGACCGACGCGGCCCGCTCCTTGAACTTGACCAGTTCCTCCAGCGCCTGCTTCATCTCGTGCTCGCGGCGGATGAGGCCGACCAGGTCGTTCATGGTCTGCTGAAGCTCGGCGTGCACCGTGTAGGGGTTCTCGCCCGACTCGCGGCCCAGCGGGGCGACCGCCTCGGCGACCGCCTCGGTCACCGCCGCCTCGGGGATGGCGGGCAGCGCCCCGCCGAGTGAGTCGATGTAGTCGGCCGCGCCGTCGCCGGCCCGCTTGCCGAAGACCAGCAGGTCCGACAGGGAGTTGCCGCCGAGCCGGTTGGAGCCGTGCATGCCGCCGGACACCTCGCCCGCCGCGAACAGGCCGGGGACCGAGGACGCGGTGGTGTCCGGGTCAACCTCGACCCCGCCCATGATGTAGTGGCAGGTCGGCCCGATCTCCATCGGCTGCTTGGTGATGTCCACGTCCGCCAGCTCCTTGAACTGGTGGTGCATGGACGGCAGCCGCCGCAAGATCTCCTCGGCCGGCAGCCGCGTGGAGACGTCGAGGAACACCCCGCCGTGGGGGGTGCCCCGCCCGGCCTTGATCTCGGAGTTGATCGAGCGCGCGACCTCGTCGCGGGGCAGCAGCTCCGGCGGCCGGCGGTTGTTGTCCGGGTCCTTGTACCAGCGGTCGGCCTCTTCCTCGGTCTCCGCGTACTGCGGGCGGAAGACGTCCGGCACGTAGTTGAACATGAACCGCTTGCCCTCGGAGTTGCGCAGCACGCCGCCGTCGCCGCGGACCGACTCGGTGACGAGGATGCCGCGGACCGACGGCGGCCACACCATGCCGGTCGGGTGGAACTGGATGAACTCCATGTTCATCAGCTGCGCGCCCGCCAGCAGCGCGAGCGCGTGCCCGTCGCCGCTGTACTCCCAGGAGTTGGAGGTGACCTTGAACGTCCGCCCGACGCCGCCGGTCGCGAGGATGACCGCGGGCGCCTCGAACAGCACGAACCGGCCGGTGTCGCGGACGTAGCCGAAGGCTCCCGCGATCTTGCCCGCATCGTCCTTGACCAGCCGGGTGATGGTCGTCTCGGCGAACACCCGCAGGTTGGCGTCGGGATCGCCCAGCGTCTTGGCGTCCTCCTGCTGCAGGGCGACGACCCGCTGCTGGAGGGTGCGGATCATCTCCAGGCCGGTCCGGTCGCCCACGTGCGCCAGGCGCGGGTAGGTGTGGCCGCCGAAGTTCCGCTGCGAGATCTTGCCGTCCTTGGTCCGGTCGAAGATCGCGCCCCACGCCTCCAGCTCCCAGACGCGGTCCGGGGCCTCCTTGGCGTGCAGCTCGGCCATGCGCGGGTTGTTCAGGAACTTGCCGCCGCGCAGGGTGTCGCGGAAGTGGACCTGCCAGTTGTCCTTGGAGTTGACGTTCCCCATCGCGGCGGCCGCGCCACCCTCGGCCATGACGGTGTGCGCCTTGCCGAACAGGGACTTGCTGATGATCGCGGTCTTCTTGCCCCGCGCCCGGGCCTCGATCGCCGCCCGCAGCCCGGAGCCGCCAGCGCCGATCACTACCACGTCGTAGGTATAGCGCTCGATTTCGTCTGTCATGGCTAATTAGGTCCTAGTTGAAGATGCGCAGGTCGGGGAACGCGTTGGCGGCGACGAGCATGATGTACAGGTCCGTCAGCATCAGGGTTCCCAGCGTGGTCCACGCGAGCTGCATGTGCCGCGCGTTGAGCCAGGAGATCTTCGTCCATGCCCAGTAGCGGACCGGGTGCTTGGAGAAGTTCTTGAGCCGCCCGCCGGTGATGTGCCGGCACGAGTGGCACGACAGCGTGTACGCCCACAGCAAGATCACGTTGGCGAGGATGATGAGCGACCCGATCCCGATGCCGAAGCCGTGGGTGAGGTGGGCGGCGTTGTGGTCGGGCAGCGGGTTGGCGTTCGGCCAGAAGGCATTGACCATGTCGACCGTGTTGAGGACCGAGATGACGATGGCCATGTAGAACAGGTAGCGGTGCAGGTTCTGCATGATCAACGGGAACTTGGTCTCGCCCGAGTACTTCTTGTGCGGCTCGCGCACCGCGCAGGCGCCCGGCGAGCGCCAGAACGCGCGGTAGTAGGTCCGCCGGTAGTAGTAGCACGTCAGCCGGAAGCCGAGCACGAACGGCAGCGACACGAACGCGAAGGGGATAATCGGCGGGATCGCCGGAATCCACGTGCCCAGGGTGGAAGAACCGGGCACGCACTCGCCGTTAACACAGGGCGAGTAGAACGGGGTGAGGTAGTTATAGCCATCGGCGAAGTACCAGTGCCCGGTAAACACCCGGACCGTGGCATACGCCACCCATAGCGAGAGCAGCGTCGCAGCGAGCGCTGGCGCCTGCCACCAGCGGTCCTTGCGGAGCGTCCGCTCGCCGATTTGCGCCCGGGTCCTGGCGGGCGCCTCCTCTATCTGCGTCATCCTTCAGCGTCCTCGCTGCCGTATTGATGATCCTGGCCATGCCGCGCGGGGCCGGCGTGGTGATTGCCACCGGTGCCCGTCGGAGGGGTGACGGACCCGGGGAATGAGGGCACGGGGCTGCACGCGCAATGCGTTGCCATGAACCTAATCCTGTAGGCCCTAGCATGCCGCATTGCGGCGCAGATCACGTATGTGAGCCTGGCTACACCGAGGGCTGCCGGAGGGCGTCGCGCAGGAACGCTACCTGCACCAACAGCATGTTCTCGGCCACGACCTCCTGGGGTGTCATGTGCGTCACACCCGACAGAGGTAGCACCGAATGAGGGTAGCCTGCCGCGAGCAGCAGCGATGATAGCCGCAGCGTGTGCGCCACGACGACATTGTCGTCCGCCAGCCCGTGGATGAGCAGCAGGGCCGCCCGCTTGCCGTCGCCGTCGCCCGCTCCGGCCGCGTTGCCGGTGCCCGCCCCGGTCGCGCCACCCGTGCCCGCCCCGGTCGCGTCGCCGGTGGCCGCTCCGGCCGCGATGTCCTCGGCCGTCAGCGAGCTGCGGTGGTAAGCCTCCGGGGCGGTGGCCGGGTCGCCCAGGTACCGCTCGGTGTAGCAGGTGTCGTACAGCCGCCAGTCGGTCACCGGCGCCCCCGCGATCGCCGCGTGGAACACGTCCGGCCGGCGGAGCGCGGCCAGCGCGGCCAGGAAGCCGCCGAACGACCAGCCCCGGATGGCGACTCGCTCCAGGTCCAGGTCGGGGAACTCGGCGGCGGCGGCGTGCAGCGCCGTCACCTGGTCCGCCAGGACCCCGGTGGCCAGGTCCCCGGCGATCGCCCGGTCCCAGGCCGGCCCGCGCCCGGCGGTGCCCCGGCCGTCGGCCACCACGACCGCGAAGCCCTGCTCGGCCAGCCACTGCGACGTGAGGAAGGCGCTCGCGGTCTTCACCACCCGCTGGGCGTGCGGCCCCCCGTAGGGGTCCATGAGCACCGGCAGCTTCCCCGACCCGGGCACGTGCCAGGACGGGAACAGCACCGCGGTCCGGATGCCGGCCGGCCCGGCCGCCAGGAAATGGGGCGTGGGGGCGGGCAGGCTGGGCTGGCGGGCATGGGAGGCGACCGGCGCCGGCGGCTGCCCTTCCCGGAACACCGTCACGGAGCTTCCGCTGGTCGCGAGGGTGCTGCTCACCAGCACCGTGGTTCCCGCCCTGGCCGTCGCGCTGTGCGTCCCCGGCGCGGTCGCGACCGGCTCGAGCCCGCCCGCCCGGGAGTACCGGTAGACGCCGGCCTCGGTCGGCTCGGTCGACGCGCTGAAGTACACCGCGTCCCCGTCGGTGGCCAGCACCCGCCGGACCTCCAGCCCCGGCGGCGTGACCGGCTGCGCCCCCTGAAGCTCGTCCGCCGCCGCGATGACCAGCCCCCGGGTGTCCCCGCTGACGGCCGTCCAGACAACGTCCCCGCCTGCCAGCTGAGCCGGAACCCCGGTGATGACGTCCACCCAGTGCGGGTCAGCATCCTCCCGCAGCACCTGCCCGCTCTCCCCGTCAAGGACCCGCATGACCCGCTGGTCCCGGCTCATGACGACCACCAGCATCCGCGCCCCCCACGCCGCGGTAACCAGGTAAGGAAACGCCCCCCGGTCCCACTCCACCGTCGCGAGCCCGCCGCCGGTGGTGAGGTCGCCGGCGGCCCGAACGGCGCCGGGCGCGCCTGCGGCGGAGTCGTCGGCAACGTCGGCCGTCGGGACGGTGCCGGGCGCGCCGGCGTCGGCAGCTGGCGTAAAGCCGGAAGTGGCGGTGCCGGCGGTCCCAGTGTCTGCCGCCGGGCCAAGATCAGCCGCGAGGGCAGCGCCGGCCACGGCGGTCGCGCGAACGGCATCAGCCAGCGCGGCCCCAGCGGGCGCGAAGCCCGTGGGAAAGGCCTCAGTGGCGGCGGCCTCGGCCTCAGCCAGCGGACTGCCAGTGGAAACGGCGCCCGGCGGGAGCCCGCCCGGGCCAGCGGCAGCATCGGTCCCGGCGCCGGCACTGGCAGCCCCGCCGGGCGTGGCAGCGGCGGTGCCCGGGCCCGGGTTCGGGCTCGCGGCGGCGCTAGTCGCGCCGTGCCCGGCTGTGCCGGCACTCGCGGCGAAGCCAGCGCTGGCGGTGCCTGCGCGGCGCCCGGCGGCGGCCGGGTCGGCGCCGGCCTCGGCGGTTGCGCGGACGGCGTCAGCCAGCGCGGCGCCGGCGGGCGCGAAGCCCGTGGGGAAGGCCTCAGTGGCGGCGGCCTCGGCCTCAGCCAGGGGAGTGCCAGTAGAGACCGCGCCCGGCGGGAGCCCGCCCGGGCTGACAGCAGCATCGGCCCCGGCGCCGGCCGCCACGCCGCGCCCGGCAGCGCTCGCGGTGGGGTCGGCGGCGACGGTGCAGAGCTGGACGTCGGCGTTGGGGGTGCCGGCCGCCGGGTAGGGGACGACGTTCGGCTCGCGGCCGGGGTTGGCCGGGTCGGCGATGTGCCAGCGCTGGACGGGAGTGGTGTCCGCCCGCTCGACGAGCAGCCGGGTGCCGTCCGGGGACCACCAGTAGCCCCGGGTGCGCTCCATCTCCTCGGCCGCGATGAACTCGGCCAGCCCGTAGGTGACGTTGTCATCCTCTGGCACGGGCGTGACGGCGGCGTCCGCGCCGGTGGCGAGGTCGTGCACCCGCAGCGCGCCCGCGTGGACGTAGGCAACCCGGGTCCCGGTCGGGTCGGGCCGGGGGTCGAGCGCGGGCACCCGGGCCGGCACCGGCCGCGGCCCGCCGGCCGGGTCGGTGAGGTCAACCGCGTAGACCTGGCCGGACAGGGCGAAGACGGCAAGCGCGTGAGCCTTGTCGGTGGCGTAGGCGACGATGCCGCTGGCGGTCTCCCGGACCCGCTCGCGGCGGGCGCGTTCCTCGGCCGGCAGGTTGTCCTCATCGGCCCCCAGCGCCACCGGGTCAGCGACCAGGCGCTCCGCCCCGCTGCCGGCGTCAGCCTCCCAAAGGCAGGTAACCGGATCCTCGCCGTCCCGCGTCCGCAAGAACAGCACCTTGCTCCCGTCCGGGGAAACGCTGAACGCCCGCGGCACCCCAAGCGTGAACCGCCGGGTCCGGGCCTGCTGCCGGGGAAAGCTGTCGTCCGTCATGCCTCCAGATCCTGCCACCCCCGCCCCTCCACCGGTGCCCCGCCTCAGCAACGATCCGCCCTTCCCGTCTAGGAAGCACGCACGACGCACCCCTAGCGGCCCCATTCCCCCACCCCTCCCGCCGCAACCACGCCAGCCCCGCCCCCCGTCACCCTCACCCCTCACCCCTTCAGCCTCATCCCTCAGCCCTCACCCCCCCTCAGCCCTCACCCTCCTCAGCCCTCACCCTCCTCAGCCCTCAGCCCGCACCTGGCGCCTTCCCCGCCTCTAGCTCCCCCGGACTCGCCTCACTCCAGCTGGCCTTGCGGGTAGTAGCTCGTCAGCTGCGCTGCTACGCCGCCGCCAAGTGCCTCCGCCCCACCAACCTCCTCGAATACCACGCGCCACGCTGGCCACTCTTCTTGCGGAAGGCTTTTCCTGTTGGGTAAAGTTATTACGGCTATAGCGTGGTAAATGCTTCCCAACCGGGAAAACCTTCCGGATAACCTGGCCAGGCGGGGCGGGGCGGGCGGGATGAGGGCTAATCCGGGCCGTCGAATGTCAGTGGCGGTCGGCACAATCGTTGCATGAGCGCTGAGTTGCCAACTCGGCTGTGCCAGATAGCCGGACGGCAAGCCGGGGTAGTAGCCCGAAGGCAGGCGGTTGAGAGCATGTCGCCCCGGGCGGTCGAGTGGAAGGTCAAGCGCGGCGAGTGGCGACGGGTGCATCGTGGTATCTACGCGACGTTCACCGGCACGCTGCCACGGCGGGCGCAGTTGTGGGCGGCGGTGCTGTACGCGGGCGACGGGGCGGTCTTGAGCCACGAGTCGGCTGGTGAATTTCACGGGCTCCTGGATAAGCCGGCCGGGGTCATCCACGTGACGGTCCCGCGAACGCGCCGGGTGACGCCTGTCCCAGGCATAAAGCTCCACTATTCGGATCTGCCGGGACGCCTAGGGCGACATGCGGCCGGGGGGATTTCCGTTACCGGGGCGGCGGATACGGTTATCGACCTGGCTGAGGGGTGCCGGGGCGTGGAGGACGTCTACGGGTGGGTGACCAGGGCGTTCGGGCGGAGCGGGGTGTCGGTGAACATGGTTGAGTTGCTGGTTGCCGTCAAGGTGCGCAAGAAGCTGCGGTGGCGCAATGAGCTGAATGAGGCGATCGTGGCGGCGTCCGGGGGCGCGCACTCGGTACTTGAGCTGCTGTGGGACAAGAACGTCGAGCGGGCGCACGGGCTGCCGGAATCGCGCAAGCAGGTGCCGTTCGCCAAGCCGGGCGGGCAGGCCGGGTTCCGGGACCGCGAGTACGTGCCGTTCGGGCTGGTCATCGAGCTGGACGGCAAGCTGGCGCATCCCGGCGAGCAGCGCGGGCAGGACCGCGCGCGGGACCGGGGCGGGGCGGTCCAGGGCAAGCAGACGCTGCGCTACGGCTGGCGGGAGACCAGGTACGAGGCGTGCGCGAGCGCGGCCGAGGTCGCCCGGGTGCTGTGGCGGCGCGGCTGGCGCGGCCGCCCGGTCGCCTGCTCGCCCGGCTGCCCGGTCACGGGCGCGCTGGCCGAGCTGGACGCCCGGCTGGCGGGCACCCCGGGCTGGCAGCGGGAGTGGGCGCAGCAGCGGGCGGCGCAGCTGCCGGCCGAGAAGGCGGCGGCGGATCGCCGGGACGCTAACCGGGCGGCCCTGGACGCCATGGTCGCCCGGGCGGCGCAAGAACGAGTCCTCCCCGGACCTGAGGAGGGGGCGGCTCGCTAGGCCCATGCGGACCGAGCGGCCCGAAGCGGGCGCGGCGCTTGATGCCGCCGTCGAACCGGCGCATTCGCGAGGGTGGATGCTGTCGCGGATCTGACTGGCGCTTTCGCACGGCTGGCGCTTTCGCACGGCTGGCGCCTGCGCGGGGCCTTGCGGTGGGGCTGGCATGGCTGGCGCAGCTGATGCTGCCGATGGGGCCAGAGTACCTGCGGGGGCCGCCGCTGCCGGTGCCGGCAGCGCCTTGGTCGGCGCGTCAGCTGGGCTGGCGCGTCCGTGGCGCTGGCGCCTGCGCTGGGGGCCTGGCGGTGCTGCGGGGCTTGCGGTGGTGCGGGGAGCGCAGGTCTGCGGGGGCTGGCGGTGCTGGGGGCCTGGCAGTGGTGCGGGGCTTGCGGTGGTGCGGGGAGCGCAGGTCTGCGGGGGCTGGCGGTGCTGGGGGGCTGGCGGTGCTGCGGGGCTTGCGGTGGTGCGGGGCTTGCGGTGGTGCGGGGAGCGCAGGTCTGC
>DATBEM010000014.1:0-12144 GCA_036276115.1 Trebonia sp.
GGAGTGGCCGAGGCTGGAGACCGGGAAGAGCTCGGTCACGCCCTGGAGAAGCCCGACGATCATGGCCTCCGGGTACGTCAGGGTTGACATCTGGTCTGTAACCTCCGCGGCGCGTGGCAGACTAAGGAACTATCTACAGGAAGATAGAACTTCTACAAACTTGTAGAAGCATAGCTGACGCAGGAACCGGATGCACGCGCATGCAGGATGATTCGGCCGGGAAGGCCGTTGCCAGTGTGGCTACTGGAAGCGGTGTGATGACCAACAGCGAAGCGACAACCAGGGGCGGCATTGCTGCCCGTCATGCTGACCAGGCAGTACACGCGGACAACCCTGTGCTTGCGGACAACCCTGTACACGCGGACAACCCTGTGCTTGCGGGCACCCCTGTGCCTGCGGAGCACGGCGCGCACGCCGACCCGGCCGGCCGGCGGGGATCGGGGGAGCTGGAGGCCGCCGTGCTCGCGTCGCTGCAGGCGGCGGGGCGCCCGCTGTCCCCGGGCGAGGTCCGCGACCTGCTCGACGCCGACCTCGCGTACACCACCGTCGTCACGATCTTGTCCCGCCTGCACGGCAAGGGCGTTCTCGAGCGGCGCAAGGCCGGCCGGTCCTACGCGTACGTCCCGGTCGCCGACGAGCCCGGCCTCGCTGCCCGGCGGATGGCCCGGGTACTCGACGGCGAGGCCGACCGCGAGGCAGTCCTCGCCCGGTTCGTGTCCGGCCTGTCCGGCGACGACGAGGAACTGCTGCGCCGGATGCTGGACGAGCGAGGGCCCTGACGTGGGCCCGGCCGCATCCGCGGAGCTGGTGGCCTGATGCAGGCGGCCGTGTTCGCGCGCTGGGCGGTGTACCTGCCGCTCGCCATCCCGGGGATCGCGGCGCTGGCGGCCCGGCCGCTGGCGCATCGACTGCCGCCGCGCCCGGCGACATGGCTGCTGGCGGGCAGCGCGCTCGCCCTGGCCGTCGCCAGCAGCGCCGTGCTCGGGATCCTCGCCCTCGCGGCCGCCATCCGGATCCCGTTCGTCGCGAGCCTCGGGCACATGTCCGCCCGCGCCATCAGCCAGGGCGACCCGGCCTCGACCCCGGTCGCCATCATCGCCGCGGCCCTTCTCGGCTACGCGGTGTTCGCCGCCGGCCGGGCGCTGCTGCGCCGGGCGACGGCGATCGCCGCCGCCGGCCGCCGGGCCCGCGACCTGCCCGGGGCCGGGCAGGTCGTCGTGACCGAGGACGAGACCGCCGATGCCTACACGCTGCCCGGCTGGCCCTGTCGCATCGTCGTCACCGCGGGGATGCTGCGCGCCCTGAACGCGGGGGAGCGCGAGGTCCTGCTCGCCCACGAGCGCACCCACGCCTCGGCCGCCCACTACCTGTTCACCGCCGTCGCCCGGCTCGCCGCGGCTGCCAACCCGCTCCTGCGGCCCGTGGCGACCGCCGTCGGCTACACCGTCGAGCGCTGGGCGGACGAGAGCGCCGCCACCGCGACCGGGGACCGGGCGCTCGCCGCCCGGGCGATCGCCCGGGCCGCCCTCGCCACCAAGGCCGCCCCGCCCCGGCGGGAGGCACTGGCCGGGCGAGACGGCCCCGCCCTGGCCATGGTGCTCGGCGTGGTCAGCCTGTCCCGGCCAGGATCCGGCGGCGCCAGACCCAGCGGGACGGGCGCCCGCTGGGTCCGGGCGCGGGGAGCCGGGCCGGTGCCGCGGCGGGTCGCGGCCCTGCTACGGCCGCCGCCGCGGCTGAGCCCGCTGCTGGTCGGCGCCGCCGTCGCGCTGGTCGTCGCGTCCGGTGCCGCCACCCTCGAGGCGATCGCCACGATGCACCAGTTCGTGGAGTATGCCCAGTCCGTCAATTAACGCCGCAGGCAAAAGCGCCGGTAATGCCGGGCATTAATTCGGCTGATAATTGACAGTTTTACCGGGCAGATGGGACGGTGAATGGCGATGCCGGCCCTATGCCCGGGCCGGCGCTATCCCCGCGGAGGCCCGGCATGCTCAAGGCGAATGACAACGAGATCCTCACCCGGGTCGGGCCGGGCACGCCCATGGGCGACCTGCTGCGCCGCTACTGGACGCCCGCCTGCCTGTCGGCCGAGATCCCCGACGCGGGCGGGCCGCCCGCCCGGGTACGGCTGCTGGGGGAGAACCTGGTCGCCTTCCGCGACACCAGGGGCCGCGTCGGGCTGCTGCAAGAGAACTGCCCGCACCGGGGCGCGTCCCTGTACTTCGGCCGCAACGAGGACGCCGCGATCCGCTGCGTCTACCACGGCTGGGCGTTCGACGCCGACGGCCGCTGCGTGGACATGCCCAGCGAGCCGGTCCCGTTCTGCGGCAAGGTCAGGCTGCGGGCGTACCCGGTCCGCGAGTCCGGCGGCATCGTGTGGACCTACATGGGCCCGAAGGAGAGCATGACCCCGTTCCGCGACTTCGGGACCGAGGCCAGCGATACCGGGGCGGGCAGCACCGAGGGCGCGCCGGAGTTCCTGGCCGCGAAGCAGCACACGGCCTGCAACTGGGTGCAGGCGATGGAGGGCAACCTCGACACCGCCCATATCTCGCACCTGCACCAGTTCCAGGGCGTCGACGACATCCCCGACGACGGCTCGGACCAGCCGGGCTACCCGGCCAGCGCGATGTCCTGGCGGTTCTGGCGGCACGACCGCGCACCCCGGCTGGAGGTGCAGGAGACGTGGTTCGGCTACCGGTACGCCGGGATCCGGACCACCCCGGCCGGGCACGCCCACGTCCGGGTTACCGCGTACGCGCTGCCCTACTCCACGATGGTGGCGAGCATCCCCTTCAGCGAGTCCCAGACGCTGTTCATCCCGATCGACGACGAGAACTGCTGGCGCTACGCGCTCGTCCCCCGGGCCCGCCGCAACCCGCACGGCCTCGGCGGCGCGAACCTGTTCGCCGTCGCCCCGTTCTCGACCCCGATCACGACCGAGCGCAACGGCATCATCCCCCGGCTCTACACGGCCGGCAACGACTACCAGATCGACCGGGCCATCCAGATGGACGCCAGCGCCGGCACCTTCAGCGGCGTCAGCGACTTCGTCAGCCAGGACCTCATGGTGACCGAGTCAATGGGCCCCATCTACGACCGCACCCAAGAGCACCTCGGCTCCACCGACAAGGCCATCAGCCGCATGCGCCACATCCTGATCTCCGCCGCCCGCAACCTCGCCGAGGGCAAGGAGCCGCCCGCGGTGACCGGCGACTTCCGCTCCATCCGGGGCGCGGAGAAGATCCTGGAGCCAGGGGAGGACTGGCGCGTCCTCGGCACCGACGACGACCCGGTCGTCAAGGAAGCCCTCGCTGCCAGCGAAGACGGCGCCACTGGCAGCTAAGACGACCAGGGCCGGCCGCAAGGGGGCCACGCCGGCCCCTATCAGGACGGCCCGTACCGGGCCAGGTCGAGCACGACCGGGACGAAGACCGTCAGCGTCCGGGTCAGCGCCGGCACGTCCGGGGCGGTGAACCGCACCGTGTAGTGGTCGGCCGAGGTCAGCGCTTCCTTCATCGGCCCGGCGAAGGTCTTGCGGATCTCCCCGATCACCGGTCCGCTCCGCCCCCCGGCGCCGGCGCCGCCGCCCGCCACCACCGTCGGCGCCCCGCTCGGGCCGCTGACGACGAACCGCCGCACCGCCAGGTCGCCGACGGCCTCCGCCAGGACCTGCTCGGCCCCGTTGACCAGGGTGTAGTGGCGGCGGCTGCCGCCAATCCGGATGACGCCCGCCACCTCCTCGTCCGGGCCGGTCAAGGTGGCCACGAACTCGCCGCTGTCGAGCAGCAGGTCGAACAGCGACTCGCCGGCCGGCGTCGTCACCGTCAGCGCCCGCGTGCCCGGCAGCAGCTTCGTGATCTTGTGCAGCACCGACCGGGCCTCCACCTCGGTCGCGACCGCCAGCAACTCCTTGCGCCCGCCGAAGATCTCGTAGCTCGCCCGCCCCGGCAGGATCTTCCCGGGCTGCCGGATCCGGATCTCCGTGAAGTTGAAGAGGTCGTCCATGCCTGAGAGCCTATGCGCCCGTCGTTGTCAGCGACGCGAAACGCGCATCCGCGCCAGCGGCGGCTGCCAGGGCAGCCGGGCCCGTGAAGGTAAGCAAATCAAGTGCGGGCGATGAGCGCGTGCAGGGCGTCGTGGCGGGAGCGGCCATCGGCCAGCTGGGCGCGGGCAGCTGCCCAGGTCGCCGGCGGCTCGCCCGCCCATAGCTCCTCGGTGACCCGGGTCGCCGCGGCGACCAGGTCCTCGCGCGACTGGCCGGGGTCGAGCGAGCAGGAGGCGAACTCCCGGGCGATCATCGCCGCGCGGGCAGCCGGGTCGGTCACGTCAAGCTCCGGCTGGCCATCGGCCCCCACGCTCGGGTACGGCACCGCGACCGACCGGCGGGTAACCGCCCCCGCCAGCTCGGTCACGTCGCCGTCGGCCGCGGCCAGGTCGCTGACGTAGTCCCGGGCCAGCTTGGACTGCGGGTCGTCGTAGGCCGCGTCGAACTGCTCCAGCGTCTTGGGCAGGTCCGTCAGCAGGTGCTCGGTCGCGTCGGCGTCGAGGCCCTGGTTGCCCGCCGCCCATCGCGCCCAGGCGGTGACGACGGCCGGCAGCCCGGCCCGCTGCGCGCCGGTCAGCGCGAACGTGCTCGCCGCGTGCCCCAGCATCGCCACCAGCTTGCGCGGCCCGGCCTGAGCGGGCGGCTCGCCCGCGATCCGGCCGCTGTACCCGGTCAGCGCCTGCGCCCAGAACCGGGCCACGTCGCCGTCGGGCAGGCCCGCGCCCGGCGGGCTGGCCAGGAAGGCCTCCACCGCGGCGGCCCGGTCGGCGGCGGTGTAGGTGCGCGCGCCGGCGGCCGGCTCGCCTGCCTCGGCCGCGGTCGGCAGGCGGCGCGCGTGCGCCCGCGCGACGGGCAGGAACGTCGCCGAGCTGGGCGAAAGCCCCCGGCTGCCGCCCGGCCGGGCGCGGTTCAAGGGCGCCTCGATCAGCTCCCGGGCGCGCGCCAGCGAGACCTGCTCGACCCGCTCGAACTGCTCGTCCTCGGCGCCCTTCAGGGCGGTGACCAGGCGGTCCGGCTCCGGGCTGATCCCCACCGTGACCGCCGTCGGCAAGACCGTGCGGTCGATCCGGACGAGGACCGCGTGCTCCCGGCTGTCGCCGCTGCCGTCGTAGCTGAAGGTGACGACGACGGCTTCCTCGTCCCCGAACACGTCGTACCGGTGCCACGCCTCGCCGGGCACCGGCTTGCCGATCTCCGTCACCCAGCCGGGCGGGTACACGCCCGAGGAAGTGAGCTCGCGCAGCGCGCCGCTGGCCATCTTCTTGAGGCTCGGTGAGCCCAGCGTCATCAGCAGCCGGTAGAACGCCGCCGCCGATTCCCGCGGCTGCATCCGCGCGGCGGTGGTGATGAGGCCCGCGACGAAGGTCTGCTCCTCGCTCCGGGTGCTGCGGTTCAGCGCCGGCAGCGCCAGCAGCCCTGCCACCTGTACCTCGGCGTCAAGGATGTCGCCCGACTCGATGACCGCCCACAGCTCGCCGAGGGATTCCTCGGCACTGAACTGCGACTGGGCATCCGCCGAGGTTCCCGGGGCAGCCTTGCCCGCGTGCTTCTTGTTGCTCACCGCGACAGGGTACCGCCCGCGCGCTCAGCCCCGGGATCGCTGCCGGGTTCCGGGCCTAGTAGAACTCGAAGTACTCGTTCGTCTCCCATTCGGTTACGGTGTCGTCCGGATCGGCCACCGGGGCTCCCGCCGCCGCCCGCTCAGCCAGGAACGAGTCGTAGCGCTTGAGCTCCGCCCGCTTCAGCAGCACGAGGTAGTCCACCAGGGTGTCCCCGAACGCCTTCCGGTAGAAGTTGTCCGCCTCCAGGGCATCGACCGCCGCCGCCAGCGACGTGGGCAGCAGCGTCGCCTCGGTCGCGTACGGATTCCCCTCGACCGGGGGCGGCGGGACGGACCGGCGGGTGATCCCGTCCAGCCCGGCCGCGATGTTGGCGGCCAGGTACAGGTAAGGATTGGCGGCAGGCTCCCCGCTGCGCATCTCCACGTGCGAGTCCGTGTCGCCCGGGCCGCCCTGGACGCGCACCAGCGCGCCCCGGTTCTCGACCGCCCAGCAGACCCGGTCGGGCGCGAAGGAGTACGGCCGGTAGCGCTTGTAGCCGTTGACGGTCGGCGCGGCGAACGGCAGCCCGGCGACGGCGTGCTCCAGCAGGCCCGCGACGTAGGCCCGCCCGGTGCCGGACAAGGTGGCGTCCTCATCGGCGAACACGTTGCGCCCGTTGGCCTGGTCGGCGAGCGACTGGTGCAGGTGCCAGCCGGAGGAGAACGAGTTTGGCAGCGCCGGGCGGCACATGAAGGTCGCCAGCAGCCCGCGCCGCTGGCAGATCTGCTTGACCGCTGACCGGAACAGGACCGCGTTGTCGGCGGCGGCGATGCCGGTCATTGGCGCGAACGAGAACTCAAGCTGACCCGGGCCCCACTCGTCCTCCATCGACCGCGGCGGCAGCCCGATGGCGGTGAGGCCGTCCCTGATGGCTTCCAGCGGCTGGGCAATGGAGTCCAGCCGGACCTCGGACAGGTACTGGCATCCCAGCTGGAAGACGCTGACCGGCGGTGGCGGCGGGCTGAAGCCGGCGTCCTCCGGCGCCCGCCGGTACGCCTGGTCCCGGGTGTAGATGTGGAACTCGACCTCAAGCCCGGCGACGAAGTCATAGCCCTGGTCCGCCAGCAATCCGAGCTGCCTGCGCAGCAGCGCCCGCCCGTCCAGCGGCACCGGCAGCCCGTTGCTGAAGTAGGCGTCGCACAGCAGCCAGCCGGTCCGCCCGGCCCACGGCAGCACCCGGAACGTGGCCGGGTCCGGTACTACCACGACGTCAGGGAAGCCGGTGAACTCGGGAATCCCGAACCCCCCGGCGGGCGCGAACGGCGCGACGAACACGTTGTTACCGGTGTCCAGGCTGTAGATCGCGCCCGAGAAGTCCAGCCCGTTAGAGAGCGCCGCGATGGCCGCGTCCGGCGACAGCGCCTTGGCCCGGGGCTGGCCATGCTGGTCAATGACCGCCAGCCGGACGGTCCGCAAGCCGAGGTCACGGATCTGCGCGGCCACGTGCACCGCCTGCGCGGCGCTCGGCGCCGACCGCAGCCCGTACCGCTCAACGAATCCCGGCTGCCCGACTCCCGCATGAAGTGAGTGACTCATGCATACGAGTGTCCCCCCGGACGAGCGTTTCCGGCAGTCACGCGGAACGTGTCGCCCATCCGGAAGAGGCCGCCGTGGCTGCTGAGCCGTCCAGGACTACGCCAGCAGCCGGACTAGGGCCGCGACGCCGACGCAGACGATGATGGCCCGCAGCCCCCAGGGCGGCAGCCGCCGGCCGACCCGCGCCCCGACCTGCCCGCCGATGACGGACCCGGCCGCGATCAGCCCGGCCGCGCCCCAGTCGATGTGCGTCGCGATGATGAAGACAATCGCCGCGACGCCGTTGACGATGCAGGCCAGGACGTTCTTGAAAGCGTTAATGCGCTGCAGGTCGTCGTTCCAGGCGATGCCCAGCAGCCCGAGCAGCAAGATCCCCTGCGCCGCGCCGAAGTAGCCGCCGTAGATCCCCAGCGCGAACACCAGCACCCACAGCACTGGCCCGCCGAGTTGCAGCGCGTCCGGCCCGGCGCTGCTGCCGTCGGGCGTACCGTCCCCGGCGGCGCTGTCCCCGGCGGCGGCTGCCTGCGGCCGGGCGGCGACCAGCCGCGCCAGCCACGGCTGGAGCACGACCATGACCAGCGCGAGGCCGATCAGGACCGGGACGATCGCCTTGAACGCCGACTGCGGCAGGACCAGCAGCAAGATCGCCCCGACGAGGCCGCCGAGCAGCGACGCCGATCCGAGCCGGATGATCCGGGCGCGCTGTCCCGTCAGCTCCCGGCGGTAGCCCTGAATCCCGCTCAGCGTCCCCGGCACCAGGCCGACGTTGTTGCTGACGTTCGCGAGCACAGGCGGGTACCCGAAGCTGAGCAAGGTCGGGAACGTGATCAGGGTGCCCGAGCCGACCACCGTGTTAATGGTCCCCGCCGCGATCCCGACCGCGAAAATCGCAAGGGCTTGCAGCACGGCGTGACTCACGGCGTCCACGCTACCGTCGTTCGGCCCTGGCCCCAGTGTGAGCCTCATCGCAGGTGACCAGGTTCGATGGCGGCCCTTGAGGTGCTGCCAGGCCAGCAGGACCGACTCGGTCACCTCGGGATGGAACTGCACCCCCAGCGACCGGCCGACGGCGAACGCCTGCGTCACCCGCTCGGTGGCACCGAGATCAGCGCCACCAAGCGTCGTCGTCGCCAGCGCGGGCACTCCCGGCGGCAAGACGATTGAGGGTAGCTTCCTGGGCGGTCGCGACACCGGGCCGGATCGTGATGAATGGCTGCATGCCGTGTATGGCATAGGGAATCGCGGGCAGTACAGACCCGAACGCGCGGCACGGAAGGGTGAAGCATGCTGCAAGTGGCGTACGACGTCGCGCAGTGGGTCGTCTGGGTGGCCGGGGCGATCGCGGTCGCGGCCCTCGCGGTAGTGGTGCTGGGCCTGGCGAAACGGCCCCGGCACCTGTCGATCCTGTCCATCGCGGCGGTCATCGTCGCCGGAGGGGTGTGCATCGCGTCCCTGCAGTTCCTCGGGACGCGCGTCCAGCAGGTCACGATCGGCACGGTCAAGCAGCTGGGCCTGGAGAAGGACCACGCGGGCCTGCGCAGCAACGCGCTTGTCTACAACATCCCCGTTACCGTGACCGCGAGCTGGAACCCGCCCATCATCGGCGGCATCACCAAGCACCTCATCTACCAGACGAGGACGATCAACAGCCAGGTCGCCGTCTACAGCCTCGTGGACGTCACCAAGCTGGCCAAGGACAAGGCCACCGTCGACCGGCAGGCCAAGACGATCACGATCTCGCTGCCCGACCCGGTGATCAGCCAGGACACCACCTACATCTGGGCGGTCGATGGCGTCCAGGAGCGCACCGGGGTGCTCAACGCGATCGGGCAGAGCCTGATCGGCCCGTTCGAGTCGCTGTTCGGCCACTCACAGGTGTCGTTCAACATCAACCCCGAGCTCAAGGACGCGGAGTCGACCGCGCTGACCAGGGCGCAGCACAGCTCCGCGCTCGACTCGTGCGGCAAGCAGGAGATCGCCCAGCAGCTCGCCGCCGCGTTCGACCTGACGCCCGACTACAGCGGCTACACGGTGCACGTCAACTGGGCGCACCCGCCCGCCACGGGCGTGAGCTGCTCCGGCCTCCAGCAGCAGCTGTCCGCTTCCGGCAGCGGCTCCGGCGGCTAGCGCCCCGCCCGGGGCGCCCCGGACAGCGGCAGCCTGAACTGGCCGAACGGCGGCATCGTCATCACCGCGTCCTCGTGGATGAGTGCCAGCAGCGCGGTCATGTCATAGCGCTCGAAGGCGTCCACGTACCGGGCCAGCAGGCCGGAGGAGCTCGCGTCGAGGGCGCCGTCCGCGGGAGAGGGCGCCTGCTCGTCCGGCCGGGCCGCCAAGGTCGCCCGTGCCCGCTGCAACGCGCTGTTCACGGCCGCGACCGTGGTGTCGAGGATCGTCGCCGACTCCGCCGCCGGGATCCGCAGCACCTCGCACAAGATCAGCGCGGCCCGCTGGCGCGGGGGCAGGTGCTGCAGGGCCGTCACGAAGGCCAGCCGCACCGACTCGCGCACCGCCGCGATCTCGGCCGGGTCGCCATGCTCGGGCGCGACCGTCGCCGTTGGCACCGGGGTGATCCACAGGTCCTCAGCCGGGCTCGGCCGCAAGAGCGCTTCCACCGGCGGCGACGACGGCCCGAGGTCCATTGGCAGCGCGCGCCGCTTCTCGCCCCGCAGCATGTCCAGGCAGACGTTCGTGGCGATCCGGTACAGCCATGACCGCAAGCTCGAGCGTCCCTCAAAGCCGTCCGAGCCGCGCCACGCCCGCAGCATGGTCTCCTGGACCGCGTCGTCGGCCTCGAACGAGGAGCCAAGCATCCGGTAGCAGTAGCCACTCAGCTCCCGCCGATGCGATTCAAGGGCCCGTTCCGCGTCGGTACTGGACATATTTTCTAAGACTACGCATTGCTGGCGCATTCGTCGACCGTTCAGGCGAAGAGCCGCCCTTATCTCGCGTAAGCGCCAGCGAAGGCCCCGCCTTCGCCGCCCGCCGGCCGTTCGGGCCGCCGTACGGGGCACTCCGGGGCCGGTATCGGCGGCGGTGCAGTTCCCTCGGCCGGCTCGCGGGACGCGCTAGCGTGAGCGGGTGAGCGCCATCAGCAAGCGCGTGAGCCGGCTCAGCGACGGGCGCGAGCTCATTTACTACGACGACGCGGGCAGCACCCTCCCGGCCGACCGGCCCGCCGACACCCGGCCCCTTGAATCCCGTCCCCCCGTTCCTGAACTGCGGCTCGACCCGCTGACGGGCGAGTGGATCTCCATCGCGGCCGCCCGCCAGGACCGCACGTTCCTGCCCCCGGCCGAACTCGACCCGCTCGCGCCGGCCGCCCCCGGCCGCCCCACCGAGATCCCGGGCGACTACGACGTGGCGGTCTTCGAGAACCGCTTCCCCTCATTCGGGCCCGATCTTGCCGGGCCCGACACCCCTATTCCGAATATCGGCCTTGGCCGGTCCCGGCCGGGCTTCGGACGGTGCGAGGTCATCAGCTTCGGCCCCGGATCGACCGGGTCGCTGGCCAGCCTCGGCGCGCCGCGGATGCGGACGGTCATCGAGGCGCTGGCTGACCGGACCGCCGCCCTGTCGGCGCTGCCCGGCATCGAGCAGGTGTTCCCGTTCGAGAACCGGGGCGAGGCCATCGGCGTGACGCTTCATCACCCGCACGGCCAGGTCTACGGGTACCCGTACGTCACGCCCAGGACCAGCGCGCTGCTGCGCTCGATCGCCGCCTACGGGCCTGGCCTGATGGCCGACATCCTCCGGCACGAGCGGACGTCGCCGAGGCTGCTGCTGGCGGGCGAGCACTTCACGGCCTTCGTCCCGTTCGCCGCTCGCTGGCCAGTCGAGTTCCACCTGCTGCCTCATCGGCATGTACCCGACCTCGCGGCCACGACCGCCGCCGAGCGCGATGAGCTCGCCATCAGCTACCGGCGCCTCCTGGCCGCGATCGACCTGCTCTACGACACCCCGACCCCGTACATTGCCGCCTGGCACCAGGCCCCCGTCCGCCACGGCCGCGACGCGGTCCGCCTCATGCTGCAGGTCACGTCGCCCCGCCGGGCCGAGGCCAGGCTCAAGTTCCTGGCCGGCTCAGAGTCGGCGATGGGCGCGTTCATCGGCGACATCCCCCCGGAACGAGCGGCCGCCCGCCTGCGCGAGGCCCTAGCCGCCGTCCCGGCCGACGGCACGGTGTCATCGCCCTGATCGCGGTGTCATCGGCTTGGGCCCGGCCGGCTTGTTCATCATGATCGGGCGATCGCTGGCGATCTCGTGCTACCGCTAGGTCGCTGTCCAGGTAAAGAGCTGCGCGCCCCGGGTACTCGCGGGGCCAGGCGAGCGAGGGCGTAGGCCATCGCGAGGTCGTGGGCGCGGGTGGAGTCGCAATCGGGATCTCCCAGCGCGAACCGCAGCGCCAGCCCGTCCATGAGCGCCGTCAGCGTGAGGATGAACTCGTCCACGTCGACCTCGCCGAACTCGCCGGCGTCGCGGCCCCGCAGCACGATCTCGCGGAACATCTGGTACCAGCGCTCGTCGAACTCGCGGCGGGCGGCCGCCACCGCCGGGCTGCGCGGGGCCAGCGCCCACAGGTCGAGCCACAGGAGCCAGCTCCCGCCCGGGAGGTCCGGCTCTGGGTCGTAGGTCATCAAGATCAGCCGGGATAGCTGCCCGGCCGCGTCGGGAACCCCGGCCACGCTCGCGGCGGTCGTGGCATGCCAGGCGTCTTCCCAGTACCGCAGCGCCTCGGTGAGCAGGTCATCGCGGTTCTTGAAGTGGAAGATGACCACCCCCGGGCTGATCCCGGTCCGCTCGGCCACGTCGAGGATCCGGGTCTCGGCGTACCCGCGCTCCACGAGGATGTCCAGCGCGGCCCGCAGCAGTTGCTCCCGGAGATCCTCGCCCGGCATTGCTAGCCCCCCAGCCCTTAGCCAACTAGCCCGCTAGCTCCTGGTCCCCGAGCGCAGAGTCATC
>DATBEM010000015.1:0-26749 GCA_036276115.1 Trebonia sp.
CTTGCGGGTGACGTCGCCGCCGGTGTCGTTCTCGTCGACGCTCTCGTCCTCGGACTCGAGCGCGGGGTCGGGCTCTTCCTCGGCCAGGTGCTCATCAAGGGACTCGGTGAACTCGTCGCCGCCGTTGACCACGTGGCGCATCGCCCGGGACCAGTTGTCGGGCAGGGCCACGCCCTGGTCGAGCGCCTCGTCCTCGGGATCGCCGTCGAGGGTGTCGGACGGCTCCAGGACCTCGTTCTCGTCGAGGTCCCAGGCCCCTTCCTCGTGCGGGAACTCTGACATCGTTTCCGGTCCTCCTCTCGCTGGCGGGTGGTTGCTGGGGACTCTACCCGGCCCGGGGCGAGCGACGCCCGCCGGCTGCCGGGTCAGCCGGGTCAGCCGGGGTAGCGGCGGGGGGTGATCACCCGGGCGGCGCCGCTGGCGGCGCGGACAACGCGGGACTGGCTGGAGCCGATGATGAGCAGGCACCGCATGTCCACCTCGGCCGGGTCGAGATCGCCCAGCGTCGTCACCGTGACCTGCTGGTCCGGTGTGCCGACGGCGCGGCCGATGACGACCGGAACATGCGCCCCGACGCGGGCCAGGAGCAGGTCGCGGGCGTCGGCCAGCTGCTGCCGGCGGGACATCGAGGCCGGGTTGTAGATCGCGATCGCGAGGTCGGCGTCCGCCGCCGCGGCCAGCCGCCGGGCGATGACGTCCCACGGCTTGAGCCGGTCCGACAGGGACAGCATCACGTAGTCATGGCCGAGGGGCGCCCCGGCCAGGCTGGCGACGGCTTGCGCGGCGGTGATGCCGGGCACGACGCCGACCGGTATCCCCGCGAACCGCGGCTCCGCCGCCGCCTCCAGGACCGGCGACGCCATCGCGAAAACGCCCGGGTCACCGGAGGACACGACCGCGACCCGCCGCCCCCGGGACGCCAGGTCGAGCGCGAACTCGGCCCGCTGCGCCTCCGCCCGGTTGTCGCTGCCGTGCCGCCGCTGCCGGGGGTTGACCGGCACCCGGGCCACGTAGGGCTCATAGCCGACGATGTCATCGGCCGCCGCGAGCACCGCCGCCGCCTGCGGCGTCAGCCAGTCCCGCCCGCCCGGCCCGAGCCCGACCACGTCGACCCGCCCGGCCCGCGCCGGCCCGGCTGGCACTCCCCCGGCGGCCACGGCCGCCTCGAGGCCAGGCGCCGCCGTGGTGCCGGGGGCGGCCGGGCCAGCGGCGGGCGCCTGCGGCTGGCCGGCGGCTTCCGGGCCGGGGATCAGGACCAGCGACATGTACGGGACGGTGGCGGGGTCCACCGCGGCCGCCCGCTCGGTCACCTGCCGCGCTCCGGCCGACGCGCGCTCGACGTAGTAGGCCTGCTCCAGGCGCCCGGCGTCCTTCAGGGCGCCCCTGACCTTCTCGTAGCTGCGGCCGATCTTCATGACGGCGACCGCCCCGCCGGACCGCAGCCGGGCGGCGAGGTCTTCCTGCTCCAGCGTGCCGGGCAGGACGCTGAGCACGTCGTCGCCCTCCACCAGCGGCATGGCGAGCGCCGCCGAGGCCGCGCTGACCGAGGTGACCCCGGGCACGATCTCGGTCCGGAACCGGCCGTCGATCCGCTTGTGCATGTGCATGTAGCTGCTGTAGAAGAGCGGGTCCCCCTCGGCCAGCAGGACCACGTCCCGCCCGGCCGCCAGGTGAGCCATCAGCCGGGCGGCGGCAGCCGCGTAGAACTCCTCGATCGCGGCCTCGTAGCCGCCGGGATGCCCGGTCACCTCGGTCGTCACCGGGTAGACGAGCTGTTCCTCGGCCTGGTCGCCGCGCAGGTAGGGCTCGGCGATCGCCCGCGCGACCGACCGGCCGTGCCGCGCGCAGTGGTAGGCGATCACGTCGGCGGCCCCGATCAGCCGGGCGGCCTTCACGGTGACGAGCTCGGGGTCGCCCGGCCCGAGGCCTACCCCGTACAGCGTTCCGGTCCGGGCGGGAGCCTCAGGATTCACTCGCTCTCGCTCGCGATGGCGTTGACGGCGGCGACGGCCATGGCGCTGCCGCCGCGCCGCCCGTGGACGATGAGGTGCTCAAGGCCCGAGGCGGCCAGGGCGGTCTTGGATTCGGCGGCCCCGATGAAGCCGACCGGCATGCCGAGCACGGCGGCCGGGGCGGGGGCGCCGCTGCCGATGAGCTCCAGCAGCCGGTACAGCGCGGTCGGGGCGTTGCCGATGGCCACCACCGCCCCGGCCAGGCGCGGTAGCCACAGGTCGAGCGCCGCCGCTGACCGGGTCGTCCCGAGCGCGGCGGCCAGCCCCGGGATCGACGGGCCGCCCAGCGTGCAGATGACCTCGTTGCCGGCGGGCAGCCGGCTCCGGGTGATGCCGGAGGCGACCATCTGCGCGTCGCACAAGATCGGCGCCCCGTCGAGCAGCGCTGCCCGCGCGGCCTTGACGACGCCGCCGCTGAACCCCACGTCGGTCGGCAGGTCGGTCATCCCGCAGGAATGGATCATCCGCACCACGACCCGGGCTACGTCGGCCGGGAACCGCGCCAGGTCGGCCTCGGCCCGGATGGTGGCGAACGACTGGCGGTAGATCTCCGCCCCGTCCCGCTCGTAGTTGAACTCACGCATGGTCAAGCTCCCGCAACCTGGTATCCCTCGCTGGTGGCAGTCACGTCGATCTCGGTTGTGGCCGGGCGCCCGCAGTGCCGTTCGCACCCGCTGACGTGCACGATCCGCCCGGGCCAGCGGTCCGCTAGCCCGGCCGCGTCCTGCTGCACGTCGGCCCGCGCGCGGGAGCAGCCAGGCCTGCCCGCGCACGCGGTGACGTTCAGCCACGGTGACGCGGCGTTGATGCCGAGCCCGGCCGCCGCCGCTTCCTTCAGCACGCCGCCCGCGTCGGCCACGCCGGGCAAGACGATACTGCGCCACGGCGTCACCCGGGCCGGCCGGCCGCGCACCTGCCCGGCCAGCCACTGCGCCTGCTCGGCGGTAAGCCGCCCCAACGGCGCCAGCACGACCACGGCCGCCGCCTCCTCCCCCGCCGCGCCGGGCCGGGCAACGACCCCGACGGGCCGCCCGGCCGCGCTCGCGGCGCCAGCCGCGGCTGGCCGGCCGCGAGCAGGAGAAGGTGCCTGCCCTGGCGCCAGCCCGAACCGCCCGGCCACCGCGATCCTCATCTGCTCAGCCGCGCCGGGCAGGTCAGCCACGCGCCAGTCCCGCCGCCCCGCCGCCGGGCCGTCGCGGCCCGGGTCGCCCGAGCGCGCGGCCGCCCGCTCGTCAAGGAACTCCTCCGCGAACGCCAGCATCACCGTCGCGACCGCCTGCGCCCAGTCCCGGGGGCCAGGGGCGCCCGGGCCGGGCGCAGCGGTGATCCGCGCCACATCGGCCGGCCCGATGCCGAGCCCGTTGACGGCGGCCCGGTCGGCTGAGGCTCCGTCGGCTCGCATTACCGCGACCACGTCGGCCCCGAGCCCGGCGACATCGCCCCGGCCGTCGTCAATGGCGAACAGGAACCGCCCGGACAGCTCCGATAGCCGGGGACGGCCGCACAGGCCCGCGTCCAGGGCCCGGACCACGATCTCCAGGTCAGCTCCGCCCGGCACGCCAGGCCGGCTGAGCAACTCGGCCCCACCCGGCAAGTCAGCTTCATTCGGCGCCCCAGTCAGACCAGGAAGGCCCGCCCGGCCGGACAGGCTGGCCCAGTCCGGCAAAGCGCCCCCGCCCGACAACTTAACCCCATCAGGCAGGCTGGCGCCACCCGGCAAATCAGGCTCAGCCGGCAACCCGGCCCCGGCCGGGAATCCCGGGCCAGCCGGCGATTCAGGTTCGCCCCGGGCGCCGTTACCGTCCGGCCCGGCTAGGCGCCCCGGGCGGGGCGGCCCGTCGTCCAGGCCGGCCAGCGGGGAGGCGAGGATGTTGCGGACCCGGTCGTGCTCCAGCGACGGAAGCAGGCCCGCGGCCGACAGCCCGGCGGTCAGGCGCGGGCCGGCGTCCGGGGGCAGGGCGCGCAGCTGGACGTTGGCGCGCGAGGTCAGCTCAAGGCGGCCGTCCCCCAGCGTCGTCGCCAGCCGCGCGAGCGCCCGGAGCTGGCCGGCCGTGACGAAGCCGCCCGGCAGCCGGACCCGGGCCAGGTACCCGTCGGCCGCCTCGACGAGCCGCAGCACGCCCGGGCACCGGTCCGCCGGGATGCTGGCGTCGCTGGTCAGGGGCACGCGCGGATTGTATGTCAGCGCCGGCTGGGCTACCGTCCCCGCGTCGCCGGCCCGGCCCCGCTCTCAGCCCGGCCCGGCCCGGCCCGGGCCGTCAGCCGGCCACGCACTCGATGGCCACGTGGACCTTGGTGATCTCGTGCACCGCGGCGACCCGGAGGCCGGCGCCCACGGCCAGCGCGCAGTAGTCATCGACGGTGCGCTCCCGGCCGCCGGCCAGCACGAGCATGCGCAGGTTCATCTCCGCGAACGCGGCCGGCCGGGCGACGGCGGCCGACTCGATCATCAGGACCCGCCCGGTGCTGCCCGCCGCCTGCGCGCAGCGGCGCAGGATCGCGGTCGCCTCGTCGTCGCCCCAGTCATGGATGACGCGGCTGAGCAGGTAGACGTCCGCCCCCGGGGGCAGCGGGTCGAAGAAGCTCTGGCCGACGACCGCGCACCGGTCGCCCAGCCCGGCGTCGGACAGGTACTGGCGGGCACGGGCGGCGGTCGCGGGCAGCTCGGCCAGGGTGCCCCGCAGGTGCGGGCCCGCCCGCAGCACGGCCGCGATCAGCGTCCCGGTGCCCCCGCCGATGTCCGCCACGTGCCGCACCGGCGCCCAGTCGTAGCCGCCGGCCACGGCGGTGCTGCCCGCGTCCACCTCCATGGTGGCGTCGAAGGAGGCGCTGATCGCGGGGTTGGCGTCCAGGTAGGCCCAGAATGGCTGGCCGAAGACCTGCTCCCAGGCCGGCTGCCCGGTGCGGACGGTGTGGGCCAGGGCGGTGAACGCGAGGTCCATCCGGCCGCCGAAGCCGTCCAGGTCCAGCCACGTGGCGGCGGGCTGGCCCGTGCGCAGCAGCGCGGCGGGCTGGTTGGCCGCGAACCGGCCGGGACTCGGCTCGGTGAACACCCCGTGGTGGACCAGGTGGCGGAGCATGCGGCCGAGGGCGCCGGGATCGGCCCCGGCCCGCTTGGCCACGTCGGCGAGGGCGGCCCCGTCCCCCGGGCCGTCATCGGGCATGAAGTCCGCCAGCCGCAGCGTCGCGGCGACCCGCAGCGCCATCGGGGTCACTAGGTCCATCAGCGGCGCCAGGGCCGCCCACGCGGTCCGCACCGCCTGCCCCGGGTCCTCCCCAACGGCCGGCTTGTGGTCTTTCTCATTCACTGGCATCCCTCCATACCGCCGATTGTGCGGGTGCGCCCGGCGCACGTCTTGGAAAAACCGGAACCAGGGGCGGCCCGGGCGCGGCCGGCCGCGTTGACGACCGTCGATGCGCGCGGGTAGCGTCCAGTCTGCGTGACGGCGCGGGGGAAGCTGGTGGAAGTCCAGCACGGTCGCGCCACTGTGAGCCGGCCCGCGGGCGGGTGAGTCAGGTACCTCGCCGTCGCGATGCCCGTCGAGTAGGGACGCACGACCGGAGAAGGAGGCTCACCCCGCGTGATCGCCTTGCTGTCAACCTCCGACACCGACCTGCTGTCCGCCCGCGCGAGCGGGGCGGCGTACCGGCTCGGGAATCCCGCCCGCCTTACCGCCGCCGATGTCCCGGCGCTGCTGGACGGGGCGAGCGTGGCCGTCGTGCGGATCCTCGGCGGCCGCCGGGCGTGGGAGGAAGGGCTGGACGCGGTGCTGGCCTCGGGCGTGCCCGCGGTCGTCCTCGGGGGCGAGCAGGCGCCCGACGCCGAGCTGATGGAGCTGTCGACGGTGGCGGGCGGCATCGTGGCCGAGGCGCATGCCTACCTCGCCCACGGCGGCCAGGAGAACCTGCGCCAGCTCGCCCGGTTCCTGTCGGACGCGGTCTCGCTGACCGGCGAGGGCTTCGACCCGCCCGCGCCGCTGCCGTCCTGGGGCCTGCTCGACCGGCCGCGGGGGGCTGACCCGGCCGGCGGCCGGGCGGCGGCGACGGTCGCGATCTTGTACTACCGGGCGCACCACGTCGCCGGCAACACCGGCTTCGTCCACGCCCTGGCCGACGCGGTCGAGGCAGCCGGCGGGCGGGCGCTGCCGGTGTACTGCTCGTCGCTGCGAACGGCGCCCCCGGCGCTGATCGCCACGCTCGGCGCCGCCGACGCGATCGTCGTGACCGTGCTCGCGGCGGGCGGCCTGGTGCCGGCTGCCGCCGGCGCGGGCGGGAGCGACGAGGAGTGGGACATCGGCGCGCTCGCCCGCCTTGACGTGCCGGTCCTGCAGGGCCTGTGCCTCACCTCGTCCCGCGCGCAGTGGGCGGCCAGCAACGAGGGGCTGAGCCCGCTGGACGCCGCCACCCAGATCGCGATCCCCGAGTTCGACGGGCGGCTCATCACCGTCCCGTTCTCGTTCAAGGAAGTGGAGCCGGACGGGCTGACCAGCTACGTCGCCGACCCCGAGCGGGCCGCGCGGGTGGCGGGCATCGCCGTCCGGCACGGGCTGCTGCGGCACGTCCCGCCGGGTGAGCGGCGGATCGCGCTGATGCTGTCCGCTTACCCGACCAAGCACGCCCGGATCGGCAACGCGGTCGGCCTCGACACCCCCCGGTCGGTGCTGGCCCTGCTGGCGGCGATGCGCGACGCGGGCTACGACACCGGCGGCGACGAGCTGCCCGGGGTCGCCGACGGGGACGGCGACGCGCTCATGCACGCCATCATCGCGGCCGGCGGGCAGGACGAGGACTGGCTGACCGCGGAGCAGCTCGCCGGCAACCCGGTGCGGATCGGGGCCGCCCGCTACCGGGCCTGGTTCGAGGCGCTGGACCCGGCGCTGCGCGACGCGGTGACCGGGCACTGGGGCGACCCGCCGGGCGAGCTGTTCGTGGACCGGAGCGCTGACCCCGGCGGCGAGATCGTGCTGGCGGCGCTGCGGGCGGGCAACGTGGTCGTGATGGTGCAGCCGCCGCGCGGCTTCGGGGCCAACCCGGTCGCGATCTACCACGACCCGGACCTGCCGCCGACCCACCACTACCTGGCCGCCTATCACTGGCTGCGCGAGGAGTTCGGCGCCCACGCGGTGATCCACGTCGGCAAGCACGGGAACCTGGAGTGGCTGCCGGGCAAGACGGCGGCGATGTCGGCCGCCTGCGGCCCCGACGCCGCGATCGGCGACATCCCGCTGATCTACCCGTTCCTGGTCAACGACCCGGGCGAGGGCACCCAGGCCAAGCGGCGGGCGCACGCCACCCTGGTCGGCCACCTGGTGCCGCCGATGGCCCGGGCGGAAAGCTACGGCGACATCGCCCGGCTGGAGCAGCTGATGGACGAGCACGCGCAGATCGCCGCGCTCGACCCGGCCAAGCTGCCCGCCATCCGCGCCCAGATCTGGACCCTGATCCAGGCGGCCAAGCTCGACCACGACCTGGGCCTGGACGACCGGCCGCACGACGCCGAGTTCGACGACTTCCTGCTGCACGTGGACGGCTGGCTCTGCCAGATCAAGGACGCCCAGATCCGGGACGGCCTGCACGTCCTCGGCCAGGCCCCGCAGGGCGCCGGCCGGGTCAACCTGGTGCTGGCGATCTTGCGGGCGCGGCAGATGTGGGGCGGGCAAGCCCAGGCGCTGCCGGGCCTGCGGGAGGCGCTCGGGTACGCGGAAGGGTCCGGCGAGCGCACCGCCGCTGACGCCGTCGAGGCCCGCGCCCGCGCCCTGGTCGAGGCGATGGAGGCGGCCGCCTGGGACCCGGCCGCCATCGCGGGCGTGGTCGCGGCCGAACTGGGCCCGGCCGGCCACCCCGGGCAGGACCAGGAGACGGTCGCGGCGGTCCTGGCGTTCGCGGCGGCCGAGGTCGTGCCCCGGCTGGCGGGGACGGCGCAGGAGATCACCCGGACGCTGCACGCGCTGGACGGCGGGTTCGTCCCGGCCGGCCCGAGCGGGTCCCCGCTGCGCGGCCTGGTGAACGTGCTGCCGACGGGGCGGAACTTCTACTCGGTTGACCCGCGCGCGGTGCCTTCGCGGCTCGCGTGGGAGACGGGCCAGGCGATGGCCGACTCGCTGCTGAGCCGCTACCTGGCCGAGACCGGGCGCTACCCCGAGTCGGTCGGCCTGTCGGTCTGGGGCACGGCCGCGATGCGGACCTCCGGCGACGACGTGGCCGAGGTGCTGGCACTGCTGGGCGTGCGGCCGACGTGGGACGAGGCGTCGCGGCGCCTCAACGGGCTGGAGCCGGTCCCGCTGGAGGAGCTCGGCCGCCCGCGGGTGGACGTGACCGTGCGGATCAGCGGCTTCTTCCGGGACGCGTTCCCGCACGTGGTGACCATGCTGGACGATGCCGTGCGGCTGGTGGCGGGCCTGGCCGAGCCCGACGAGGCCAACCTCGTGCGTGCCCACGCAAGGGCCGACCTGGCGGCGCACGGGGACGAGCGGCGGGCCACCACCCGGATCTTCGGCTCCAAGCCCGGCTCCTACGGCGCGGGCCTGCTGCCGCTGATCGACGCCCGGAACTGGCGCGACGACAGCGACCTGGCCGAGGTGTACGCGGCCTGGGGCGGCTTCGCCTACGGCCGGGACCTCGACGGCCGGGAGGCGCGGTCGGACATGGAGACCGCCTACCGGCGGATCGCGGTGGCGGCGCACAACACCGACACGCTGGAGCACGACATCGCCGACTCCGACGACTACTTCCAGTACCACGGCGGCATGATCGCCACCGTGCGGGCGCTCACCGGCCGGTCGCCGCGGGCCTACATCGGCGACTCGACCCGGCCGGACACCGTGCGGACCCGGTCGCTGGCGGAGGAGACGACGCGCGTGTTCCGCGCCCGGGTGGTGAACCCGCGCTGGATCGAGGCGATGCGGCGGCACGGCTACAAGGGCGCGTTCGAGCTCGCGGCGACGGTGGACTACCTGTTCGGCTACGACGCCACCGCGGGCGTGGTCGAAGACTGGATGTACGACACCCTCGCCTCGGCCTACGTGCTGGACGAGAAGATGCGCGAGTTCTTCGCCGCGTCCAACCCGTGGGCGCTGCACGGCATCGCCGAGCGGCTGCTGGAGGCGGCCGAGCGCAAGCTGTGGGACGCCCCCGACCCGGAAGTGCTGGCGGCGCTGCGGGAGGCGTACCTGGAGACCGAGGGCGACCTGGAGGACCGGTAGCCCCGCGCGCGGTCGCCCCGGGGCCGGGGCTAGCTAGCCCGCGGGCGGCACCAGCGTGCTGGCCACGACGGGCAGGCCCGCCGGGGCGCCGCCCGCGATGAGGCGGCGCAGGGCGACGGTGTCCAGGTGCTGCTCGATCAGGTCGGCCAGGACGTCGTAGCGGCGCTCGCGGAGCGCCGCGAAGCTCACGTCCGGGGCGGGGGTGAAGTCGCGGCCGGCCCGGGCGGCGAGGTCGCGCAGGAACGCGCGGCGGAAGCGGTCGCCCTCGAAGATGCCGTGCCAGGTGGTGCCGCGCACGCTGCCGGCCTCGCACCCGTCCAGGAACGGGTCGCCGCCGTCGGCGGTGACGGTCCCGTGGTGGATCTCATAGCCGCTGGCCGGCTCGCCCAGGGCCGTGCCGGACGGGCGGCGCAGCGTCTTGCGGGCCTCGAACACCACGCTGGCCGGCAGCAGCCCCAGCCCCTCGACTGTCCCGGCCCGGCTCTCCACGTCGTCGCGGATGGTGCGGGCGAGCATCTGGTAACCGCCGCAGATTCCCAGCACCGGCTCCCCCCGGCTCGCCCGGCCGGCGATGGCGGCCGCGATCCCCGTCTCCCGCAGCCAGCCCAGGTCGCTGACGGTGGCGCGGGTGCCGGGCAGGATGACCAGGTCGGCCCCGTCGAGCTGGCCGGGGGTGGTGGCGAGGTCGACGGCGACGCCGGGCTCGGCCATCAGCGGGTCCACGTCGGTGACGTTGGACATCCGGGGCAGCCGGACGACCGCGACCCGCAGGGACTGCGCCCCGGCCGGCGCGAGCACCTCGCGCGGCCGGGAGTCCAGGTCGAGGGAGTCCTCGGCGTCCAGCCACAGGTCGCGCCGCCAGGGCAGGACGCCGAGGGACGGGCGCCCGGTCCGGGCGGTGAGCATGTCCAGCCCGGGGGCCAGCAGCCGCTGGTCGCCGCGGAACTTGTTGACGATGAACCCCGCGATCAGCCGCTGGTCGGCCGGGTCGAGCACGGCGAGGGTGCCGAACATGGCGGCCAGGACGCCGCCCCGGTCGATGTCCCCGACGACGACCACCGGCAGGCCCGCCGCCCGGGCCAGGCCCATGTTGGCGATGTCCCGGTCCCGCAGGTTGATCTCGGCCGGGCTGCCGGCTCCCTCGCAGATCACCACGTCGAACCGGCGGCGCAGGCTGGCGAGGCTGTCGGCGACCGCTTCGGCCAGCATCGGCTTCAGGTCCTGGTAGTCCAGTGCGCCCGCGTCGGCGACCGGCTGGCCCAGGAGCACGACCTGGCTGCGGGTCTCGCTGCCAGGCTTGAGCAGTACCGGGTTCATGGCCGCCTCCGGCTCGACCCCGGCGGCGGCCGCCTGCATCGCCTGGGCGCGGCCGATCTCCGCCCCGTCGGCGGTGACGGCCGAGTTCAGCGCCATGTTCTGCGCCTTGAACGGCGCCACCCGCACGCCCGACCGGGCCAGCCAGCGGCACAGCCCGGCCGTCAGCACGCTCTTGCCCGCGTCGGATGACGTGCCCGCCACCAGCAGGGCGCCCCTCATCCCATAATCACCGGACCAGGCTAGCCGGGAGGCGCAGGCTCGATATCCTCGCCCTTCCATCGAGCCTGCGCCGGGGGTACGGGCATCGGCCCCGGGGGAGATTGACCGGTATGACTATGCCCTGTAGCGTCCGAAGTGCGTGACGGCGCAAGGAAGCCGGTGGGAATCCGGCACGGTCGCGCCACTGTGAGCCAGCCCGGCGGGCAGGCGAGTCAGGTACTTGGCCGTCGCGATGCCTGTTCCGCTATGGGGACGCACGATCCCCGAAGGAGGCTCCGCAATGGCGAGCATCTCTATCCCTGGCAGTTCTTCCGCGCGCCCCCGGGTGCACCCCGAGGCCCTGTCGGCCGGCCGGGTGGCGCTCATCTTGAGCACCACCGTCTTCCTGGCGCTGGCGATCTACTACCTCGTCGGCGTGGACGAGGGCATGACCTCGCTGTTCGGCAAGACGATGGTCATCCATGAGTGGGTGCACGACTCGCGCCACTTCCTCGGCTTCCCCTGCCACTAGGCGCTGAAGCCCACCTATGGAAATCCGCGTTATCCTCCGGGGCGCCCTGTCCGGCGTCGTGGCGGGCATCCTCGGGTTCATCTTCGCCCGGATCTTCGCCGAGCCGGTCATCAACCGGGCGATCAGCTATGAGTCGGGCCGCGACGACATCCTCGCCGCCCTGAACAAGGCGGCCGGCCGGGTGGTCGCCCCGGACGGGCCGGAGATCTTCTCCCGGTCCATCCAGTCGACGATCGGCATCGCCACCGGGATCATCGCGTTCTCGGCGGCAATGGGCGCGCTCGTCGCGGTGGCCTACCTCGTCCTGCACGGCCGGTTCGGCATCCGCCCGCGGAACCTCGCGTGGCTGATCGCCGGGCTCGGCTTCCTCGGCGTGTACCTGCTGCCGTTCGTCAAGTACCCGGCTAACCCGCCCGCGATCGGCCACACGTTCACGATCACGACCCGCGGCCAGCTGTACCTGGCGATGGTGGCCTGCTCGCTGATACTGCTCGGGCTGGCCGTTTACCTCGCCCGCAAGCTGGCCCCGCGGACGGGGATGCTGGCGGCGGTGGTCATCTCGGCGGCGGCGTTCCTGGTCGTCTACGGCCTCGTGATGGGCCTGCTGCCCTCGCTCGGCAACCTCGGCGCGAACGTCGCCAGCAGCGGCCAGTTCGGGTACGCCCGGGCGGCGACCGAGACGCCCCAGCCGATCACGAACATCCTGTCCACCCCGCTCGTGGTCAACGGCAAGATGATCGCCCCCGGGCAGATCGTCTACCCCGGCTTCGACCCGGACGTGCTGTGGAAGTTCCGCTGGTACTCGATCATCAACCAGCTCCTGATCTGGCTGACGGTCGCGCTGCTGTTCGGCGCGCTGCTGGAGCGGTTCCTGGGCGTCGCTCCCCGCCGCACCGTCCCGGCGCCAGCGGCAGTTACCGGCCCGGCCGATCCCGTCCCGGCCGGATCGGGCCAGTCCTGACGACCGGCGAGGGCGGCTGGCCACCGGGCGCGATGCCCGGTGCGCTCGCCGCCCTCGGCCCGTTCTTCGCCGTGGACTGCCACCCGGCCGGCGCGGCCCCCGCGCCGCCGTGGCGGCCGGCCAGCGAGCTCGCCGCCCCGGGCGGTGCCCTGCCCGGCCGCATCGCGGCGGTCCGGCTGGCCCTCGCCGCCCGGGGCGGCATTCCCGCCGCGAGCATCGAGCTGCGGGTGGCCGCCTCGGCCGCGCACCTCGGCCTGGTCGCGCGCCTGGTCGCCCCGGCCCTCGGCGCCGCCGCCCTCGGGCACCCGCCCGGCTACGGCCTGGGCGACCTGTGGTGGCAAGACAAGCTCGGCGGCCCGGTTCCGCTGTCGGTCCCGGGCGGCACTGCCCAGGACGACGCTCCCCCGGATGGCACTGCCCGGGATCGCGCCACCTGGGACGACACCGCCTCGGGTGACTGGCGCGGCCGGCTGCTCGGCGGGGTCATCGCCCCGCTGACCGCCGCGACCGCGCGGCTGGCGGCCCTGTCGGGCCGGGTCCTGTGGGGGAACGTGGCCTCGGCCGTCAACGCGGCCGCGGCCCAGGTCGCCCGGTCCCGCCCGGACCTCGCCGCCCCGGCCGGGGACGCCGCCCGGGCGCTGTTCGCCAGCCCGTGGCTGAGCCCCGAGCGCCAGCCGCCCGGCCCCGGGTTCCGGCGGTCGAGCTGCTGCCTGTTCTACCGCCTGGCCCCGGGCGAGCGGGCGTTCTGCGGGGACTGCGTCCTGGTCGCGCCTCGATAGCGGGCTTTCCAGCACGCGCCCGGCCGCTCCGGACACCACCCCCGCCGCCCGGGTCCTGGCCGGCCCGGGAATCGCTCACCAGACCCGGTAGGCGGCCGAGGTCGTGTAGGCGCTGCTGGCGGTCAGGGCCACGTTGACGGTGAGGGTCCAGGTGCCCGGCAGCGGCGCCACCGCGCTGGCCGACGTCCAGCTGGACCCGTTGGCGGTCGCCTTGCGCAGGGCGACGTTCAGCGCGGCGACATCCGGCGACGACAGCATGGCGGTGACCGACTGGGCGGGCACCGGGGCGCCCGCCGCGTCCAGCACCGCGATCGTGATGTCCTGCGGGCCGGGCCGCGTGACGCCCACGCGGATGCTCAGGTGGTCGGCGCCGAGCGGGGCGGCCAGCGTCACCGGCGGCCCGAACGTGGTCCGGGCGGGCGCCTGCGACACCAGGACGGCCGTCACCGCCAGGACGGCCACGCCGATGCCCGCCTCCAGCCCGGCGCTGCGGCGCACCACCCGGGCGACGCCGGCTGGCGTGATCGCCCGGTCGGCCGGGCTGATGACGAGGCGGTGGGCCAGCGCGGCGGCGGCCAGCATCGCGACGACCAGGCCGCCCTTGATGAGCAAGGTGATGCCGTACTCGGTCGTCCACAGCGCCTGGAGCGGGCTGACCTGCCGGGCGGCCTGGTACTCGCCGGTCACGACGAGGGCCACGACGCAGGTGTAGGCGGTCACCGACCAGGCCCGCAGCCGCGCGTCGGCCAACGGGCGGCGCCCGTCGCGCAGGGCCGGCAGCACGACCAGCAAGAGGCTCGCGAGCCCGCCGAGCCAGAGCGCCATCGCCGCCATGTGCGCCACCGCCGCCGGCACGGCGAGCCACGCGCCCGCCCCGGCCCCGGCGTGCCCGCTGACGGCCACCGCCACCAGCAGCGCCAGCGCCAGGACAGCGCCGTAGACGTCCGTGGCCCGGCTGTGGGGGTAGCGCCGTGAGCCGAGGGCCAGCAACGGGGTGATCGCCAGCAAGATCGCCGCCCGGGCCAGCAGTTGCCTGCCGTAAGCCGAGCCCAGCGTTAGCCCCGCGTCCTGGAGGCGCGCTACCCCGGACCAGTCGCCGTTCGCGGCCCGGGGACCTTGCAGGAGGAACGCGGCTACCGTGCCGGCCAGCAGCGCGGCCCAGCCGGAGCAGGCCAGCAGCCGCACCCGGCGCTGCTCGCGCGCCCACGGCCACAGCAGCCAGGCGACGGCCAGCACGCCGATGAGGGCCACGATCCCGGCGTAGACGAGGCCCTGGGCGACGTCGGCCGCGTCGTCGAGGCCCCGGGTGCGGTCGGCGGTCGCGGCGACGCCCGCGCCCGGGTTCACGCCCAGCCCGAACGTGATCGACCCGGACACCACGTGCGTGTCGGCCGACACTACCCGCCACGTGGCCGAGTAGGTGCCGTGCGGCAGGCCCGGCCGCAGCGTCAGCACGATGGTCGTCCCGCTGGCGGCGAGCTGCGGATGGCCGTCGTCGGCGCGCAGCCCGGTCGTGGAGATGACCTCTTCCGCCGCCGGGATGAGCCCGACCGACTCGTCGAACGTGAGCCGGACCTGGGCGGGCTCCGACCCCACCCGCGACCCGTCCACCGGGCTGCTGGAGACCAGCACCGCGTGCGCGCTGGCGGCCGGCGCCCACACCAGCCCGGCCGCCAGCAGGCCGCCGAGCAGGGCCACGGTCCCGGCCGCGATCCGGGTACCGGCACCGCCCCGCGCGGCCGGGCGCCTGGCTGAGTGCCTGGCTGAGTGCCTGGCTGGATACCTGGCCGGGTGCCTGCCCGGCCGGGCCAGCGGGCGGGGCGGGCGGACCAGGGCCGCGACAAGCGCGACGGCTACCCGGCGGGCTCGGGCCATCTGAATGCCCCTGGCCACTCCGGTCACCCTGGCCACCACCAGCCCCCTGGTCACTCGGGGCGCACTGGACCCTCTGATGCCGCCCGCCGCTCTACTGCCTCTGGCCCCCCGGCGGGCACTGGCCCGGTGGCAGGCACCGCCTGGCCGCGCGAGCGGCTGGCGAGCAGCACCGTCAGGCTGATGACGAGCGCGAGCAGGCCCGCGATGAGGCCGGTGATCCCGGTCCAGGAAGATCCGCCGGAGGAGCCGGCGCTGGCCTGCGGCGGCGGCGCGGCCGAGACGGTCGGCTGGGCGCCGGTGGCGGTGGCGGTGCCAGCCGCCGGGGCGAGCTGGAGGACCGGGGACGGGTGCTCGGGCTCGGCCCCGTTGGCGGACTGCTCGTCCCAGTTGACGGTGGTGCCGTCGCTGTAGGTCTGCAGGGCGGCGAAGGACATGCTCGGGGCCTTCGGGAACGGCCCGACCGACAGGTTGAACAGGTCGAACTCGCCCGGCGGGATCGCCGCTGCCTTGTCGTCGGCCGTGAAGGTGACCTGGGAAACGTACTCGGTGATCAGGTCGCCGTCATCATCTTGCTGCGGGGGCGACAGCGGCTTCCTCGTCACGGTCGCGTGCCAGCCCGGCTTCGGCTGGGTGTCCACCGACGTGAACGGGGTTGCGGCCGGGAAGGTGACCTGCAGTCCGGTCGTGGAGGCGGTGGCGGACTCCGAGGGAACCCGGAACGTGATCACGCCCGAGCCGCCCTGGACCGCGTCGGTGCCCGAGACCTTGACGTGGGCCGAGGCGGCGGTGGCGAAGATCGCGCTGGCGACGAGGAGCCCGCCGGTCAGCACGGCCGTGGCCGCCAGCCGCCGGCGCCGGGGCGCCCGGAGGCCGCTACCAGACGTGGTCATGATCATTGCCCGCCTTTCACTAGTAGATCCTGCCCGTCGCCGGCCAGGCCATCAAGAGCCCGGTCAGGCCATCAAGAGCAGCGCCACGGCCATGCCCGCCGCCATCAGCGCGCCCGCGCCATCCCGGGCGGCCACGGCGACCTTGCCCGCGAGCGACCCGCGCGGCCCGTGGCCGGGAGCGGCTAGGGGCCCTGCTGCCAGCGGCCCCGCGGCTAGCGGACGGAGCGCCGCGATGGCCAGCGCGACCGCCGCCGCGAGCAGTGCCACGGCCAGGACCAGGCAGACGGCGCCCGCCCAGCGCGCCGCTCCCCCGGCCGGCGCCCCCAGGGCAGCGGTAGCCGCCGGGGTTCCGCCGAGGCCGGCCGCGGCGCTCGTGGGTATACCGCTCATGGTCATGCCGGCCATGTCCAGGCCGACCGGGCTGGCCACGGCCCCGCTGCCGCCAGCCGCCCCTGACATCAGCGAAGCGGCGACGGCCATCCAGACCATGACCGCCATCAGCGCCGCGTGAAACCAGTTCCCGGAGCGAGCACCGCCGTTCACCGGGACACCGCTGGAGCCGAAGGTCGCCCGGCCGGCGAACCAGCCCGCGCCGGCGGTGAACGTGGTCACCGAGGCCATGGCCGGCAGCCCGTTGGCCCCGGGCCAGGCCATGGCGATCATCGCCGCGCTCATCGCGACGTGCAGGAGGGCGCCGACGGCGGACCGGATGCCGTCCGCCCGCACTGTGCGGAGCGACCGGGCGGCGGCGGCCAGGTAGCACAGGCCGACGACGGCGAAGATCACCGACAGCGCCCAGCGTGCGCCTGCGTCGTCAATCACCGTCAGCTCCCTCCCGCCGCCTCGCGGGCCATTTCCGGCCGCGGCACCGGCGCGCCTTCACCCGCGCGACTCCGCTGCCACGACTTCACTGCCACGACTTCACCACTGCGACCCGCAGCCTATATTTCGACGCGAGCGAATGCAACCCTTTGCCGGAATCGCTCGCTAATGCAATTCCACCGGGAAACCCGGGCACGGTATCCGTGATACCGGCGGCGGGTATGGCTAATACCCATGGGGGGCACCCGTACCGCCCTTACCTGCATCGACGCTCCCGGACAGGCAGGGGTCGCCCCTCCTTCAGGGCGACAGCATAGCGCCATCCGCGCGATTCTCCCGGCGAAACGGGCGGCAATTATCGGCGCCCGGAAGGCGACTCTCCGCCGCCGCCTTATCCCCGGCCGGGATCGCGAATATGCTCGCCTGATAGGGAGCCCGCCTCCGGCGCGGGCAGCGCCCGGATCCCGGCCAGCGCCAGCGCGGTCATGACGCCGGCGGCGACGGCGGCGACCAGGAAGCCACCGCGCGCGCCGGAGGAGTCGGCCGCCCAGCCGGCCAGGGCCGCCCCGGCGGCCGAGCCGGCCGCGCTGGCCGAGTTCAGCCAGGCGAACGCCTGGGTGAGCACGGCCCGGTGAACCGCCAGCTCCGCCAGCACCGAGCTGAGGGCCAGGATCGGGGTGACCGACAGGCTGGTCAGCGCGAGGCAGGCGCCCAGCTGGGCCGGGGACCGGGCCAGGAGCAGGGTCAGGCAGCCGGCCGTCAGCCCGGCCGTGACCATCAGCAGCTGCACCCGGGCGGCCGGGCGCCAGCGCCGCCGCGCGTACAGCCAGCCGCCGAGCACGCTGGCGCAGCCGGCCGCCATGAACAGCAGCGCGGCCGTACCCGCGACCCGGTGCCCGACCGCGAAGGCGGTCACCGAGACCTGGCTGGCGCCGAAGTAGCCGCCGATGCCCAGGTTCACGCCGGCCACGACGGCGAACCCGGGCCGCACCAGCGAGCGGCCCGCGCGCAGGTGGCGGGCGGTGGTCCCGGCCGGCGGCGGCGCGGTCCGGCGCTGCCCGGCCAGCCACGCTCCCCCCGCCACCACCAGGGCTCCCGCGAGCGTCGTGCCCGCCGCCGGGTAGCCGGTCGCCCCGAGGGCGGCGACCAGGGCCGGGCCGGCCAGGTAGGCCAGCTCGTTGCCGAGCGACTCCAGCGCGAACGCGGTCGCCAGCCCCTCGGCTTGCTTCCCGCGCAGCAGCGTTACCCAGCGGGCGGCCGACAGGGCGCCCAGCTGGGGGATGGTGGCGCCGGCGAGGACCCCGCCGGTGACCAGCACCCAGTCGGGGCGCCCGCGGGCGACCAGGAGCAGCAGCGTGGTCACGGCTAGGGCGTGGGCCGCGAGCGCGGGCGGCAGCACCCGGACCTGCCCGAAGCGGTCGGCCAGCCGGGCCAGCTGGGGGCCGGCGATCGCCTCGGCGACGGCGAACCCGCCGGTGACCAGCCCGGCCGTCGCGTAGGAGCCGGTCCGGGCATGCACCAGCCAGACGATTCCGAGGCTGGTCATCGCGATCCCGACGCGGCCGAGGGTAGCGGCCGCGAAGAACGCGGCGGCGCCGGGAGCGCGCAGGAGGGTGCGGTAGGACGCCGGTAGCATGACGTGTCCCGTTCGCTGCCCGGCGGGGCGAGCCAACTGGGCCGTCGGCGTCCGGATTACCGGCCCGTGGTCATCGCCTGGAACCGTCCACTGGCGGCGCGGGGCGGGGACACGCACCCCACGCCGGCTCCGTCACCGGGCAGAGTCAGTTATGCGTTCTCATCTGTCTCGGTCTTGAACGCCTCAAGGCTAGGCGCCCCGGGCCGGCCCTGTCCAGGCAGCCACGCGGGTCAGGCAGCCACGCGGGTCAGGTCGCCGCCCGGTCCGCCCGCCACCGCGCGAACTCCGTCGCCACGATCCGCTCGTCGTGGACCCCGGCCGCCTGGGCGGACGCCAGCCAGGCGATAGGCGGTCCCATGACCTCCGGCTCCAGCAGGCCCGGGCGGGCACCGCCGGGGGCCTGCGGCCCGGCGGGCACCATGCCGGTGCGGGTGGCGCCGCCCGGCAGCAGCATGTTGACGGTGACGGGGGTGGCCCGCAGGTCGGCGGCCATGATGCGCGACAGCGACTCCGCGCCCGCCCGGGAGGGCCCGTAGGGGACGAAGCCCGCCCGGGTCATCGTGGCGTGGTTCATGGAGACGTTGACGACCCGGCCGCGGCCGGCCGCGAGCATGCGCGGCACGACCGCCCGGGCGACCAGGAAGTAGCCGGTCAGGTTGGTCGCGATGACGTCGCGGAACCCGTCCGGCGGCACCTTCCAGAACTCCTGCGGCTCGGTCAGGAACCGCGGGTTGACCGTGCGCATGCCGATGCCCGCGTTGTTCACCAGCAGGTCGATGCCGTCCAGGCGGGACCACGCGGTCGCCACCGCGCGAGCCACCGACTCCTCGTCGCGCACGTCGAGCTCGATCCCGCAGGCGCCGGGCAGCGCCGCGGCGGCCGCCGCCGCCCGCGGCCCGGACCGCCCGGTCAGCGCGACCCGCAGCCCCGCGGCCGCGAGGGCCGTCGCCATCGCCTGCCCGAGCCCGCTGGTCCCGCCGGTCACCAGGGCCGTCCGGCAGGCGGCCGCGTCCCCGGTGCTAGTCAGCACAACGTCGCTCGTCATGCTCCGAGGCTATCGAGTGCCGGCCGCGGGACGCCCCGGCTGCCCCTTGTCGAAGGCCCAGATAACCGTCTTCATGCCCAGCAGCCGGACAGGGTGGCGCTCGGCCAGCTTGAGGCCGGCCGGGACCAGGGCGCGGGGGACCTCCGGGACGAGCAGCACCACCCGGCCGCCCGGGGCGGTGACCCGCGCCATCTCCGCCAGCACGGCGGCGAGCCAGGCGCTGGGGTCATCGACCTTGTACTGGTGGCCGAACGGCAGGTTGGACACGCAGGCGCCAATGCTCGCATCCGGGAACGGCAGGCGCCGCGCGTCGCCGGCCGTGATGCTCGCGCCCCGGGCGTTGCGGCGGGCGATGTCCACCGCCAGCGGGTCGATGTCGCTGCCCTCGGCCACCCAGCCGCTGGCGGCGGCCTCAGCCACGATCGTCCCCGACCCGCAGCACGGGTCGAGCAGCGGCAGGCCCGGGTCCCCCGCGAGGGCGACCATCGCGGCCGCGACGGCCGGGCGCAGGGCGCCCGCCCGCTCGGCGTCCCGCCCCTCGTGCTGGCGCATGCGGGCGTCAGAGACCCGCAGGCCCGCGATCAGGCGCCCGGGCCGGTACTCGATGACCCAGACCTCCACCTGGCCGGGGTCGGCCACCGTCCAGGACGGCTGGTCGTGCGCGATCGCCTGGGTGAGGTGACGCCGCAGCTCGGTCCGCAGGAACGAGCGCTCCTGCAGGACGCGGGCGATGACCCGGAAGCTGGCCCGCGCCCGCAGCGGGCGGACCTGCCGGCCCCAGGCAGTCAGGGCCTCGCGAGCGCGGGCGGGCCGCCAGATCCGGCTGGCGATCCAGCGCGGGGCGTCCCCGCTCGACCGCATGGTCCGGCCCGCCTCGACGAAGACGTCCTCGGCGAGCCGCAGCCGGGTGGCCGGCTTCTCCTCGCGGCTAACGGTGAACAGCACGACATCGGACCGGCCGTCGAACCCGCTGTCTTCCACGCTGGCGCCCGCCAGGGCATCGATCTCGCGAGCGGCGAGGCTGGCGAGGCCGGGCATGGTCAGCGCGAACATGCGGGTCCCGCGCTGCTGTTGAGCCACTGTCCCCCGTTCGCCGCCTGGCCTGGTCGGCCAGAACTTACCAGGTGGGACCGGGCCGCCGCGCCGCCCACGTTGCCATCGCGACAATCTTCATCATTTAATTCTATATTGGCAAAAGCAATTAAAGGTCATTGAGCGTGCCGTCTTTCGTTAAAGCGCCATTTGTTGTAGTATGCGGGAAACATGCCGGCGACTCCGCCGGCCCATATGCGCCTGGGGGGGCGAGGCTTACATGCCATCGAGTTGCGGTAAGTGCAGTTCACTGGTCGGCGACGACGACGCGTTCTGCGGAGATTGCGGCCAGCCAGCCAGCACTAGTGGCTCATATCCAGTTACCACGCTGGCGCCCCTGCCAGACGTGGCACCAGTGGCCAGCGTGACGACGGTCATCGAGGTGCCGGACACCACGTGGCCCCCGTCCACCGCGAGCATGCCGCCCCCGGCGGCTGCGTCGCCGGGGGGCGGCCCGGCGGTCGGGCAGGCCGCGCCGAACACCACCTACATGGGGCTGCGGCTGCAGTACCAGCAGGTACCGGAGCCGTCATTCGACCCGGTCGGGAACACGCGGTTCCTCATCCAGGTCGCGATGCGGTACGCGCTATACGCCATGGTCTACATGCTCGGTGCCTGCGCCGGAATCATCATCTGCGGGATCCTCGCCATCGCCAGCCCCGTTTTCGGGATCGGCCTGTTCCTGGTCGTCGGCGCCCTGATTGGCCTGGCGCTGGCGATCTGCTTCTGGTTCCTCAAGGTCCCGATCCAGCTCTCTGAGTGGAAGATATCGGTCGATAACAAGGGCGCCGCCATGCCCGCCGTCTTCGACCACGTCGCCTGGGTCGTGCGCGGGCGCGGGATCCCGCTCGACTCCATGCAGGTCCGCCGGCTGAAGCTGCCGGGGGAAGGCACCCGCGACTACCTGGAGCTGCGCCATGGCCTGTTCGCCGGCTACGTCGCGTGCTTCGCCTACGGCAGCGACCTGTACGTGGGCTGGACCTTCTGGATCACGCTGTCCCCGTTCCAGTATGTCTGCATGATCGTGATGCGGGTGTGGCACTCCGTCACCAACAAGGGCAACGACCTGTACACCTCGCTGCGGTACGACTCGGCCCGCGCGATGCGCGAGACGATGCACAGCGCCACCCGTGAGGGCGTGGACGTAGCGATCGGCCAGCTCGCCGGGCAAGGTCACGGGATCGTCGGCTCCAGCATCGCCGTCGCCGAAGCCGCCGGGTAACCAGCCCCATGGAGGCGCTCCACACCCGCCTGGCCGCACCGCCGGGCACGCACGCGCAGGGTGACCGGGCACCGGTCCCCAACGCGTACTTCGCCATCGCGATCGACGCGGCCGTCAACTTGCTCGAGGCCCGGGAGTACCAGGGGCTGTCGCGCGACGAGCGGCTCGCGCGGGCGCACGCCGAGCAGCGGGGATTCCTCAACGGGTTCCTCGACCCGGCCCTGCGGGCGGCGTTCGACCTGCGCCTGGTCGTGAGCCCGGCCGCCGCGAACCCGGTCTCGCTGGCGCTGCTCGGCCGGGTGTGGGGCAACGATCCCGCCGAGGTGGCCGGGCGGGCGCGGCGGCTGTGCACCCAGGTGCACGCCGCCCTGCCCCGGCACGTCACCGCGAGCGCGGTGACCGACGGCGCCGCCGTCGCGTCGCTGCTGGCGCCGCTGCCGGCGGGGGCCGCCACCGACACGGCGGTGATCACGCGCCATGAGCTGCTCGGCCTGCCGTCCCGGCCCGACGCGGGGGTCGGCTACTACTTCTCCGCCGTCCCCTTCAACTGGTCGGACCAGGACTGGTCGCAGGCGTACGCGGCGCTCGCGGCGTCCCCGGTCCCGCTGGTGGTGTCCGTCGGGGTGCTGCCGGTGCAGATCCCGGGGGCATTCGGGCAGGCGATGCTCGACATGACCACCTTCTACGGGCGCCTGGCGCGGGAGGACCAGCAAGAAGGCGGCCTCTACTACGGCCGGCGCAAGCTCGCGCCGGACGCGTTCGCGGTGGAGGCCGAGCGCGCCTTCCGCGACTTCTCCCGGCGGCTGGCGCAGAAGGCGTTCGTCTTGCGCGTCCAGGTGACAGCGGCCGGGCCGCTGCCCCCAGGCCTGGTGGAGACCCTGGCCGCCGCGATCTCGCCGACCGAGGCAGGCCGCGACACCTTCCTGGCGGGCGAGCGGGCGGTCTCGGCGCATGAGATCCGGCGGCCGGCCTCGGCCGCCCAGCAGCACCTGATGGCGAGCAACCTGCACGCGATCGACTTCGGCCTGCTCCCAGGGCGGGCCGAGATCTGGGGACGGCCCGATCATCCGCCCGCCCAGCTCGCGCTGCTGAGCGTCCTGGGCGACGCGCGCGACGCGAACTGCGCGTTCCGGCTGCCGGTCGCGGTGGACGGGACGGTGCCCGGGTTCCGGGTGCGGCGCGGCCAGTTCGGCCACGCCGAGGCGATCGAGTCGACCGGGCCGAGCATCACGCTCGGCCACATCGCCGGCTCGGACCGCCCGGTCCGGCTGCCGGTCCGGTCGCTCACCAAGCACGCGCTGCTCGTCGGCAGCACCGGCAGCGGCAAGACCACCACCGCGATGGAGATCTTGCGCCAGCTGTGGGCCGACCACCGGATCCCGTTCCTCGTCATCGAGCCGGTGAACTCCGACGCTAACGACTACCGCCGGCTCGCCTCGGCCCCGGGCTTCGCCGACCTGGAGGTGGTCACCGTCGGGGACGAGGGTGGCCGCCCCCTGCGGTTCAACCCCTTCGAGGTGCCGGCCGGCGTCCTGGTCGGCGAGCACATGGCCAACCTGCTGGCCTGCTTCAAGGCCGCATTCGGCCTCTGGGAGCCGCTGCCGTCCATCTACCAGGACGCGCTCAACCTCACCTACCTGCGGGCGGGCGTGCTGCCCTCCCAGCGATCGGACCCGGGCAAGAGCACGTGGCCGACGGCGGTGGAGTTCATGCGGGCGATGCGCGAGGTCACCGCCGACCTCGGCTACGCGGGCGAGGTGAAGGCGAACATCGAGGCCGCCTCCATCCGCCGCGCCCAGCAGCTCGTGCGCGGCGTGACCGGGTCGGCGTTCCTCACCAGCCAGCCCAACGACATCGCGGGGCTGCTGGACCACCCGGTGATCCTTGAGCTCAAGTCGCTCGGCTCCGGGGATGAGCAGGCGCTGATGATCGCGCTGCTGCTCAACGCGATCACCGAGCACTACCAGGCCGCCCGGGGCGCCACCTCCGACCTGGTCCACGTGACGCTGGTAGAGGAGGCGCACCGGCTGCTGGCCCGGGCCGAGGGCGGCAAGTCGTCCGACGACGCCCAGGCGAAGGAGAAGGCAGCCGAGGCCTTCGCGAACACCCTGGCCGAGAACCGCAAGTACGGCGAGGGCGTCATCATCGCCGAGCAGCTCCCGACCAAGCTCGTCGCCGACGCCGTGAAGAACACCAACCTCAAGGTCATGCACCGGCTGACGGCTGAGGACGACCGGCGCTACCTGGGCGAGACGATGGGCTTCGACGAGGCCCAGATGAAGTTCGCCACCCGCCTGCGGACCGGCGAGGCCCTCGCCTACAGCGACGAGTTCGCCGAGGCGGCGCACGTGTCGGTGCCGCGGACGCTGACCGCGACCGCGCCGCCGGCCGGGCTGGTCCAGGCGGCGGCCTCGCCGCCGTTCGCCGCGTGCGACCGGTGCCGGGCGCAGTGCGGCTACCGGGGGGCCGCCCTCGCCATGGTCGGCGACCCGGTGACGGTCGCCGCGATCAAGGACGCGGTGGCCGCGCTGGAGGCCAAGGGCCGCACCAGCGCCGAGATCGACGCCGGCTGGCAGCGGCTCATCGGCCTCCTGCGCGCCAGCGTGGGCGGGTTCGCGGCGCTGCCCTCGGCCGACCCCGGCCGCAGTGATGCCGCGTTCTGCCTGTTCCTGCACTCCCTGGCGATCCGGACGATGCGGTTCTCCCCCGCCTGGCCCGCGTCCGTCGCGACCCGCCTCGGCATCCCCGCGAGCGCCAGCGAGGAGGTCACATGAGCGAGATGTCCTCTGCCCCGCCGGAGTCGGCCGGCCAGGCCTCCGACGCGGGCGCTGCGTCGGCTCCCGAGCCCGGGATGAGCGGCCCGGCCGAGGCGGGCGACCACGGCCCGGCCGCCAACGACAACGTTCCTCAGCCCGCCAACGACAACGTCCCGCAGCCCGCCAACGACAACGTTCCTCAGCCGGCGAACGACAACGTCCCCCAGGCGGGGAGCGACAACCGGCCGGCCGCGGAAGCCGGCGACGGGAGCGGGGGCCAGGCAGGCGGCCGCCAGGAGGCCGGGGAAGGCGAACCGCCGGCCGAGGTGCCGAGCACCAGCCCGCAAGAAGTACCCGGGCCCGTGAACGAGGTCCCCGAGCCGGTCAACGAGGTTCCCGGCCAAGGCGGCCCGGAGGTTCCCGGCCCCGGGCCGCAGGAGGTCCCCGGCCCCGACCGGGAGCCCAGCCCCGAACAGCAGCCCCAGTCGCCGGACGAGGTGCCGCCGCCAGCCGGGCCGGAGGTCCCGCAGCAGGTGGTCACCGAGGTACCCGGGCAGGCCGGGCCCGAGGCCGACCAGCAGCAGGTTCAGGAGGTGCCAGAGGGCGGCGGTCCCGGCGGCGACGGCCCGGCGGCCGATCCGGCCCAGCCCACGATGGCGGATGGCTCCGGCGGCGACATTCGCGCCATGCCGAACAACACCCTCACGCCGCAGTTCAACAAGGTCGCCGGAGACAACCCGCCCGAGCAAGTCCCGGGCGACACCGGCGGCAGCGGCAAGGGCGAGAAGACGACTCCCGAGCTGGTACCGGACATGTCCTCGGGCACGGAGAAGAAGGACGACGCCGACGAGGACAGCGGCGGCGATGCCAGCAATGCCACCCCCGCCACCAGCAAGGAAACTCAGATCCCGGGATCAGAGGCATCCGGCGACCGGGCGGCGGACCAGACCGATCACGACGGGCCAAGCTGGGCGTCAAGGGTAAAGACGGCAAAGCCAAAGGGCGGCCCCAGCCGTTAAGCCCTATCCCCCGGAGCGGGCGGGCCGCAGGCATTCCCCCATGGCGTACGAAGGAGCCGGTGAGCATGGGTTTTTGCCGGAGGTGCGGTCACCCGCGGGCGGGCAGCGGCTACGCGATGAGCGCCGCCCCGGGCGGGTACCACTCCGCCCACGGCGACTGCTGCACGCAGGCGGCCGGTCAGACGAAGGCGCCGAGGCCGGTGATGGCGCGGCCGACGATGAGCGTGTTGATCTCGCGGGTGCCCTCGTAGGAGTAGATGGCCTCCGCGTCGGCGACGAAGCGACCCACCTGGTTCTCCAGCAGGATGCCGTTGCCGCCGAGGAGCTCGCGCGCGTAGCCGACCGTCTCCCGCATGCGGACGGTGCAGAACGCCTTGGCCAGCGCGGAGTGATGGTCCTTGGCCTGGCCCTGGTCTTGCAGCTGGGAGAGCCGCACGCACAAGGTGGCCGAGGCGGTGACGTTGGACAGCATCCGCACCAGCAGGTCCTGCACGAGCTGGAAGCCCGCGATGGGGCGGCCGAACTGCTGCCGCTGGCCGGCGTAGGCGAGCGCGTGCTCATAGGCGCCGCGGGCGCAGCCGGTCGCCTGCCAGGCCACGCCAGCCCGGGTCAGGCGCAGGACCTTGGCGGTGTCGCGGAACGAGGTGGCCCGCTGCAGTCGGCTGGCCTCGGGCACGCGGACGTTGTCCAGGGTGATCCGCGCGTTCTGGACCACCCGGAGCGCGATCTTGTCGCGCATCTTGACTGGCGTGAACCCCTCGGTCCCGCCCTCGACGACGAATCCCTTGACCTGGTCATCGGACACGTCGCGGGCCCAGACGATGATCAGGTCGGCGAAGGTGGCGTTGCCGATCCACTTCTTCTGCCCGTTCAGCACCCAGGAGTCGCCGTCGCGCCGGGCGGTCGTGGTGAGGCCGCCGGCCGCGCCCGACCCGACGTCCGGCTCGGTCAGCGCGAACGCGCCGATCTTCTCCATCCGGGCCATGGCCGGCAGCCAGCGCTGCTTTTGCTCATCGGACCCGCACAGGGAGATGGAGCCCATGGCCAGGCCGCCGTGCACGCCCATGAAGGTGGCGATCGAGCAGTCGACCCGGGCCAGCTCCTGGGCGATCATGCCGTCGAGCAGGCTGCTGCCGCCCGGGCAGCCGTAGCCCTCGCACGCCAGCCCGGCGATGCCGAGGGCGGCCAGGCCCGGTATCAGCTCGGCCGGGAACTCCTCCCGGATCCAGTACTGGTCGATCACGGGCGCGACGGATTTCTCCATGAACTCGCGCACCGCCATGACCCGCCGCAGGCCGTCCTCGTCCAGCAACTGCTCGAGCAGGTAAAAATCAGCGTTGGCATCCTGCAGGTCGCCGGACAGCTGGCCATTCTCTCCTAGATTGAGTGAG
>DATBEM010000016.1:0-18136 GCA_036276115.1 Trebonia sp.
TTACTGCCCCGGACAGCACTGCCCCGGACAGCACTGCCCCGGACTTCACTGCCCCGGGGTCGCCGGCTTCGAGCAGAAGGACAACTGACCTTAATGACTAGCCCCGAGCCCGTGAGCGACGCCGTCCCCCTGCACCCCGGATCGCGGGCCGGGAACCACCCGGCCGGCGACTGGCCGGGCAGGCCGACGTTCACGCCCAGCGGGACGGCCACTAGCGCCCCGGCCGCCGTCGCCCCGGCGGCCGGGGTCACTTCCCGGGGCCGGGCCGACACCGGGCCGCAGCCCGCCATCGCGGCCGACGGCGGCCCGGCGGGCAATGCGGACGACAGCGCGGTGCGGGCCCGCCGGGAGGCCGGCGTGGACGACGAGGCGCCGCTGGCCGTGCGGGCCGATGACCTCGGCCCTGGGTGGCAGCGGGCCAAGGCCGGGTTCGTCGACAATCCGCGCGGGGCCACCACCGAGGCCGCCAGCCTGGTGGAGGAGGCGGCCGAGCGCCTCGTGGCGGCGCTGCGCGCCCGCGCGCAGGAGATCCGCGACACCTGGGACGGCACCGGGCCGGGCCGCGACACCGAGGCGATGCGGGTGGCCCTGCTGCGCTATCAGTCGCTCTTCCACCAGGTCACCGGGTTCAACCCGGCGACCGGATTCAGCCCGCTCCCGGGCGAGGGCACTAGCCCGGGCGAACGCACTGGAGGGTAAGGGCATGGATGGCTCGATCGCGGGTGACTAGCTCCTTAGCTCACGGCGCGGGCTCGAGCGCGTGGATCTCGGGCAGGAGGCCGGCCAGGGCGGCGACCTTCTCCGCCGTCCAGGGGCCGCGGGCGGCCAGCATGACGTGCTCGAAGCCGAGCCCGGCGAGGCTCGCCAGCCGGGCGAGGAAGTCCCGCCGGCCCGCCGCCGGGTCGTCGCCGAGGTCGAAGGAGCCGTTGACGGTCTTCTCGATCGCCGCGTAGTCCCGGCCGATGGCGGCGCAGTGCTCGCGCAGCAGGCCGAGCTTCTCCCCCAGGTCCCCGCCGTACGGGCCGGGCATGTCGGGCAGGTGGCAGGCGTCCGCGTAGCGGGCCACCAGCCGCAGGGTCTTCCTGGCCCCGCCGCCGGCGATGAGGACCGGCGGGTGGGGGCGCTGCACCGGGGCGGGGGAGCTGAGCGGCCGGGCGAGCTGGTAGTGCTTGCCCGCGAAGGGCTCCTCGTCCCCGGTCCACATCTGGCTGGTGACCTGCAGCAGTTCCTCCAGCATCTCGAACCGGTCGGCCAGCGGCGGGAACGGGATCCCCAGCCCCTCGGCCTCCCACCCGGTCCCCGCCCCCCGCGGCTCGGGGTTCCACGGCGCCCCCGCGCCCAGCCCGAGGTACATCCGTCCCCCGCTGAGCACGTCCAGCGTGGTCACCGCCTTGACCAGGATGCCCGGATGCCGGTAGGCGACCGAGGTCACCAGCGTCCCGAGCCGGATCCGCTCCGTCTGCCCGGCGATGACGCCGAGGGTGGCGTACGACTCCAGCATCGGCGACTCCGGCGGGAGGCCGGTCAGCCGGATCTGGAAGAAGTGGTCCATCACCCAGAGGCTGTCCACCCCCGCCTCGTCGGCCGCCCGCGCGACCCCGGCGACCTGCCGCCCCAGCTCGCCCGGGCCACCGGGCCAGGAGAAGTCCCCGAGCACGATCCCAACCTTCACAGCAGTCCTCCGATTCGCTAGCCGGCCAGCTACCCGCAAAGGATAGCCGGCTAACGACTGAAGCCTGTCAGCCGGTCGTCACGGCGAGGGTGAGGGGGAGGACGGCGGGGGCGCCGGCCTCGCGCAGGAGCTTGGCGGCGACGGTCATGGTCCAGCCGGTCTCGATGCGGTCATCCACCAGCAGGACCGGGCCCGGCGGGGCCGCCGCCAGGGCCGCGCGCAGGTCGTCGGGGACGGTCAGGGCCGACCAGGCCTGGGCCAGCCGCTGGGCGCTGTTGTGGCGGCGGGGGCCGGGGCCGCCGGGGGTCGCGTAGCCGAGCGAGCCGAGGTAGGACAGGCGGCCGACCCGGGCGAGCCGCTCCCCCAGGCTGGTGACCAGGACCGGGCGCGCGCGCGAGGGGAGGGTCACCACGCTGGCCGGGCGCTGGTCCCAGTCCCAGGCGGCGAGCACCTTGATCACGGCGTCCATGACCGGGCCGGGGACGGGCTCGTCGGGGGCGCCGTCGGCCAGCAGGGCGCGCAGCGTGGTGCCCCAGCCGATGTCGGTCAGGCGGCCGATCGCCCGGCCCGGCCCGGCCAGCTGGCCGGCCGGGATCTTGCCGGACGCGCCCTCCACGCCGAGGGCGGCCATCCCGGCGGGCCACATCTTGCGCGGCTCGACCTCGGTCCCGGGGCGCTGCAGCCGCTCCTGGGCGGCCTGGGCGCCCGCCTCGGGCACGTCGGCCGGCCAGGGACGGCCGGTGCAGTTGTCGCACCGGCCGCACGCGGTCGCCTCCGGGTCGTCCAGCTCGCGGCGCAGGTACTCCAGGCGGCAGCCGGTCGTGGCGAGGTAGCCGAGCATCGCCTGCTGCTCGCGCGCGCGGGCGGCGGCGACCCGCTCGTAGCGGTCGGCGTCGTAGGACCACGGCTCCCCGGTCGACTCCCAGCCGCCGGACACCCGGCGGGCGGCGCCGTCCACGTCGAGCACCTTGAGCATCGACTCCAGGCGCCCCCGGGACAGGTCGACCCGGGTCTCCAGGGCGGCGGTCGACAGCGGCCGGCCCGCCTCGGCCAGGGTGGCGAGAGCGGCCCGGACCTGCCGCTCGGGCGGGAACGCGAGCGAGGCGAAGTAGGCCCAGATGTCGCGGTCCTCGCGGCCCGGGAGCAGGACCACCTCGGCCCGCTCGACGCCCCGCCCGGCCCGGCCGATCTGCTGGTAGTAGGCGACCGGGGACTGGGGGGCGCCCAGGTGCACGACGAAGCCCAGGTCGGGCTTGTCGAAGCCCATGCCGAGGGCGCTGGTCGCGATCAGCGCCTTGACCCGGTTGCCCTGCAGGGCGTCCTCGGCCTCCAGCCGCCGGGACTGGTCGTCCTTGCCGCTGTAGGCGGCGACCTCGATGCCCTGCTCGCGCAGGAACGCGGCGGTCTCGTAGGCGGCCGCGACGGTCAGCGTGTAGACGATCCCCGAGCCCGGCAGCTCGCCGCTCGCGAGCCGGGCCGCCAGCCAGCCCAGGCGGGCGCTGGCGGTCGGCAGCGACACCACCGCCAGGCGCAGGGACTCCCGGTCCAGCGCGCCCCGCAGGACCACCACGTCATCGTCGGCGGCACCAGCCCGCAACTGCTCGGCGACGTCCAGCGTCACCCGCTCGTTGGCGGTGGCGGTCGTCGCGAGGACCGGGGTGCCGGGCGGCAGCGTCTCCAGCAGCGTGCGGATGCGGCGGTAGTCGGGCCGGAAGTCGTGGCCCCAGTCCGAGATGCAGTGCGCCTCGTCGATCACGATCAGGCCGGCCGCCTCGGTCAGCCGGGGCAGCACCTGGTCGCGGAAGCCGGGGTTGTTCAGCCGCTCGGGGCTGACCAGGAGCACGTCGATCTCCCCGGCGGCGACATCCTCGTACACCTGCTCCCAGTCGTCGGTGTTGGCGGAGTTGATCGTCGCCGCGTGGATGCCGGCCCGGGCGGCCGCCTCGACCTGGTTGCGCATCAGGGCCAGCAGGGGCGACACGATCACGGTCGGGCCTTCCCCGGCCGCCCGCAGCAGGGCCGTCGCGATGAAGTACACGGCCGACTTGCCCCAGCCGGTGCGCTGGACCACCAGCGCCCGGCGGCGCCCGGCGACCAGGGCGCTGATCGCCGTCCACTGGTCCTCGCGCAGCCGCGCGTGCTCCCCGGCCAGGGCGCGCAGGTGCTCCTCGGCCTCCTCCCGCAGGGCCTCATCGGCCAGCCCGTCGTCACCCGGCCCGTCGTGTTCCCCAGCGTCGCTCATGCACGCCATCCAACCACTCGCCACCGACATTCGGGGCAGGCAGCCATCCGAAGGTCAAGGGCGGCGGGGCTCAGGCGGTGACCTTGGCGATGAAGGCGGCCAGGTTGGCCAGCAGGCGGCCGGCCCGCTCCTCGACCGTCAGGGCCTCGGGCGGGCGGCCGCCGAGGCCGCGCACCGCCTTGAGGCCGCGGGCGTAGAGCGAGCAGGCGAGGTCGCTGCACAGGTAGTCGCCCACGGTGTTGCCCTGCTGCCCGGCCTTGCCCGCCCGGGCGGCGACCATCAGGGTGACGCCGCCGGTGTGGCTGGTCAGGCAGATGGAGCACATGCTCGCCTTCTTCTGCAGCGGCCCCGGCCCCGGGCAGCGCAGGGCGACGGCGACCGGGGCGGCGTCCAGCCGGGTCGCCAGGTACGCCCGCCCGGGGCCCTGCGGGTCGCGCCAGCCGATGAAGTCCAGGTCGGCCCAGGGCCGCCCGGCCAGGTCACGGGGCACGCTGAGCCGCTTGGCCTCGCCCTTGCTGCAGTTCACGAACGCGGCCCGGATCTCTTGCTCGGTTAGGGGCTGCATGAGGGGCAAGGCTAGCCGGGCCTCGGCCCGGGCCCAACCGCATTTACCCGGGGGCGACCCCGGACCCCCGATGCGGGCGCCCTTGGCGCGCCCTCTGCGACCGGGCCCTGCGCCGGCTGCCGGGCCTGACGCGGTGCGAACGGGGACGAGCGCGGCGCCCTGCCGTACGCTGGCCCTTACCATGCCTGATGACCGCGCGCCCGCGCCTGCTGACTTCCAGACCGTGTTCTGGGCGGCCAAGCATGCCCTCGTGCATGCCTCGGCGACGGCGTTCGCGCGGCACGGGGTGCACGAGGGGCAGCAGTACGTGCTGCGGACCTTGTGGCGGCAGGACGGGCTGTCCCCGGGCGAGATAGCCCGGCGGCTGGGGCTGGCCACGCCAACCGTGACCCGGGCCACGAGCCGGATGGAGGCGGCCGGGCTGCTGCGGCGCGAGCCGCACCCCGGAGACCGGCGGATGGTCCGGCTGCGGCTGACCGACCGGGGGCGGGCGCTGGAGAAGGACATCGACGAGGAGATGCGCCAGCTGACCGAGCGGGCGCTGGCCGGGGTCGGCGAGCCCGAGCGGGCGGCCCTCGTCGCGGCCCTGGAGCAGATCCGCCGCAACCTCGAAGCTCGCTAGCGCGGCCGGCGAGGGTCTCGTGAAAGGAAAAAGAGCGGCGAAGGGGCTTCCTTAGCTCGCGATGCAGGTCGGGCCGAGGATCTGCTTGAGGTCGGCGTGCAGGGCCGGGGAGGCCGCCACCCGGAGCTTGTCGTCCAGGCGGACCACGGTGGTCTTCTGGTTGCCCTTCAGCCGCAGGTGGACCTCGGTCGTGCCCGGGTGGGTGCGCAGCACCTCCCGCAGCTGCTCCACGACCGGCGGGACGCACTTGACGAGCGGCATGTTGACCACGAAGGGGCCGCCCTCGGTGATCGTCAGGTCGGGGATCGCCAGGTCCATCGCGACGAGCTTGGGCACGTCCTCGCGCCGGTCCACCTTGCCCTTGACGATGACGATCGCGTCCTCGGCGATGGCCATGGCGTAGAGCTGGTAGGTCTGCGGGAAGAACAGCACCTCGATCGCGCCGCCGAGGTCCTCCAGGGTCGCGGTCGCCCACTGGGCGCCGTTCTTGGTGACCTTGCGGGTGACGCCGGACAAGATCCCGCCGATCTTGTAGATCTCGCCGTCGCGGCGGCCCCCGGACGGGGCGGGCAGCGGGCGCGCGTCCTCCCCGTCCTCGCCCTCGCCGGCCGTCGCCGAGCCCATCAGCTCGGGCAGGGCGATGTCGGCGTCGCGGGCCAGGATGTGCTCCACGCCGAGCAGCGGGTGGTCCGAGACGTACAGGCCGAGCATCTCCCGCTCGAAGTTGAGCCGGGTCTTCTTGTCCCACTCGGCGTCGGGGATCGCGACCTCGAAGGCGGCCTCGGCCTGCTCGTCCCCGCCGAACAGGGAGTCCTGGCCGATCGCCTCGTTGCGCTTGATGTCGGTCACGCTGTCGACCGCCTGCTCGTGGATGAGCAGCAGGCCCTTGCGCTGGTGGCCGAGGGAGTCGAACGCGCCCGCCTTGATCAGCGACTCGATGACGCGCTTGTTGCAGACCGGCTGGGGCACCTTGCGCAGGAAGTCGGCGAAGCTGGTGAACTCGCCCTTGGACTTGCGGGCGGCGATGATCCCCTCGACCACGTTGGCGCCGACGTTGCGGATCGCGGCGAGGCCGAACCGCACGTCCTTGCCGACGGCGGCGAACGTGGCGATCGAGGCGTTCACGTCGGGCGGCAAGACGGTGACGCCCATCCGCCGGGACTCCGACAGGTACAGGGCGGACTTGTCCTTGTCGTCGCCCACCGACGTCAGCAGGGCGGCCATGTACTCGGGGGCGTAGTTCGCCTTGAGGTAGGCGGTCCAGTAGGAGACCAGGCCGTAGGCGGCGGAGTGCGCCTTGTTGAACGCGTAGCCGGCGAACGGGACCAGCACGTCCCACACCGCCTGGATCGCCTTGTCGGAGTAGCCCCGCTCCCGGCAGCCCTGCTGGAACGGGACGAACTCCTTGTCCAGGATCTCCTTCTTCTTCTTGCCCATCGCCCGGCGCAGCAGGTCGGCCTGGCCGAGGGTGTACCCGGCCAGCACCTGGGCGGCCTTCTGGACCTGCTCCTGGTACACGATCAGGCCGTAGGTGGGCTCGAGGATCTCGCGCAGCGGGTCGGCCAGCTCCGGGTGGATCGGGGTGATGTCCTGCTGCTTGTTCTTGCGCAGCGCGTAGTTGGTGTGGCTGTTGACGCCCATCGGGCCGGGCCGGTACAGGGCGCCGAGGGCGGAGATGTCCTCGAAGTTGTCCGGCTTCATCACCCGCATCAGGGTCCGGTAGCCGCTGGAGTCGAACTGGAACACGCCCAGGGTGTCGCCCCGCGACAGCAGCTCGTAGGTGGGCTTGTCGCTCAGCGGGAGCTCGAGCAGGTTGATCTCGACGCCCCGGTTCTGCCCGACCATCTTGACCGCGTCGCTCATGATCGTGAGGTTGCGCAGGCCCAGGAAGTCCATCTTCAGCAGGCCGAGGCCCTCGCAGGTCGGGTAGTCGAACTGCGTGATGACGGCGCCGTCCTGGTGCCGGACCCAGACCGGGATGTGGTCGGTCAGCGGCTCGGCCGACATGATCACCCCGGCCGCGTGCACGCCGGGCTGCCGGATCAGGCCCTCGATCCCGCGGGCGGTGTCGATGATGCGCTTGACGTCGGGCTCGCCCTCGTACATCGCCCGCAGCTCGCCGGCCTCGCTGTAGCGCGGGTGCTCGGGGTCGGTGATGCCCGACAGCGAGATGTCCTTGCCCAGCACGGCCGGGGGGAACACCTTCGTGATCCGGTCGCCCATCGCGTACGGGTAGTCCAGGACGCGGCCGGCGTCCTTGATCGCGGCCTTCGCCTTGATCGTGCCGTAGGTGATGATCTGCGCGACCTTGTCGCTGCCCCACTTCTGGGTCACGTAGCGGATGACGTCGGCCCGCCCGCGCTCGTCGAAGTCGATGTCGATGTCGGGCATCGAGATCCGCTCGGGGTTGAGGAACCGCTCGAAGATCAGGCCGTGCTCGATCGGGTCCAGGTCGGTGATGCCCATCGCGTAGGCGACGATGCTGCCGGCCGCCGAGCCGCGGCCGGGGCCGACCGCCACGCCGTTGTTCTTGGCCCAGTTGATGAAGTCGGCGACGACCAGGAAGTAGGCCGGGAAGCCCATCGAGGAGATGATCCCGATCTCGTACTGCGCCTGCTGGCGCCGGTCGCCGGGGACGCCGCCGGGGTAGCGCTTGTCCATGCCCTGCCAGACCGTGGCCTCGAACAGGGCGTTCTCGGAGTCGAACTCGGCCGGGATCGGGAACCGGGGCATCAGGTTCACGAACTCGAACATGCCGCTGGCGTCGACCCGGTCGGCGATCAGGAGCTGGGAGTTGCGGCAGCCCTCTTGCCACACGTCGCTGTTGTTGATCGCGTACATCTCAGCGGGCGACTTGATGTAGTAGCCGGAGCCGTCGAACTTGAACCGGTCGGTGTCGCTGACCTTCTTGCCGGTCTGGATGCACAGCAGCAGGTCGTGGTACTGGGCGTCGCTTTCCTTGCTGTAGTGGCTGTCGTTGGTCACGACCGGCGGGATGCCCAGCTTCTTGCCGATGGCGATGAGGCCGTCGCGGACCCGGGTCTCGATGGACAGCCCGTGGTCCATGATCTCCAGGAAGTAGTTCTCCTTGCCGAAGATGTCCTGGTACTCGGCCGCCGAGGCCAGGGCCTCCTTCTCGTGGCCCAGCCGCAGCCGGGTCTGCAGCTCCCCCGACGGGCAGCCGGTGGAGGCCATGAGGCCCTGGGCGTGCTCGGCCAGGATCTCCTTGTCCATCCGGGCCCACTTGCCGACCCAGCCCTCGGCGTAGGCGCGGGAGCTGAGCTTGAACAGGTTGTGCAGGCCTTCCCTGTTCCGCGCCCACAGGGTCTTGTGCAGGTAGGCGCCGGAGGCGGACACGTCGTCGGGCTTCTGGTGCGGCTGGCCCCACAGGATGCGGGCGGTATTGCGGCGGCTCTCGGGGGCGACGTAGGCCTCGATGCCGATGACCGGGGTGATCTCGGCCGCCTTGGCCTGCTTGTAGAACTCGGCCGCGCCGAACATGTTGCCGTGGTCGGTCATGGCGACGTGCGTCATGCCGCCCGCCTTGACCTCCTGGAACAGCTCCTTCAGGCGGGCCGCGCCGTCGAGCATCGAGTACTCGGTGTGCACGTGCAGGTGGGCGTAGGGTTCCTGGGTCACTGCTCAATCGCCTCCTGCTGCGCGCCACGTCGACATCTCCCAGCGGGCACGCTTCGCGCCGCCGCACCCGCCCGGGGGGACCCGGGGCGCGGCGGGCGATGTGGCTCAGTGGGTACCGCTTACCTTAGCGGGTGGCGGGTCGCGGGGCGCGGAACACTCGCCGGCGATCGAGGACAAGACTTCCCCGCGCCGCGATTCCCCGGGGATTCCCTCCACGCCAGTCCGCACTTTCGACGCATCCCCCGGTCCCGTCGAGGGCATCCCGGCAGATCGGTTGCCCGCGAGCTCGCGGTAACCCTTCCGGTCACCCTCACCGCGCTGCGCACGCTGACGAGCATCGACGCCCTGGTCCATGACCCCGGCTACTTCGTCCCCGGCGAGCGGGACCCCGCGAGCCCGGCGCCAGTCGCGGGCATCATCGCCTGGAGCGACGGCACCCGCACCCGGCTTCCGGCCGAGGTCGGGGCGGGAAGCGCTTAGCCTTACCCTCACCTGGCAGTTTACGCTCACTGGTGCGTATACTCGACCATCAATGACCGAGGACGCCAGGGAGAGTGCACTCACAATGACAACGGAACCTTCGAGCCTGGACCCGCGCCGGTACCGGCAGATCGCCGACGAGGTGCGCGAGCTCATCACCAGCGGCCAGATCGCCCGGGGTAAGCCGGCGCCGTCGATCTCCGAGCTGTCGGGCCAGTACGGGACCGCCCGGCAGACGGCGGCCAAGGCGCTGCGGATGCTGGTCGATGAGGGCCTGCTGACGCGCTACCCCGGCATCGGCTACTACGTGACCGGCCCGAAGCCAGAGTGAACGAGGCCGCTGAGGTCAGGACTTCGCAAGCACAGCGCCGCCCAGGGCGACGTCGATGTTGTCGCCGCTGTCACCGGGAATTCCCACGGAGGTCGACGTGCAGTAGACCTCCAGCTGAGATGCGCCGCTCAGGGGCACGGTAACTGTTCGCGGGCTTCCTTGCCATACTTGCACGGTCCGGTCGAGCTGGGTTGTCCCGTTCTTCCAGAAGCTAATGTTGGCGGCGCCGCTGGCCGCATTAGCCGCGTTGGCGGGCACTCCTACTGTTACCGTCAGCGAGGCAAAGCCTGCAACGTTATAGAAGACCGAGTTGTACTTGTAGAGCACGGACAAGCTGGAGCTGCAGCCGAACCGTATTGAGTTCGGGTACAGGACGCTGCCGATTTGCTGTGGCTTGCCCGGCGTGTACTCGTAGATATTGCTCGACGGCAGCGGGTTCACGGATGACAGGGGCGTTCCCGCCGGAGGCGAGTCGGTCGCGGTGACCGGCGGCACCGAGCCATCGCCGGTGGCCGCGCCGGACCGCAGGCGCCAGCCGACGACGACGGCGACCGCGACGATGAGCGCCGCGGTAATGACGACGATCCCCAGCCGCCGCCTAAAGAAGCCCGGGTCAGGCGACGGCTGCACGTAGATGTCCCGGCCGGCCTGATAGTAGTCGCGGCCCGCCCAGTTCCCGTTATGGCCGCCCCCGGGGGGATTCCCCCAGCCGGGCGAGTTGCTGCCGCCCACGGCCATGGTGTCCTTTCACCCGCCTCGCGCCCGTCGAACGATGCACCCCATTATGGTCCGGTCCGTGAGCCTTAGCGCCGGTTATGGAGTAAATCCGGGATTACGGGAAAGCGCGGATGCCAGGGCGGGTTAGCTGTCGGCGCGGAGCACGTCGAGGGAGCGCCGCAGGTCCTCGGCGTACTCGCTGTCGAAGGTGACCTCGTAGCCCAGCGTGGGGTGCTCGAAGGACAGCCGGACCGCGTGCAGCCACTGGCGGGTCAGGCCCAGGCGGGCCGACAGGGTCGGGTCCGCCCCGTACATCAGGTCGCCGCAGCAGGGGTGGCGCAGCGCCGCCATGTGCACCCGGATCTGGTGGGTACGGCCGGTCTCCAGGCCGATCGCGAGCAGGCTGGCGGCCCGGAACGCCTCCAGCGTGTCGTAGTGGGTCACGCTCGGGCGCCCGCCGGCGACGACGGCGAACCGCCCGTCCCCGGACGAGTGCCGGCCGATGGGCGCGTCGATCGTGCCCCGCAACGGGTCCGGGTGACCCTGGATGAGCGCGTGGTAGGTCTTGGAGACGGTGCGGTCGCGGAATGCCTGCTTCAGGACGCTGTAGGCGACCTCGCTCTTGGCGACGACCATGAGGCCGCTGGTGTTGGCGTCGAGCCGGTGGACGACGCCCTGCCGCTCGGCCGCGCCGGAGGTGGCGACCATGACCCCGGCCGCCAGCAGGCCGCCGATCACGGTCGGGCCGGTCCAGCCGGTCGTGGGGTGGGCGGCGACGCCACGCGGCTTGTCCACGACGACGATGTCCGCATCCTGGTAGACGAGCGACATGCCCGGGACCGGGTCGGCCTGGACCTCCAGGGTGGGCGGCGGCGGCAGCGTGACGGCCAGCTCCGCGCCCGCCAGGACCCGGTCGGACTTCATCGCCGCGTGCCCCTCGACGAGCACGTTGCCCTCGCCGATGAGGTCGGCGGCGGCCGAGCGGGACAGGCCGAACAGCCGGGCCAGCGCGGAGTCCAGCCGCTCCCCGTCGAGGCCGTCGGGGATGGTGACGTAGCGGGCCGGGGTCACCGCTCGGCGTCCGCCGGGGCCACGTCGGCGGGAGCCTGGCCGACGGGAGCCGTGTCGTCTGGGGCCGTGTCGTCTGTGGCCGTGTCGCCCGGGGCCGTGTCGTCTGGGCTCTCCTCGCCCGGGGCCGGGGCATGCGCGCGGTCGCCCCGGGTGCCGTCCACGTGGATGCCCAGCAGCGACAGCAGCACGAAGAGGGCGGCGGCGATGCAGATGGAGGAGTCGGCCAGGTTGAACACGGCGAAGTGGCGGGTGACCTCGATCCAGTCGACCACGTCGCCCCGGAACAGCCCCGGCGCGCGGAAGATGCGGTCCCCGAGGTTCCCGGTCGCGCCCGCCAGCAGCAGGCCGAACGCGATTGCGTAGCCGGTGCTGCGCAGCCGCCGGGCCATCCGGACGACGACGCCGATGACAACCATGGCCAGGAGGGTGAAGACGACCGTGTAGCTGGTCCCGAAGCTGAAGGCCGCCCCGGAGTTGCGCAGCAGGTTGAACTCCAGCAGGTCACCGAGAACGTGGACCGGCTCGCCGGGGGTCAGGTTCGCCACGACCAGCGCCTTGGACACGATGTCGAGCCCGAGCGCGGCAACGGCGACGGCCGCCGCCAGGGCGGCCTTGCGGCCGGGCTGGCGTGCCGCCCCCGGCCCGGCGGCGTCCTGCTCAGCGGCAGCGTCCAGCTCAGCGGCGGCGGGTCCCCCGGCTTGGCCTTGCCCGGGTACCTGGTCCTGCCCGTGTACCTGGTCCGGCTCGGCTGACTGGTCCGGCTCCGGCTGGTGGTCCTCGCCCTGCGGCTGGCTCATTACCTGCGTTCCTGCTTCGACTTGCACTCGACGCACAGGGTCGCCCGGGGGAAAGCCAGCAACCGCGCCTTCCCGACGGCCTGGCCGCACGACTCGCAGACGCCGTAGGTGCCGGCCTCGATCCGCGCCAGGGCGTGCTCGGTCTGGTCGAGCAGGTCGCGGGCGTTGTTGCTGATCGCCAGCTCGTGCTCGCGCTCGTAGAGCTTGCTGCTCGCGTCCGCCTCGTCGTCGCCCGCCTCGGTCACCGAGTCGCCTAGCAGCCCGGCGATCACGGCCGCGGAGCGATCAGTCTCGGCCCGGAGCTCAGTCGCCTCGGCCTCAAGCTCGGCTCGCACCTCGGCGAGCTCTTCCTCAGTCCACGGATCCTCGCCCGGCCGGACGGGAAGGCCGGCGGCGGGCGACTCGGGCGCGGCGGTCATGTGTGTGCTCACCAACTCTTGACGTTACGTGGTTCGGGGCAGTCAACGGAGGATACCGCAGTTTCGGCGGCTGATGACCCCCGGTAACTGCCCACCCCTAGGATTGCGCCATGCCGCTCAACCTGCCCGCCGTCGACCGCGAGATGCTGGCGCGCTGGCGGCGGGACGGGACGTTCGCGCAGTCCCTGCAGCAGACGGCGGGCGGGCCGCGCTGGACCCTCTACGAGGGACCGTCGGCCGCGCACGGGATGCCGGGCCTGCACCACCTCGGGCCGCGGGTCGTCAAGGACCTGTTCGCCCGGTTCAAGACCATGCAGGGATTCCACGTGGCCCGCCCGGCTGGCTGGGACTGCCACGGGCTGGCCGTCGAGGTCGCGGTGGAGCGGGAACTGGGCCTGGCCGGCACGCGGGACATCGAGGCCTACGGGGTGGCGGCCTTCAACGCGCGCTGCCGGGAGTCGGCCCGGCGGCACATGGGCGCGTTCAGCGCCCTGAACGAGCGCATCGGCTACTGGACCGGCTCCGGCGGCGCCTACCAGACGATGGACGCCGCCTACGTGGAGTCGGCCTGGGGGGTGCTCAAGGCGATCCATGACCAGGGGCGGCTGGTCCGCGAGGTGCGGGTCAGCCCCTACTGCCCGCGCTGCGGCACGGTCCTGGCCGACCACGAGATGAGCCAGCCGGACGTGTACCGGCCGGTCACCGGTCCCTCGGCGACCATCCGGCTCACGGTGACGGCGCCCCCGGCCGGGGGCGCCAGCCCGGGCATCGCCCGGCACCTGAGCGGCGCGGACCTGCTGGTGTGGACGACGGCGCCGTGGACGCTGGTGGCCAGCACGGCGGTGGCGGTGCACCCCGACGCCACCTACCTCATCGCCCGCAAGAGCCGCGACGGCGACAAGGTGGTCGTGGCCGAGTCCTGCTACGCCCGGGTCCTCGGGGAGGGCTGGCATGTCCTGGCGCAGGCGCGCGGCCGCGAGCTGGCGGGGAGCGAGTACTCCGCTCCGTGCAAGGTCATGGATGTCCCGGGGGCCCGCGTGATCGTGACGGCTGGCTTCGTGACCGCGCGGGCCGGGACCGGCCTGGTCCACCTGGCGCCGGCGTTCGGCGCCAGCGACCTGGCGGCGGCGCGGGCGCACGGGCTGCCGGTGGTGAGCCCGGTGGGACCGGACGGGCGCTTCGCCGACGACTTGCCGCTGGTCGGCGGGCTGTTCGCCCGCGAAGCGGACCAGCCGGTCCTCGCCGACCTGGCCGAGCGGGGGCTGGTGTACGGGCGGGCCACGCGCGCGCGTCGCGCCCCGCACTGCTGGCGGTGCGGGGCGGCGCTGCTGCCCGGCGCCCGGCCGTCCTGGTACATCAAGGCAACGGAGGTCAAGCCAGCGCTGCTGGCGGGCAGCGCCCAGGCGGCCTGGCACCCGCCGGCCAGCGGGCGCGGGCAGTTCGGGCCATGGCTGGCCGGCAGTGGCGACTGGGCGGTGTCGCGGACGCGCTACTGGGGAACGCCGCTGCCGTTGTGGGAGTGCGACCGCGGGCACGTGACCTGCGTGGGCTCGCTGGCCGAGCTGGGGTCGCGGGCGGGGGCGGACCTGTCGGCGCTGGACCCGCACCGGCCGTTCGTGGACGACGTGACGTTCGGCTGCCCGCAGTGCCCCGATGGCGCCCTGGCCCGGCGGGTGCCCGAGGTGGCCGATGCCTGGTTCGACGCCGGGGCGGCGCCGTTCGCCCGGCCCGGGGCGCCCGGGCGGCCCGGCGGCGCGGCGGCGGCGTACCCGGCCCAGCTCGCCTGCGAGGCGGCCGACCGGGCCCGGGGCTGGTGCTACGCGCTGCTGACGGTGGGGACGCTGGTGCGCGGGCGCCCCCCGTGGGAGAACGTCGCCTGCCCCGGACCGGTCGTGGACGAGCAGGGGCGCCCGATGTCCCCCCGCCTCGGGAACGTGCTGGAGCCGACGGCGACGCTGGACGCCTGCGGCGCGGACGCGGTGCGCTGGTTCCTGGCCGGGTCGGGGTCCCCGTGGCGGCCACGCCGGATCGGCCCGGCGGGGCTGGACGAGGTCGCGCGCACGGTGCTCCTGCGGTACTGGAACGTCGCGGCGATCCTGCCGCCGCCCGCGCCCGGCCTGGCGCCAGGGCCGGCCGGTACCCGGTCACTGCTGGACAGGTGGCTGCTGGGCGAGGTGTCAGCGGCCGTGACGGAAGTGACGGCGGCGCTGGAGGCGTTCGACAGCGCGGCGGCCGGGCGGCGGCTGGCGGCGCTGCTCGGTGACCTGGCCAACTGGTACGTGCGGCGCTCACGGGGGCGGCTGCGGGCCGGGCCGTCCACGGCGGACGGGGCAGCGGCGGTCGCGACGCTGCGCCGCGCCCTGCTGACGGTGACGCGGCTCATGGCGCCGCTCGCCCCGTTCCTGGCGGACTTTGCGTGGGGGCACATCCGCACCGCCGGCGAGCCGGCCTCGGTGCACCTGGCGTCGTGGCCGACGGGCGGGGAACTGCCAGCGCGCGACCCGGTGCTCGCCGGGCAGATGGCGCTGGCGCGGCGCCTGGCACGGCTGGGACGGGCGGCCCGGGCGGCGGCCGGGGTGCCGACGCGCCAGCCGCTGGCGCGGGCACTGGCGGGGGCGGCGGCGCTCGCGGCCTTGCCGGGCGAGTTGCGGGACCTGGTGGCGGCTGAGCTGAACGTCGGCCGGCTGGAGCCGCTCCCGGCCGGCCGCCAGGTCACCTACCGGGCCCAGCCGCAGTTCCGCGCGCTGGGGCGGCGGTTCGGGCCGCGCACGCCGGCGGTCGCCGCAGCAGTGCGGGCGGCCGACCCGGCGGCGCTGGCGGCGGGGGTCGCCGGGGGCGGGTCGTTCGCGCTGCCGGTCCCCGGGCTGGGGACAGTGCCGGTCACGGCGGCCGACGTCATCGTGACCAGGGTCCCGGCGGCCGCGCGGGAGACTGGCCCGGACGCCGGGCGGGCCGACCGCTGGGAGGTCGCGACCGGCGGCGGCGAGATGGTGGCGCTGGACGTCACGCTGACGCCCGCGCTGCGGGCCGAGGGACTGGCGCGGGCGGTGGCCCGCCAGGTCCAGCAAGCCCGCCAGGCGGCCGGGCTGGAGGTGGCCGCCCGCGTGCGGGTCCGCTGGCTAGCGGCCGGCCCGGAGCTCGCGGCGGCGCTGGGCAAGCACGGGGAACTGATAGCGGCGCAGGTACGAGCGGCCTCGTTCGAGCCTGCTGGCCCCGGCGGCCGTGATGACTCCGACGATGCGGGCGACCCCGGCGGTTCCGGGGGCCCGCGTACCCCGGCCGCCGTGAGCGGCCCGGCCGGCGTGAGCGGCCCGGCCGGCGTGAGCGGCCCGGCCGGCGTGAGCGGCCCGGCCGGCGGGAGCGGCCCGGCCGGCGGGAGCGGCCCGGCCGGCGCGCGGGGGGCAGGTGGTTCAGGTGGTTCAGGTGGTTCAGGTGGTTCAGGTGATGCCGGTAGCTCGGGCGACGCGGAAGCGGGCTGGAGCGAGCACCGCGACGAGGGCCTCGGGTTGCGCTTCTGGCTCGCGCCAGTACCAGCGCCGACGGCCGGCTGAGGCCCCACGGCTCGCTCCGGGCGACCAGGCTGGCGGCCGGGCCGCGTCCCTCCGAAGGGCGGCGGCCCGCCTCTTGCTGTTATCAGCGGATGCGCCGACTGGTGCCGGGATTCCGAGCCTCAAGGGAAGCCGGCCGGCCGCTTCTTGCTGTTATCAGATATCGGTACCGTCGAGGCCAGCTTCGAAGCGGGCTGGCGGCTTGTTCCGATGCGGAAGGGTTTTCCACGCTCTGGTGTGGAAAACTCTTCACAACCGTAATTTCTTACCGAAAATAGCGTGGCGCCTGCGACGCGAGGGACGGGTCCGCCGCGATGGCCGACGCTGGCGGCTGTCGCTGGCTCGCGGCCTGACCCGGTCCGCCTTGGCCCGGGTCAAGGCGCAGATCCCTAGGACGCGCTCTAGTCGGACTGGCAGGCGGTGCAGGGGGTGCAGCCGGCCTGCTCGGCTGCCGTGAGCGACATGCGCTGGAGATTGTCGTCGGACATGAAGCGGATCAGGATGCAGTCGGGGTCGTGGAAGCGGCGGACGCCGGGCACGACGGTGACCTGAGCCGGGCGCGCTTCCGCCGACTCGTCGCCGGACTCGGCTGCCGTCACGGCCTGCTTGCCTTCATCCTTCGCGGCCGCGTCGTCCGGGGCGGGGACGGGCGACTCGGCCGTGGCCGACGTACCGCCGGGCAGGATGACCGTGGTCGGCTCGGCGCTAGCTGGCTTCATGCTGGCCGAGGCGGTGCTGGCCGGGGCCGTGCTGGCGAAGGCGGCGCGGGTCGGCGCGCTGGTGCCGGCCGGCTTGGCGTCGCCGGTTGTCCAGGCCCGGTCGTCCGGTGGTGATGGGACGGGCTGGGCGGCGGCCGACGCCCTAGTGCCCACGGTGGTGCCGACTGACTTCGCGTCGCCGGTTGTCCAGGCCCGGTCATCCGGTGACGGGACGGGCTGAGCGATGGCCGACGCGCTAGTGCCCACCGTGGCGGCGGCTGCCTTGGCGTCGCCGACTGCCCTGGCCCCGTCCGGCGGCGACTGGAAGGGCTGGGCGGCGGCCGACGCGCTGGTGCCCACCGTGGCGGCGGCTGGCTTGGCGTCGCCGACTGCCCTGGCCCGGTCCTGCGGCGACAGGACGGTGGCCGGCTTGGCCGGGGCTGGCTCGACGGAGGCTGGCCTGGCGGCGGGCGCGCTCGGCGTTTCACGACTGGCTGGCTCGGTGGCGTCGTCATCCACGCTGGACCCGGTGGCGGGCGACTGGCCAGCGGGAGTGATGCCCGCGCTCGGCAGGTCGATGATGACGGTCGCGGTGCTGGCCTCGCGCGAGGTGACGGGCGTGGCCGTCGGGGTGGACTTGGCGGCTGGGGCAGCCTTGTCCGGTGAGGGCACCTCTTCCTCGGCCACCGCCTCGCCGGCGGGCGCGGCCTGCTCGGCTCGCGGCGGGTTGCCGGCTGGCGCGACCGTGTCAGGCGACACTGCCTTGTCGACCGGGACTGCCTTCTCGACCGGGACTGCCTTCTCGACCGGACCGGTCTCATCGGCCAGACCGGTCTTATCAGCCGACACCGCCTTGTCGGCAGGCACCGCCTCATCAGGCGACACTGCCCTGTCTGTCGGCACTGCCCTGTCTGTCGGCACTGCCTTGCCGGCCGGCCCGGCTTTGTCGTCGGAGGACTCGTCCGGCTCCGGGGCAGACGCGGCGGGTTCTGCTCCGCCATCGTCGACCGGGGTCGGCTCGTCCAGCCAGAGCACGTCGGGACCGTCGTCGGCGGCGGTGCCCTCGTCGGCAGGCGACTGCGGGGTAGCGGGCGCAAGGTCGGCCGACTCTGGGCGAGCCACGTCCGGGCTCGCCGGCTTAACCGGTCCCGGCTCAATCGGTCCCGGCTTGGCCTCGGCTTGCCCGGCGGGCCCGGTCGCGGGCTCGGCAGGCCCGGTCGCGGGCTCGGCAGGCCCGGTCGCGGGCTCGGCAGGCCCGGTCGCGGGCTCGGCAGGCCCGGTCGCGGGCTCGGCAGGCCCGGTCGCGGGCTCGGCAGGCCCGGTCGCGGGCTCGGC
>DATBEM010000017.1:0-48912 GCA_036276115.1 Trebonia sp.
CGTCCACGCCCTCCGCGCCGTCACGGCCGGCTCCGCGCGAGCAGCCGTCGTCCCCCGCTCCGGGGGCGATGCCCGCCGCCGGGCAGCCCCGGCTGCCGCTGCCAAGCGAGAACGCGACCCGGCTCATCTCCCCGCCGGGCACGTCGTCGCCTGCCCCGGCCCAGCCCGCGCCGGCCCCGTCGTTCTCGGCGGCGTCGCCTCCTGCCCCGGCCTGGCCGGCTCCGCCCCAGCCGTCGTTCACGCCGCAGCCCGCGCTCTCGCCGCAGAACCCAGCCCCGTCAGGCTCACCGCCGCCCGCCTCGCCCCGGGCCGCGACCCCGCCGGGGGGGATGCCGGCCGCCGGGCAGCCCCGGCTGCCGCAGCCGAGCGAGGGCGCCACCCAGCTGGTGGCGCGGGCGCCGGTCGCGCAGGCGCCCGCCCCGTCGGCGGCGGTCCCGGCTGGGGTCGCGCAGAAGCTCGGCGCGGCCGAGCGGCTGCGCGAGCGCTACCTCGAGACCGGCGACGCGAATGCCCTCACCCAGGCGCTGGCGGTGAGCCAGGACGCGGTCGAGTCCGCCCCGGCCGACGCGTCCGAGGCGCGCGGCCTGGGGCTGAGCCTGCGCTGCGTGCTGCTGCGGCTGGCCTACGTGCGCGACCGCGACCAGGTGAAGCTGGGCGAGGCGGTCGAGGCGGGCCGGGCCGCCCGGTCGCTGCTGCGGCCAGCCGACCCGGGCTTCCCGAGGGCGGTGAACAGCCTGGCGGCCGCCCTCCAGGAGGAGTACGGACAGACCAAGGACGCGGCGATCCTCACCGAGGCGCTCGCCCTGTACCGCGAGGGCGCGCGGCTGCTGCCCGAGGGGCACCCGGACATCCCCGGCCTGTACTCCAACATCGGCAACGTCCTGATGACCCAGGGCCTGGCGGACGGGAACCCGCGCCTGCTGACCGAGGCCGTCCAGGCAGGCCGGGAGGCGCTCGGGATGAGCGACCCGGAGGCGCCGACGTTCGGCCCCCGGCTCGCCCACCTGGGCATGGCGCTGGTCGCCCACTACGCGAACTGCGACGGTCCCCCGGCCGAGCTCGACGAGGCGGAGCGCCTGTTCAACGAGGCGCTCGCCACCTTGGCGCCCAGTCACGCGGTCCGCGGGCAGATCCAGAGCTACATGAACGGGATCAACGCCCTGCGCCTGGCTCAGTAACCCCGGCCCGTAAGCCTGACCCGGAAACCCGCTGCCTGGCCTCAGTCCGGGCGGAACTCCAGCCGGGGACTGGTGACGGCCGCGCGCCAGCGCTGGCGGTGGCCGTGAGCGCGCCGGTTACCACCCCGGCCGGCCTGGGCCGAGCCGGACTACGCCGCCGCCAGCCAGTGCTGCCGGGCGACTGCGAGATCGCCATCCGCTACTGACCGGCGCGGTGCCCCGCCCCCTTCTCCGCTTTCCTTGCCGCATGTGCGCGCACGCTTCTTGCTGTTATCAGCAGTACGGGCGGCGAGTGCCCTGATCGCGACCCGGTACCGACCGGGTACGGCCCGGCCGTTTCGTGATACGGGTTAGCGGTGAGCCGCGAAGCGCCTGATGCCACGTTCGCCGTGCGCGTGCTCACCAGCGGCGGGACGACGGCCGGGGTAGTGCTGCACGGCCCTCGGGGAGAAGGTCCAGGCCCGGGAGGCGAGCCGGGTCGCGGTCCTGCAGGAGTTCACCATCGAGCAGGTCCTGGAGTTCCTGACCCGGCTGCGGCCACCACGATCGCCACCTTCCTCCCGCTTCCGGCCGGCGGGTACGCGACCCTCCTCCCGGACGGGAGCTACAAGCTGGACGGCGACCCCGCCGGTCACCTCTGGTGGGCGATCAAGCTCTGCCGCTTCGAGGCGGGCGAGCTCGACCCGTACGTGCCGGGCATCCGGCGGCTGGCCCCGGGCACCCCGGTGCTGCCCGCCCGGCCCGTGACGGAAGCCGGGTACTTGAAGGAACAAGGAACGGAATAATCCCTCGCCCGGGCGGGCTAAGGCCAGGCAGGCAGGGCGCGGCCACCCGGTCGCGCCCGGGTTCGGGCTGACATGGAGGAGCGGGCATGACGACTGTCGCCATCTTCGGCGGGACGGGGTACGCGGGCGGGGCCATCGCGGCCGAGGCGGCCAGGCGGGGGCTGAAGGTCATCAGCATCAGCCGCTCGCCCGGCGACGTGCCCCCGGGGGTGGAGGCCCGCCAGGGGTCGGTCCACGACGCGGCGCTGGTCGAGCAGGTCGCGGCCGAGGCCGACGTGGTCGTGGTGTCCATCCGGCACGAGGCCGGCGACGACGGCGTCGGCCTCAGCGACGCCATCCCGGGGCTGACGGCGGCGATCGCCCGGCACGGCAAGCGGCTGGGCTGGGTCGGCGGGGCGGCGACCCTGCTGGTCACCGAGGGCGGGCCCCGGCTGCTGGACACCCCGGAGTTCCCCGGCATCTACAAGGCCGAAGCCCAGGCCGCGGGCGACGCCCTGGACGCGCTGCGGGCGGACGCCACCGGCGCGGACTGGTTCTTCGTCAGCCCGGGGGCGGAGTTCGGCTCCTACGCGCCCGGGGAGGCCCGGGGCACCTACCGGGTCGGCGGGGACGTCCTGCTGGCCGACGAGAACGGCAAGTCGCACGTCTCGGGGCCGGACTTCGCGCTGGCGTTCGTGGACGAGATCACCACGCCCAGGCATCACCGGGCCCGGTTCACCGTCGCCTACTGAGCCCCCGCCCGCGGCCCCGTCGCCAGCCGCGCGACGGGGCCGTGGCTTTCCCGGGGCCATGACGGGCTAGGCGAACGAGGCGAGCGCGGCGTCCACCGGAGCCTGGGTGAGCCGGTTGGCCAGGGTGGACAGGGTGTAGGTGCCGATCCCGACCACGACTTCCAGGGCGTTCTGGCTCGTGTAGCCGGCCGCCAGGAAGGCGCGCAGGGCGTCGTCGCCGACATCGCCCGCCGTGTCCATGACCCGGAGCGTGAACGCGGCCAGCGCGTCCAGGCGGGGATCGCCCAGGGGCGCGCCCGGGCCGGAGCGGAGCGCGGCGATCAGGGAAGCGCCCGCTCCCATCCTCGTCAGCAGCGCGGTGTGCATGGCGACGCAGAGGTGGCAGCCGTTGCGGGTGGCGATCGTCAGCACGACGACCTCGCGGGCGACCGGGTCGAGGGTGGTGGACTCGAAGATGGCGGTCAGCTTGGCGAAGCCGTCGAGCAGGTGCGGCGAGGCGGCCCAGCGGGCCATCGCGGCCGGGAGGTAGCCGAGGTGCTGGGCGGTGGCGGCCAGGTGCCGGCGCGCGGCCGGCGGGGCGGACTCGGTGGTGTACTCGGTGAACACGTGATCGCTCCGGTATCCTCAGGGAGATAAGACAACTTGGTTGTCTAAATAGTAAACGAGGTTGTCTATCAATGGCAAGCGCGAGTGCGGGCTATGAGCTGCCGCTGCTGCTGTTCGGCGGGTTCCGGGCGATCATCGATGAGCTGCACGCCGAGCTGGCCCGGCGCGGGCATCCGGACATCCGGCCCGCCCACGGGTTCGCGATGCAGGCGATCGGGCTGGGCGGCGCGACCGCGACCGAGGTCGGGCAGCGGCTGGGGATCTCCAAGCAGGCGGCGGGCAAGACGGTCGAGCGGCTGGTGGCGATCGGCTACGCGACCCGGGCGGGCGACGACGCCGACCGGCGCCGCAAGCTCGTGCGGCTGACCCCGCGCGGCCTCGCCGCCCTGGCCGAGTCGGCCGCGATCTTCACCGAGATCCGCACGCGCTGGGCGGCGGCGCTGGGCCCCGGCCCGGTGGACGAGCTCGAGGCGAGCCTGCGGCAGATGGTGCCGGACGGCATGTTCCGCCTGGACGTCCCCGGCTGGCTGGGCGCGGGCTGACCGCACGGCCGGGCGGGGCAGGTCGCGGGGGGCGCCGCTCAACGACGCCTATTCACGGCCCGCCCACCCGGGGGTGCCCGCAACCATAAGGCCTGGGCCTGGCAGTCTTCGCCTGACAGCGCCGCTACCAGCTGTGATACGGCGTTTTCGGCTGGCGCCGTTCCGGCCGCCGGGGCCGGAGGCTCGCCCGGTCAGGCTGGCCCCGGGGAGGCGGCCGGGTCCGTGACGGGGGCGGAATCGACGGCAGCCTCCGGGACGGGCGAGGTGGCGATCGACTTGCGGTGGGAGGCGACGAGCAGGAGGGACACCACGGCGGCGCTGGCGGCCAGGCCGGCGATGAGGACGAAGCCGCGGCCCCAGGCCGCGAGCTCGGCCGCGCCGCCGACCGGGGAGCCGAGGACCGTGACCAGGATCGCGACCCCGAGGACGATGCCGACCTGGCGGGCCATGGTGACGACGCCCGAGCCGGTGGAGAAGCGGCCGCTGGGGACGGCCGATACCGCCGCGCTGACCAGGGTGGGCAGGGTGAGGCCGACGCCGATGCCGGTCATCAGCATGCCGGGCAGCATGGTGGCCGGGTAGTCGGGCGCGAGCTGCAGCGACAGCCGCCAGAAGACGCAGCCGCCCGCGTAGACGAGGCAGCCGGCGGCGGCGACCGGACCGGGGCCGATCCGGCGGGCGAGCGGCCCGGCCCCGACTGACAAGAACGGCACCATGAGCGGCCCAGGGGCGACGGCGAGGCCCGCCTTGAGGGCCGGCCAGCCCCAGACGTCCTGGCACCAGAGGGTAACCAGCAGCAGCATCGCGCCGAAGCCGGCGCCGAACAAGACGTTGGCCGCCGTGGCGATGCCGAACGCGGGCAGCCGCAGCAGCCTCGGCTCGACGACGGGGGCGGGGTGGCGGGCGGAGCGCCAGCCGAACAGCGCCAGCGCCGCCACCGCCGCGACGATCAGGCCGATGACGCTCGCTGAGGTCCAGCCCCAGTCGCTGGCCTTGGTGAGGCCGAGCGCCAGCACCCCGATCCCGGCGGTGAACAAGGCGGCGCCGAGGACGTCGGGGCGGGGCTCGGCGAGCTCGGCGGCGGACGGCCGGGCCTGGGGCAGCACCCGCAGGCCGACCGCCAGGGTGATCGCGGCGACCGGAACGTTGACGAGGAACACCCAGCGCCAGTCGGCCTCGACCAGCAGGCCGCCGATGACCGGGCCGAGGGCGGCGGCCAGGCCGCCGATGGCGGTCCAGAGGCGGATCGCGCTAGCGCGCCGGGCGGGCGGGGCGACCGACAGCAGCAGGCCGAGGGACGCGGGCATGAGCAGCGCGCCGCCGGCCGCCTGGACGATGCGGGCGACGACGAGCAGCCACACCCCGGTCGCGAGGGCGCACCCGGCCGACGACAGCGCGAAGACCACGACCCCGGCCAGGAACGCGCGCCGCTGGCCCATCCGGTCGGCCGCGCGGCCGGCCGGGACGAGCAGGGCGGCGAAGATGATGGCGTAGCCGTTGAGCACCCAGGACAGCGAGGCCAGGTCGGCGCCGTGGAACGCCCGCCCGATGGACGGGAGGGCCACGTTGGCGATGAACAAGTCCAGGTTGACCATGGCCGCCCCCAGTGCGGCGATGCCGAACACCAGTCCGTACCGGGCCGGGCGAGCGTCGTCCACGCGACCTCCGTCGTTAGCGCGATCCGCGTTTGGAAATCCAACCGGAGACTATCCTGGGATAGTTTGATTTTGCAACTAACATATAGTGGGAGCATGCGCGAGGAACTTCCCGGTCGCCCGTGCTCGGTGGCGGCCGCACTGACCCTGGTGGGCGAGAAGTGGTCGCTGCTCGCCGTCCGGGAGATCACCTTCGGCAACCACCGCTTCGACCAGATCGCCCGCAACACCGGCGCGCCCCGGGACCGGCTCGCGGCCCGGCTCAAGGCGCTGGAGGCAGCCGGGGTGATCGAGCGGCGCCGCTACAGCGACCACCCGCCGCGCTATGAGTACGGCCTGACCGCGGCGGGCGAGGAACTGCGGCCGGTGCTGGCAGCGCTGCGCACCTGGGGCGATAAGTGGGCGGTGGACGAGCCGCCGGCCACCTTCGAGCACAGCTGCGGGCACGACTACACCCCGTCGCTGACGTGCCGCCACTGCGGGGCCGAGGTCCAGCCAGGCGAGCTGACGATGCACGTCAGCGCGCCGGGCTGGGACCAGTCGGGGCCATCCGCCGAGCCGGCCGCCCGGCGCTAGGGCACTGGCAGCGGCCGCCGGCGCCGGCGGCTACGACAGTGCCGGCGGCTACGACAGTGCGGCGTAGGCGGCCCGCCAGAAGTCCCGCGCCACCGGCGGCGGGAGCGGGGACGTCATCATCCGCTGGGTGAGCAGGATGCCGGTCAGCCCGGTCGCCGGGTCAGTCCGCCAGGCGGTGCCGCTGCCGCCCTCCCAGCCATAGCCGCGGGGCGCGCTGTCGTCGCCTGGCACGCTGTCGCTGGCGGGTGCCCCGGTCGCGGTCGCGGCCACCGCCGCCCGGGACGGCCATCATGAGGCCCCAGCCGCCGGCGGCGCCAGCGCCGAAGGACCACGGGTTCTCGGCCCGGTCGCGGGCAGTCGTGCGGTCGCGCAGCATCTGCGCGGCCGACTCAGGCGACAGCAGGCCGGGGCGGGCCTGCGTACCAGCCGCCGGGCGGGTCGAAGAGGGTGAGCGCGCCCGGGTCGGGGTTCTCGGTGCCGGGGTAGTCTCCCGGCCGGTACATCGCGGTGAAGCGGCCGAGCTTGCCCGGCGGCACCTGGAAGCCGGTATCGTTCATGCCCAGTGGCTCGAACACCCGCTTGGCCAGGACTTCCGGCAAGGAAGCGCCGGCGACGCGCTCGATGAGGATGCCGGCGACCGTCGCGCCGGCGTTGTACCGGAACCGCTCCCCCGGCTGGTCCATCAGCGGGAGGGTCCCCAGCGCGGCGATCCACTCGGCCGACGTGAGCGTGGCCGGCGGCCACGGCGGGGTGAGGGTCTTCAGGCCGAGGGCGCCCTCGGCGTCGGCGACCGGGTAGCGGCCCGGCGCCATGATCGTGCCGAAGCCGAACCGGAACGACAGCACGTCCTCGACCGTGAGCGGCCGGCTGGCCGGGACGGTGTCGTCCAGGGGAGACTCCAGCGTCCGCAGCACCCGGCGGCCGGCCAGCTCGGGCAGCCAGCGCTCGACCGGGTCGGCCAGGGCCAGGGCGCCGTCCTGGATGAGGAGCATCGCCGCGACGCCGACGACCGGCTTGGCCAGCGACGCTATCCGGAAGATCGAGTCACGGGCCATGGGCGGGGCCTCGCCAAGCGCCGTCTGGCCGGCGACGGTCACGTGGACCGCCGCACTGCCCTCGTCACCGCCGCGGGTCACGAGCGCGACCAGGCCGGGGGCCTGCCCGTCGGCGACGTGGCCGGCCAGGGTGGCGTCCAGGGCCGCCAGGCCCGCCGTCGTGAAGCCGGTTCCGCTTGCTGTCGTGCTGGCTGTCCTCTCGCTCGGTCACGCCTTCTGTCATGGTGACGAACGGGAGGGCCGAGAATCGACGCTTCCGGCCAGCGGGCCGCTCGCAGTCGCGCGCCGGCGGCTCAGGGCCGGCGGGCGACGACGCCGTAGAGGGGCGCGGTCAGGTCCCCGCCCTGGCCGTCGGGGCGCCAGCGGTTGACCGGCACGAGGCCGGGAGCGACCGGCTCCAGGCCATCGACCAGGCTGGCGACCTCGTGCCGGGACCGGGGCACGAGCGGCGCGCTGGGGCAGGCCCGGTTCCAGGCACGGGCGCCGGCCAGGATCGACGGGTCCAGGTCGCTGGCGGCGTGCCGGATGGCGACGTAGCTGCCGGGCGGCAGCGCCCGGGCCAGGTCGCGGACGACGGCGCGGGCGCTGTCCAGGGGCGCGATGGCGGGCAGCAGGCCCATCATGATGACGGCGGCCGGGCGGGTGAGGTCCAGGCAGCTCGCCGCGCCCGCGATGACGCGCACGGTGTCGCGGGCATCGACCTCCAGGCAGGCCGTGCGGCCCGGCCGGGTGGCGGCGAGCAGCGCCCGCGCGTGGGCGATGACGACCGGGTCGATGTCGGCGTAGACGACCCGGGAGTCGGGGGCGATGGCGCGGGCGACCTCGTGGGTGCTGCCGGGCATCGGCATGCCGGGGCCGATGTCGAGGAACTGCCGGATCCCGGCCTGGGCGGCCAGGAAGGCGACGACCCGCCGCTGGAAGGCGCGAGCGGCGGGGCCGACCGCGCTCATGACCGGCGCGACGGCGAGCACCTCGCGGACCGCCCGGCGGTCGGCCTCGAAGTTGTCCCGCCCGCCGGCCAGGTAGTTCCAGGCCCGGGCCACGCTCGGCCGGCTGGTGTCGACCTGGTCGGCTTGCCGCCGGCGTTCCGCATGCTCGGACGCCTCGTCGGCCACGTCCCCGCCCCCTGTCTGCGCATCTCCCGCCCCCGGAACGCAATTGCGCCACACACTTGCGTGCGGGCGCGCAGGCAGTATCTTACTGTGATCGGTCGGCTGCTGGGCAGAGTCTTCCCGATTCCCGGGCCAGCCGTTCCGCGCCGGCTAGGGCTTCGCGGCGACGAAGCCGTAGAGCGGCATCACGTCGCCCGGCTTGCCGTCGTGGCCCGGCTCGGGGTCACCGGGCCGCCATTGCGTCACCTGGACCACGCCCGGCTCCAGCAGGGTGAGCCCCTCGGTCCAGGCGGTCACCTCCGCCCGGGTGCGCACGGTGACCGGGGTGGGGGCGATCTGGTTCCAGCGGTCGGCGGCCGACTCGATCAGCGGGTCGAGGTCGCTGGCGGGCTGCATGACGACGAGGAAGCTGCCGGGCACCATGGCGCCCATGAGCGTGGCGACGATCCGGGCCGGATGCGCCTCGCCGGTGATGAAGTTCAGGATGTCGATGAGGATGACGGCGACGGGCCGGGAGAGGTCGAGTGTCGCCCGCGACTCGCTGAGGATCTTCTCCGGCTCGGTCGCGTCGGCGTCGATGTAGCTCGTGACGCCTTCCGGGGTTGAGGTCAGCAGCGCCCGCGCGTGCGCGAGGACCACCGGGTCGTTGTCCACGTAGACGACCCGGCATTCCGGCGCGACCTCCTGGGCGATGTCGTGCGTGTTGCCGGCGGTGGGCATGCCGGTGCCCACGTCGAGGAACTGCCGGACCCCGGATTCGGCCAGGTACCGCACGACCCGGCGGTGGAACGCCCGGGTGGCCGGGCCGACCTGGGCCATCACCGGGCTGACCGCTACCAGCTGCCGGGCCGCCCGGCGGTCAGCCTCGAAATTATCCCTGCCGCCGACCAGGTAGTTCCAGACTCGGGCCACGTTCGGGGACGTGGCGTCGACCTGGGCCACCTTGACCGGGCGAGCCGTCTGCTTGAGCCACTCGTCCGCCACGCTGGCCAGCCCCGCTGTCGTTCATCGAGCGCCGTAGTCTGGAGCACTCGTCCGTGTCCTGCATCGGGTTACGCCGCGGCGCCTGGCGGCACGGCGTAACCGATTCTTATCACATCAAGACCCGGCCAACGCCCTTTCGGCCTAGGTAGTCGTAAGTATAAATACGTACTTTACCTAATGGCGTCTACGTAACACGGCGAAGGGCGCTCCCGTCACCTTGGCCGAGATCCCGACCCGGTCCAGGTAGGGGGTGATGCCGCCAAGGTGGAACGGCCAGCCGGCGCCGAGGATCATGCACAGGTCGATGTCGCCGGCCGCGGCGACGACGCCTTCGTCCAGCATGAGCCTGATCTCCTGGGCGAGTCCCTCCAGCGCCCGCTGGAGCACCTCCTCTGGTGCCTGCGGGTGGTCGCCGCCCGACAGCAGCGCGACGGCCTCCGGGTCGAACTGCAAGTCGGGCCCGTAGACCGCCGTCTTCCCGGCCTTGACCAGGGCGGCCAGCTTGGGCGAGACGGCGAACCGGTCGGGGAACGCGTCGTGCAGTGTCCGGGCGACGTGCAGGGCGATGGCGGGCCCGACCAGCTGCAGCAGCAGGAACGGCGGCATCGGCAGCCCGAGCGGGTCGGCCGCGTGCTCGGCCACCTCCAGCGGCGTCCCGTCGTCCACGGACCGGGTGATCTCGCCCAGGAACCGGGTCAGCAGCCGGTTGACCACGAAGGCGGGCCGGTCGGCGACGATGACGCAGTTCTTCTTCAGGGCCTTGCCGACGGCCAGGGCGGTCGCGAGGGCGGGGTCGCCGGTCGCCGTGCCCCGGACGACCTCCACCAGGGGCAGCACCGCGACCGGGTTGAAGAAGTGGAACCCGACCACCCGCTCGGGGTGCGCGAGGCCGGCCGCCATCGCCGAGACCGACAGCGACGAGGTGTTGGTGGCGAGCACCGCGTCCGGCCGGACGACCGCCTCGACCTCGGCGAACACCTGCTGCTTGACGCCTAGTTCCTCGAACACCGCCTCGATGACGAAGTCGGCGTCGGCGAAGCCGTCCTTGGACACCGACCCGGTCACCAGCGCGGTCAGGCGGCTGGCGGCGTCGGGCGACAGGCGCCCGCGGGCGGCGAGCTTCGCGACCTCGTCGTGGACGTACTTGACTCCCTTGTCGACGCGCTGCTGGTCAAGGTCGGTCAGGAGCACCGGCACCTGCAGGCGGCGGGCGAACAGCAGGGCGATCTGCGCCGCCATCAGGCCCGCGCCCACGACCCCGACCTTGGTGACCGGCCGCGCGAGCGACTTGTCGGGCGCCCCGGCGGGCTTGCGGGCGCGCTTTTGGACCAGGTCGAACGCGTACAGGCCCGAGCGCAGCTCCGGGCTCAGCAGCAGGTCGGCGTTCGCCTCGTCCTCGGCCGCGAACCCCTCGTCGCGGGTACGGCCGCGGGCGGCGGCGACCAGGTCGATCGCCCGGCCGGGGGCGGGGGCGGCACCGTGCAGCTTGCCCTCGGCAAGGAAGCGGGCGGCGGCGACGGCCTGGTCCCACTCGTCGGCGGGGGCCAGGGACCGCTCGATCGTGACCTCGCCCGCAAGGACCCGGGCCGCCCAGCGCAGCGACTCCTCCAGGAAGTCGGCCGGCTCGAACAGCGCGTCGGCGATCCCGAGCCGGAACGCCTCGGTGCCCTTCAGCATCTTGTTCTGCGACAGCGGGTTCTCGACGATCACCTTGAGCGCGTTGCCGGGGCCGATCAGCCGGGGCAGCAGGTAGGCGCCGCCCCAGGCGGGGACCATGCCCAGGAAGCACTCGGGCAGCGCCACCGCGGGAACGCCGGAGGAGATCGTCCGGTAGGCGCAGTGCAGCGCGACCTCGACCCCGCCGCCCATCGCGGCGCCGTTGACGAACGCGAACGACGGCACCGGCAGCTCGCCCAGGCGGCGGAACACCCCGTGCCCGAGCTGCCCGATGCGCAGGCCCGCCTCGCGGCCATCGATGGCGGGGACGCCGCTGAGGTCGGCCCCGACCGCGAAGATGAACGGCTTGCCGGTGACGCCGACGGCGACGATCTCGCCGTCGGCGGCCCGCCGCGACACCGCGTCGAGGGCGGCGCTGAGCGAGGCGAGGCCGGCCGGGCCGAACGTCGACGGGCGGGTGTGGTCCTTGCCGTTGTCCAGGGTGATCAGGGCGAGGGTGCCCCCGCCGGGCAGGCCGAGGCCGCCGAGGTCCACGTCGCGGACGCGTCCCTCGGTCACGACCTCATCGGGGAAGCCGCCCGCCAGGGCGGCCGCGAGCTCGTTCAGGGTCTGGGTCATCGGACGTTCTCCCACAAGACGGTGCCGCCCATGCCGAGGCCGACGCACATGGTGGTCAGGCCGTAGCGAACGTCGGGGCGGAGGCTGAGCTCGCCGGCGAGCTGGGTCATCAGGCGCACGCCGGAGCAGGCCAGCGGGTGGCCGAGGGCGATCGCGCCGCCGAGCGGGTTCACGCGCGGGTCCTCGTCGTCGATCTTGAAGTGGTCGAGGAAGGCCAGCACCTGGACCGCGAACGCCTCGTTGATCTCGATGAGGCCGATGTCGTCCATGGTCAGGTGGTTGCGGGCGAGCAGCTTCTCGGTGGCGGGGACCGGGCCGACTCCCATGACCTCGGGGTCGACGCCGGCGAACTGGAAGTCCGCCAGCCGCATCTTCGGCGTGAGCCCCAGCTCGGCCGCGACCTCCTCGGCGGCGATGACGCAGCCGGTCGCGCCGTCGTTGAGCCCGGCCGAGTTGCCGGCGGTAACCCGCCCGTGCGGGCGGAAGGGCGTCTTCAGCGCGGCCAGGCCCTCCAGCGTGGTGTCCGGCCGGGGCGGCTCGTCGGCGGTGGCCACGCCCCAGCCGAGCTCGGCCGTCCGGATGGCCATCGGGACCAGGTGCGAGGCGATCGCGCCGGCCGCATAGGCGTCGGCGACCTTGCGCTGGCTGCGATAGGCGTACTGGTCGGCCCGCTCGCGGGTGATGGCGGGGAACCGGTCGTGCAGGTTCTCGGCGGTCTGGCCCATGACGAGGGCGGAGGTGTCGACCAGCTTTTCGGACAAGAAGCGCGGGTTCGGGTCGACCCCCTCGCCCATCGGATGGTGGCCCATGTGCTCGACGCCGCCGGCGATCGCGACGTCGACGGCCCCCTGGGAGACCTCGCCCGCGACGGCCGTCACCGCGGTCATGGCGCCGGCGCACATCCGGTCGATGGCGAAGCCGGGGACCGAGCGCGGCAGCCCGGCCAAGATGGCGGCCGTGCGGCCGATCGTCAGCCCCTGGTCGCCGGTCTGGGTGGTGGCGGCGACCGCGACCTCGCCGATCCGCTCCGGCGCCAGCCCCGGGTTGCGCCGCAGCAGCTCCCGGATGACGCGGACGACCATGTCGTCGGCCCTCGTCTGCGCGTAAATGCCCTTGGGACCGGCCTTGCCGAACGGCGTCCGCACGCCGTCGACGAAGACCACCTCTCGTGCCCTCATTGGCTCCAGCCCTTCGTCGTTAGGTCCCGCACTGTCGTTAGCCCAGCACTGTCGTTAGCCCAGCACTGCCATAAGGTCAGCACTGTCATAAGGTCAGCACCCGTTAGGTCAGCACCCCGGAAGCTATGCTACTCGCCAGTAACAACAGGCGGGCCGCTATCCCTTCCGGAAGAACCCCAGCAGCTTCTCCAGCGGCCACGCGTTGATCACGTCGTCGGCCGTCAGCCAGCCGCGCTGGGCCGTCCCGACCCCGTAGGGCGCGTTGGCGAGGTCGGCGACCGAGTGCGCGTCGGTGTCGATCGCGAACTTGACCCCGGCGTCGCGGGCGGCCCGGATGTGGTCCGAGGGCAGGTCCAGCCGGGCCGGGGAGGCGTTGACCTCCAGCGCGGTCCCGGTCCGGGCGCAGGCCCGGAACAGCTCCGGCAGGTCCACCTCCACCACCGGGCGGCGGCCGATCTTGCGGGTCAGCGGGTGGCCGATGACGTTGACGCGGGGGTTCTCGCAGGCCCGGATGAACCGCCGGGTCATCGTGGCCCGGTCCTGGTCGAAGTGCGAGTGCACCGAGGCCACGCACATGTCGAAGCCGGACAGGAAGTCCTCGTCCCAGTCGACCGACCCGTCGGGGGCGATGTTCAGCTCCGAGCCGTGCAGCAGCGCCAGCCCCGCCCGGGGCCGCAGCGCGTCCAGCTCTGCCCGCTGCGCGAGCGCCTTCTCGTCGGTCATCCGCTGCATGACCAGGTCCGGCGCGTGGTCGGTGACCGCGTAGTACTCCAGCCCGCGGGCGCGGGCGGCGGCGATCATGTCGGCCAGGGAGGCCACCCCGTCGGTCAGGTTCGTGTGCGTGTGCAGGTCCCCGCGCAGGTCAGCCAGGGTGACGACTCGCGGCAGTTCCCCCCGGGCGGCCGCCGCGACCTCGCCCGCGTCCTCCCGCAGGGTCGGCGGCACCCACTGCAGGCCGAGGGCGGCGTACACCTCCTCCTCGGTCGCGCTGGCGATCAGCTCCTGCCCGCTGTCGGCGCCCCGGCCCGCGGCCCCGGCCCGGTCGCCATCGGCCACGCGGAACAGGCCGTACTCGCTCAGCTTGAGGCCGGCCCGGACGGCGATCTGGCGGACGGCGACGTTGTGGGCCTGGGACCCGGTGAAGTACTGCAGCGCCGCCCCGTAGGAGTCCGGCGGCACTACCCGGACGTCGACTTGCAGGCCGCCGTCGACCCGGATGGAGGTCTTGGTCGGCCCGGACCCGACGATGGCGTCCGGGGCCCGCTCGCGCACGGCCGCCATGATGGCGGCGGCGGCGCCCTCGCCGCTGGCGGTCGTGAGGATGTCGACGTCGCCGATGGTCTCCCGCATGCGCCGCAGCGACCCGGCGTACTCGACTCGCTCCGCCAGCGGGGACAGCGCCGCGACCATCGACGTGGCGGTGTCCATGGCCACGTTCAGCAGTACCCGGTCGTGGGTCAGCACCGCCAGCCCGCGCAGGATGCGCTCCTCGCTCTTGGCCCCGAAGCCCGCCAGGTCCCGCAGCCGCCCGGCCCGCACGGCCTCCTCCAGGCCGGCCACCGAGGAGATGGCCAGGTCCTGGCTGAGCTGCAGGGCCCGCTTGGGGCCGAGCCCGGGCACCTTCGTCAGCTCGCGGACGCCGGCCGGGACCTTGCCCCGCAGGTCCTCCAGCACCGCGATGGTGCCGGTCGCCTGGTACTCGGCGATCTTCGCGGCGATCGACTTGCCGACCCCGGGGATCTTCACCAGGGCCGGCGCGGTCATCGCGTCAATGTCGCCGGGATGCCCGCCCACCGCCTTGGCCGCCCGCTCGTAGTTCCGCGCCCGGAACGGGTCCCCGCCGGTGATCGCGAGCAGCTCGGCGTACTCGCGCAGCAGTCCCGCGACGACTTCATTGGTCCGCGCCATGCCCTCATTCTCCCCGCCCCCGGCCGCTCCAGTACCGCGCCCGGCCCTGCGCGACCGCCACGCCGCCGAGCACCAGGAACAGCGCCAGCCCGGCCAGCACGTAGGCGTTGCCGGCCAGCAGGTCCAGGCCCCGCCAGTGGTACTCGACGAAGGACGGCTGGTCACCGTGCTCCACGTACAGCAGCGGGTTGGTGTTGGGCGGGGACCACAGGAAGCCGAGGGAGAGCCGGCCCAGGTTGCGGGCGCTTTCCCACAGCGCGTCGGGCCAGCCGCCGAAGGTGGCGAGGATCGCGGCCGCCAGGGCGATCAGCCACCAGGCGCGGCGGCGGGCCGCCCGCCAGGACGCGGCGGCGTAGGCGACGGCGGCGGCGAGCCCGGGGGCGATCCAGACCCAGTGGTGGTCCCAGCTGATCGGGGAGGCCAGCAGGCCGGTCAGGGCGGTCATCAGCAGGGCCGGGACCTCGTGGCCGGCCCGCGACAGCAGCGCCGCCGCCGCGATCCCGGCCGCGAGCACGACCAGCACCGCCACCGCCCAGGGGACCGCGCCCGCGCTGATGCTGCCCGCCAGGCGGGAGATCGCCCCGCGCAGCGACTGGTTGCCGGCCCAGGCGAGGAAGCCAGCCCGGCCGCCCTTGAGGAACACGCCGTGCAGCCACCAGGTGGCCGAGTCCGACGGCAGGACGGCGAAGCCGAGGGCGATCGTGACCGCGAACCCGCCGAGGGTAGCGGCCGCCTCCCGGAACCGCCGGGTCGCCAGCAGGTAGGGGACGAAGATGAGGGGCACCAGCTTGATGCCGGCCGCGACGCCGGTCAGCGCGCCCTTCCACCAGCGGGCACGCCCGCCCCGCCACGTGTCCGGCTGGCACAGGTCCCACATGATCGCGGCCATGAGGACCAGGTTGACCTGGCCGAGGTTGAACGTGCGCAGCACCGGCTGGGTCCAGAAGACGGCGGCCGCGCACAGCAGGGTGATCCCGGCCCGGGCCCGCCAGCCGGGGGGAAGGTAGCGGGCCAGCGCGCCGAGGGTGAACCACAGCGCCGCCAGCAGGGCGGCGACGCTGACCGCGACCGACACCGCGGTCAGGGCCGCGTCCGGCAGGAACGAGGCGAGCGCGAACGCGACGGCGGCGAACGGGGTGTAGGTGAACTTGAGCGCGAGGTCGCTGTAGCCGCCCCAGTCGTACAGCGGGGACGCGGCGTGCGGGTCGTAGTAGGGCGCCACCTCGCGGACGATGAGGCCCCCGTCGCGGTACACCGTCAGGTCGACGGTGAAGACCGCCGTGTACGGGTCGAGCAGCCAGTAGGCGATCCAGGCGGCCAGGACGACGGCGAACGCGGCGATCCCGGCCCACAGCAGGCGGGAATGGGAGGCCAGCGGGGTCGCGGGCAGCAGCCGGGAGGCGGGGGGCGCTGTCACCCGCCCAACGATAGTGCCCGGCCCGGCTTCCTATACCTTGTAGTACATGGCAACCCCCACCGCGGCGAACGCGGCGCTGCCCGCCCGGGCGGCTAACCGCATCCGCAAGCCAGCCGGCCAGGGCGCGTAGGGCCATGAGCATCGCGGACGTCGTCGGCTCCGGGCCGCTGCTGCTGGCCATCCCCGTCGCGGCGGCGGCCGGGGCGGTCACGTTCCTGTCGCCCTGCTGCCTGCCGCTGGTCCCCGGCTACCTGTCCTACGCGACCGGCATGAGCGGCGCCGACGCCGTCGAGGCGCGGTCGGCCCAGGCAGGCCTGGCCGACGGCGAGGAAGCGGCGGGCGCTGCGCGACGGGCGGCCGTGCGCACCCGGGCGCGGACGGTGGTCGGGACGATGCTGTTCGTGCTTGGCTTCTCGGTCGTGTTCGCCACCTACGGGACGCTGCTGGGCGGCGTCGGCCAGCTGGTGCGGGGCCACGACCAGGGGCTGACCCAGATCCTGGGCGGCTTCACGATCCTGCTCGGGCTGCTGTTCGCCGGCGCGTTCGACCGGTTCACCTTCGCCGGGCGGATCATCAAGCCGTCGGCCCGCCCCCGGGCCGGGCTGGCGGGGGCGCCGCTGCTGGGGGTGCTGTTCGGCGTCGGCTGGTCGCCTTGCATCGGGCCGACGCTCGGGGTGGTGCTGGCCCTGTCGGCGTCGTCCGGGACCGCCGCCCGGGGCGCGTTCCTCGCGTTCGTGTACGGCCTCGGCCTCGGCATCCCGTTCCTGCTGGTGTCGCTGGCGTTCCAGCGGATGATGACGATGCTGGGGTTCTTCCGCCGCAACGCCCGCCTGGTGACCCGGATCGGCGGGGCGATGCTGGTCCTGGTCGGCGTCCTCGAGGTCACCGGGGCGTGGACGGCGGCCCTCAACTGGCTGCGCACCAACTGGATCAGCGGCTACCAGACGCCCCTGTAGCCCCGGGCCAGCAGATGGCGCCCCCGATCAGGATGCGGTCCAGCCCCGCCGGAGGCCCGGCCGGGCGGCGGAGGCGGGCGCGGGGACCGGCAGGCATGGTCATCGCGTTCTCTCCCATTCCCGGAAGTGCCGGCTGGGCTCGCTGGCGTAATCGCGCCCGAGTTCCGCGCTGAACGCCCCGGTCACCACGTCGAGGCCGGTGTCAGGCATGGGTCACGCGCGGTCTGGTCATGATGACTCCTTCTTCTTCGCCGGGGCGGCGAAGCCCAGTGCCTCGGCCAGCACGGCCAGCTGCTTGGCCCGGTCGAACAGGGCCAGCGCCCGGGTTCGGTCCCCGTCGAGGTGGCTGAGCATCTCCAGGCCGAGGTAAAGGGCGATGAGGCTGTAGGCGACGTCCTCGGCCGGCACGGCGGTGGCCAGGGCCGAGGAGCCGGCCGCCCGCTCGACCGCGCCCTGCGCGAACTGCGTCCAGGAGCGCAGCCGGGCCGCGACCTCGGCCCCGAAGCCGGGCACGGACGCCGCCCCCGACACCAGCTCGGCCAGCACGGTCGCGTGCCCCTCGTCCAGGTCCTCCTGGAAGATCCCCTCGGCGACGTCGACGAGCTCCGTCAGGGAGCCGGCCTGGGCGGCCGTCGCGCCGTAGCGGGCGAGGCGGTCGGCGCTGACCTCGTCCAGGGCCGCCAGCAGCAGGTTCGCGACCGATCCGAAGTGGTAGAAGATCAGGCTCTGGTTGCTCTCGGCCCGCCCCGCGATCGCCCGCGCGCTGGTGCGGGCAAAGCCGTCCGCCCTGAGCGTCTCGATGGCGGCCCGCACGAGGGCCTCCCGGGTCTGGGCGGAGCTTTCCGAGGAGCGCGGGCCCGGCTTGCTCGGCTTGCCAGGTCGTGCCATGGGCGGCCTCGATTCTCTTGAGCGGGTGCTCAATGCATACGCTCAAGGCTAGCGCGGCCAGTACCCAGGGGGCAACGCGGATGGGTGCGTCCTGGGGTCGCTTGCGTCGGCCGGCTAGCCCTTGCGGGCGGCCGCCTTCGCCTTGGCCTGGACCTTCCTCGCCTGGACGTCGCTCGGGCGGGCGGCCCCCGGGCCCTCGCGGGGCGGGGCCGGCTTCGGCCCGGCCGCGGCCGTCGCCGCCTCGACCAGGGCGGTCATCAGGCGGGGGTCGTCGCCCTCTTCCGGGTGCCACTGGACGCCGAGGCCGAACCGGTGGCCCTCGACCTCCAGCGCCTCGGTCACGGCGCCGGGCACCGACCGGGCGGCCACGATGAGGCCGCTGCCGGGGCGGTCGGGCGCCTGGTGGTGGGCGGCGGGGACGGTGATGCGGGGGGCGCCGAGCAGGCCGGCCAGCCGGGTGCCGAAGACCACCCCCACGTCGTGCGGCAGGTACTTCAGCGGGTCGGTCCGGTGCGCGGGCAGGTGCTGGGCGAGGCTGCCGCCCCGGGCCACGTTCAGGATGTGCAGCCCCCGGCCGATCGCCAGGAACGGCACGTCGCCGTCGAGCGCGGCCCGCATCAGGGCCAGCTCGAAGCGGTCGCGCCGGTGGTGCGGCGGGTCGTTCTCCTCGTGCGGCGCCTGCTCGTAGAGGGCCGGGTCGAGATCGGCGCCGCCGGTGAAGACGAGGCCGGCCAGGCCCGCCGCGATGGCGCGGGCTGAGTCGGGCGGCACCGGCGGCAAGATGACCGCGGCTCCCCCGGCCCGCTCGACCGCGCGGGTATAGCTGACAGGCGAGACGACGGCCTCCCTGAGCCAGTGGCCCCACCGCGCCGCGTCAAGGTCGCTGGTGATGCCAATGATCGGGCGGCTCATCCACTCCTCCTGTGCCAGACTGACCGACGTGACTCCGGCGCAACCGCCGGGTGCGCACCCGGGTGCGACACCCGGAATGACGACATTCTCCCCGAATCACGGGCTCCCCGATGCGGCGATGGCATTTTTCTATGGGCATCTCTTCGCCGCCGAGCCCGAGATCAGGGCGATGTTCCCCGTTTCGATGCAGGCACAGCAGCGGCGGTTCTACCGGGCGCTCACGGCCGACGCCTCGCGCGACTACCTGGAGTCGCTCGGGCGGGCGCACCGCAAGTACGGGGTGCACGCGGGTCACTACCCCGCGATGCGGGCGGCGCTGCTGGCGACGTGCCGCCGGTCCGGGCTCGGGGCGGCCGGCGAGGCCGCCGCGCTGGCCGCGTTCGACCGGGCGGCGGCGATCATGGCCGAGGCGGCCGAGGCCGACGCGCTGCTCGCCCCGGCGTGGTGGACGGCCGAGGTAACCGGCCACGAGCTCGCCGCCCCGGACGTCGCCATCGTGACGCTGCGCCCGTCGCCGGCCCTGGCGTGGGTGCCCGGCCAGCACGTCGCGGTGACGTGCCCGCGCTGGCCCCGGCAGTGGCGCCGCTACTCGATCGCCAACGCCCCGCGGGCGGATGGGACCATCAGCCTGCACGTCCGGGCAGTGCCGGGCGGGCTGGTCAGCCCGGCCCTGGTCCACCACACCCGGCCGGGCGACACGCTCGTGCTCGGCCCGGCCGAGGGGGCGATGACGGTGGACGCCGGGTCGCGGCGGGACGTGCTCTGCCTGGCGGGCGGGACCGGCCTCGCGCCGCTGCTGGCGATCACCGAGGCGGTCACGGCGGCGGCGGGGCCCCGGGCGGCGGGGCCGGCCCGGCGCGAGGTCGTCGTCTACCACGGGGCGCGGACGGCCGACGGGCTGTACGGGCTGCCGGCGCTGCGCGCCCTGGCGGCGCGCTACCCGGGGCTGAAGGTCATCGCGGCCACGTCGGCCGACCGGGTGCCGCACGCGGTGCACGCGGCGATCCCCGATATCGCCCGGCGGGCGCTGCTGCGCGATCGCGACATCTACGTCAGCGGCCCCGACGCGATGATCATCGCGACCGTGCGGGCGCTGCTGGACGCCGGGGCCGACCCGCGCCAGCTCCGCTACGACTTGCCGGGATAGGGCGCGAGAGCGCTCCGTTTGGGCCTTGCGGGACCCTGACCCCGCGAAGGCCAAACAAATCCCCGGCCCGAGCGCCTCGCCGGCCTACCCGGCCTCGCGGGTCACGCAGTAGGCCGCGTACTCGCCGCCCGCGGCGGCGGGCAGGTGCCCGGTCCCGGATTGCCCCGCCACCACCGGCGGCGCGCCGGCCCCCGGGCCCGGCGCCCCGGGCGGCGCGGGCAGGTGCTCGGCCCCCTCGACCTCGTGCTCGAAGCCGGGGAACTCCTCGTCCCAGCCTTGCAGCAGGCGCAGGTAGGACAGGAACGGGCCGTCGGCCGGGCCCGCGTCCTCGCCCGGCAGCAGGATCGGGATGCCGGGCGGGTAGGGCTGGATGCCGACGGCGAGGGTCCGGCCCGCCATCTCGGTGAACGGGACGAGCTCGACGTCGCCGCGCACCAGCCGCTCGTAGGCCTCGCGGGGCGTCATCCGCGCCCGCGGCGTCGTCGCGAAGGCGGCCTGCAGGGCCGGGCCAGGCGGCTCGGCCCGCAGGTGCCCCCACATCCGCAGGCCCAGGTCGCGCAGCCCGAAGCCGCGATAGCGACCGCGCCCGGCCGCCTCGACGTTCGGCAGCACCGCCGCCAGCGGGGCGTTGGCGTCCCAGTCGCGCTTGAACGCCAGCAGCGCGTTGAGCAGGGTGCCCCACTTGCCGCGGGTGATGCCGACCGAGAACAGGCACAGCACCAGGTGGTCGGTCGTCCGCGACGGGACGATCCCGTGCCGCCCCAGGTAGGCCGTCAGCAGCGGGGCCGGGACGCCCCAGTCCGCCAGCTCGCCGCCCGTGCCCATGCCGGGCGCGAGGATGCCCGCCTTGGTCGGGTCGAGCATGCACCAGCCGTCGGCGATGTCGCCGAACCCGTGCCATTCCTCGCCCGGGTGCAGGACCCAGCAGGACTGCTCGGAGCGCAGCAGGCCGGGCGGGGCGTCGGCGAACGGCAGCCGCTCGCCGGTCGCCGGGTCGGTCACCTCGGGGGCGTTCCAGGGCTCGAAGAACCAGTCGCCGCCCGCGGTGAACTGCCGGTGGGCGCGGGCCAGGGTCTGGCGGAACGCGACCGCCTCGTCAATGGTCTCCTGGACCAGCGCCCGGCCGCCGGGGCCGTCCATCATCGAGGCGGCCACGTCGTTGGCCGCGATCAGCGGGTAGAGGGGCGAGGTGGTGGAGTGCATCATGTAGGCCTCGTTGAACGCGCCGTGCGGGACCTTGCGGCGGCCCTCGCGGACGTGGATGAACGATGCCTGGCTGAGGGCGGCGAGCAGCTTGTGCGACGACTGGGTGGAGAACACCGTCGGCCCGTCGGCGGGATGCGCGGCCGGGTCGCCCCGCATCGCGAACCGCCCCTCGTACAGCGGGTGGAAGCGGGCGTAGCCGTACCACGCCTCGTCGAAGTGCAGTACGTCGGTGGTGCGCTCCAGCATCGCCTGGGCGGCGTCGGCGTCGTAGCACAGCCCGTCATAAGTGCAGTTGGTGACGACGCCGTAGGCCGCGCGGGGCGTGCCCGGGCTCGCGCCCGGTTCCGTGCCGGAAATCCTGGTCAGCGGGCTGGCCTCGATCAGCGCCGCGATGGCCCCGGGGGCCATCGCCTCGGGGCGGATGGGACCGATGATGCCGTAGCGGTTGCGGGACGGGATCAGGTAGACCGGGACCGCACCGGTGATCTCCAGCCCCTGCATGACCGACTTGTGGCAGTTGCGGTCGATCACGGCGATGTCGCCGGTGGACAGCACCCCGGACATCACCGCCCGGTTGGAACCGGACGTGCCCACCAGGCCCGAGTACGTGCGGTGGGCCCCGAACACGCGGGCCGCGTAGGCCTCGCTCGCGCCGATCGGGCCGGCGTGGTCCAGCAGCGAGCCGAGGCTGACCCGCTCGATGCCCATGTCGGTGCGGAACAGGTTCTCGCCGTAGAAGTCGTGGAACATCCGCCCGACCGGCGTCTTCAGGTAGGCGACGCCGCCCTGGTGGCCCGGCACCGCCCAGGCGTACTCCTGCTCGCGGTTGTACTCCAGCAGCGCGCGGAAGAACGGCGGGAGGAGCCCGCTGACGTAGCGGTCCATCGCCGCCAGGACCCGCCCGGCGATGAAGTCGGCGGTGTCCTGCAGCATCCAGACCAGCTCGTCGGCGTGCTCCATCGCCTCGATCGTGATCTCCTGCCCGGCGCTGTCGCTGCCGGAGCTGCCGCGCGCGAGCAGGAAGATGGGCAGGGTCGCGTTGCGCGAGCGGACCAGCGCGAGCAGGCGGGAGGCCTGCTCGCCTTCCTTGCCCGGGTCGCCGCCGCCGTGCCCGCCCCCCAGGCCCCAGTCGACCAGGACGGCGCACAGGCCCGCGTCGGAGGCGACGACGGCCGCGCCGTCCTCGTAGGAGGCGGACTCGGTGACCTCCACCCCGCGCCGGGTCAGCTCGGTGACCAGCCCGGATACCGCCCGCCCGACCGCGGTGTGGGTCGCCCGCAGCGCGTCGTCCACCACCAGGACGCGCCGCTGGAGCAGGACGTCAGCGTGATCGCTCATACCCCCTCCTCGCTGGCGCTCGCCGGCCGCATTCGCGGGCGCGCTGTGCTTGCCAGCTCGCTCGCAGGCTCGCTCACCTCGCGGCCTGCGTGCTCAGACCTTGCGCCAGCCCGGCACCCAGGCGCCGTCGCCGGTCACCTCGTAGTCGCCGAACAGGGCCGGGGCCTCGGCCCGCATGATCTCGCCGACCCTGGCGAAGACGAGCCGGATCTCCTCCTCGGCCCCGGGGTCGGTCCGCATCTCGATCGTGTGCCGCAGCGAGCGGACGTTGGCGGTCCAGGTGATCCCGGTCGCGACCCCGTCGGGGGCGAAGCGCCGCATGAACGACGTCTTGTGCTTTTTCTCTTTAAAGGGGACGGCTTCATCGTCGAGCCGGAAGTGCCCGGCCGCCCACCCCTGGAATGACTCCATCTCGGCCAGCAGCTCGGTTGCCCGCTTCATCAGCTCCGGGTCATCCTTGGCCCAGTCCGGGAACCAGAACGGCAGCTCGTCGAGCCGCACGAAGCGCAGCGACTCCTGGGAGATGGCGGTGCCGGGCCGGTGCCGGACTAGCTCGTGGGTGAAGACCCGGCTGACGTTGTGCAGGACGAACGTGAAGCTGACGTGCTCCAGGACCGACCCGTGCCCGCTGCGCAGGATGTTCTGCAGGTACTGGACGTGGTCGTCGCGCACCCGGCGGACGTTGGGGTTGAGGCCCGGCTCCCAGGCGCGGTAGCACATCTTCCCGGCGAACTCGATCAGGTTCTCCGCGTCGTAGCGCGGCTCGGTCGCGTCATCGCCGAGCTGGTCGCGGTCGAGCCGCTCCAGCCACCGCTGCCCGCCGACCGCCTGCAGGTAGGCGGCCACGCCGTCATAGTCGACCTCGGGCCGCGCGACCAGGAACACCTCGGGCTCAACCGGCTTCATGGCTCTGCCTCCTCATCCCCGCCACCCTACACGCCGGGCCTGCGGCCCCCTCCGGGTGAGCCGGGGCGCCCGCCCGTTAGCGGAGCCGGGCGAGCTCGGCCTTGGCCAGGGCGACGAGCTGGGCCTGGGCCTGGCTGACCGGCCCGAACGACGACTCCAGCACCAGGACCCTCGAGCCGAACAGCACGTCCAGTTCCGGCCCGCCGTAGGCGGCCCGGTCGCCCGGGCCGAGTACTGGCGCGAGCTTCGCGTCGGACATCACGCCATGGACCAGGTCTGCCTTCGCCTTGGCGAAGATCGTCACGTTGACGACGATCTTCTGGCCGGCCGAAGGCGTCGCTGGGTACGTGCCTGCCGGCTGGGACGCGAGGGCGCAACGAGCCGCCGCGCCGGCGTGTCCTGGGGCACCTGGCGTCCGCCGGCGATGCCTGGCTGCTCGACCCGCTGGACGGCACTGCGAACTTCGCGGCCGGCACCGGCCCGTTCGCCATGATGGCCGCTCTCGTCCGGCACGGCGAGACCGTCGCGTCGTGGATGCTTGACCCGCTGCCGGGGCGGCTGGCCAGCGCGGAACGCGGGGCCGGGGCATGGCTCGACGGCCGCAAGGCCACGACGGGCCCCGCCACGGCGCCGGCCGCAGCGCTGAGGGGCGCCGTCTTGCGCCGCTTCCTGCCGGACGCGCTCGCCGGGCACCTGGCGTCCGCCCGGCCGCGGCTCGCGGACCTGTCACCGGGGACGGGCTGCGCCGGGGCGGACTACCCGGCCGTCGTGACCGGCGTCCAGGACTTCATCCTCTACTGGCGGACACTGCCGCGGGACCACGCACCCGGGGTCCTTTTCGCCCCTGAGGCCGGAGGCGCCGCCCAGCGCCTCGACGGATCCCCCTACCGGCCCGCCCAGCATGCCCGGCCCGGGCTCCTCGTCGCCAGGAACACCGCCACCTGGCACCAGGCTCTTGCCGCGCTCGTCCCGTCCCCTGCGGATTAACCCGTGCCGCCTGGTGACCCACCCCGAGAAGGCAGGAGCGTACGCGAAAAGCTCCTCGCCGCCGGCCATGAGCGGCTGAGCCCGGTCCGCCACAGCGGCACCGCCCGCGCCAGAACGGCGGCTGCGGGCGCGTTCCAACCGGATGGACAATGTCGCCAAGCGCCCGTCGGCCCTAGGCCACGCATCCGCTTCGCGGTATCACCGCCGATACCGTGGGCCTCAACGGGCGTCGCCCGGCCCGAGTCCGGCCGTGGCGAACACGCCCCGGACCTCGCGCTCGCCGTCGGCCGGGCGCCAGGTGGCGGTCACGTAGCCGAGGCCGCCGAGGCTGACTGGCTCCAGCCCGGCGGTGGCGTACCCGGTCGCCGACAAGACCCGGGCAACGTGGACGATGAGCGGGCCGGGCGCGCCGCCCGGCCCGGGCGCGGCTGGTCCTCCTGGTGCGGGGGTCACAGCGGCATCGCCCGGGGTGCCCGCGACGACCGTGCCGGCCAGTTCGGCCGCGTCATGCCCGGCCGGGGCGGGGGCCGCGAGGGTGATGCTCAGCTCGGTCACGGCCACCCCGTCCAGGGCGGTGAACTCGGCTGGCACCAGGCGGGCGGGGGCATCGACGGCCCGCTGGTGGACGGTGTGGTCGAGGGTGTGGCTTTGCCCTTGCGCCTGGGGCTGGGCCTCGCCCTGGATGAGCGCGACCAGCACCGCGGCGAAGACCGGGTCGCGGGTGGCGTCGTAGATCCACCGCTGGCCGAGGACGCCGTGCTCGCTGGTGCCGATGAGGTCGTCCTGCGCGCCCCTGGCCGGCGCGGCGCGGTAGGTCATGGGCACCAGGTACGCCGTGGGGTCCGCCCCGCCGGAGGTGTCGGCGGCGACCATGAACTCGATGCCGACCTCACCCTCGGGGTCATCGAGGCGGAAGCCGCCCGCCCTGGCCAGTTCCGGCGCCCGGCCCGTGGGCCGGTACCACGACCGGGTGGGCAGCCAGGCGCGGAGCAGCTCGAGCTTGGCGGGGGCCATGGTCGTGCGGTAGATGATCGACACGTGCCAGAGCCTTACCAGTTCCCGGCGAATCCATGCCGGCCAGGGTCGCCCAGGACGGCCGCCAGGGTACGGCGGCCGATCGCCGTGATCTGCGGGTTGCCGGCCGAGTGGGCGATGAACACCGCCCCGAGGGCCAGCGCCCAGCCGCGCGCCCGCGCCCAGCGGGCATGGGCGCCCGCGGTGCCGTTCCCGGGCCGGCCGCATCCCCGCCAGGCGGGGTCAGGCCGGGCCGGCGCCCCAGATCCCGCTGGCCGCGGTCTGCACCGGGGCCTTGGCGGTGCTGGCGGGCAGGGTGGACGGGCTGACGAGCGTGCTGCCCGACTCGCTGGTGCGGACGGCCAGGTGGGTGGCGCTGCCGGCCAGGAGCTGCTTCCAGGTCAGGAACCACTCGGTCCAGCCGTTGCCGGAGGTCCCCGCCTTGGGGCTGTCCTTGACCGTGATCGGGTTACCGGGAACGGACAGGTTGTAGTACGTCTGGGCGTGGGCCGGGGACAGGTTGACGCACCCGTGGCTCACGTTGTCGGCGCCCTGCACGCTGGTCGACCAGTAGGCGTCGTGGTAGTAGTCGCCGCTCCAGGTGAAGCGGACCGACCACGGCACCGACAGGTCGTAGCCGGGCCCCTTCATCTCGACCGGGTTGGCCTTCTCGATCGACAGGTAGCTGCCGTTCGGGGTGTCGTCACCGGGCTTGCCGGTGCTGATCGCCCAGTTGTACTTCAGCTTGCCGTCGATGTAGATCTGCGTGTAGTGCGTCCTGGTGCTGGCGACCGCGACCACGGACTGCCCGATCGTGAAGCTCTGGGTCAGCGTGTGGTATCCGTACAGCCCCTGCGCGCCCTCGACGCCGTCGAAGTGGCCGGTGAAGCTGACGGCGGTGTGCGCGGGCCAGTATGAGCGCGGCCGGAAGGCCAGCGACTTGTCCCCGTCCCAGTACCAGGCGCCGATGACGGGCTTGGAGGTCTTGATGTCGAGCGATCGCTCGACGGCGGCCTTGTCCTTGATTGGCTGGCTGAACAGCAAGATGATCGGCATGCCGACGCCGTAGGTCTGCCCGGACCCCTCGAAGATGTTCGTGGAGAACGTCGAGGAAGGCCGGAGCGTGGTGAACGTGCTGGTGGTCGTCTGGGTGACGCCGTTGTAGGTGGCGGTGGCCGCCACCTTGTACTGCTGGGAAACGCCAAGCGCCCAGGTCGAGTGCCAGGCGGTGCCGGCCGCGTTGAGCGTGCCGGGCACCGGCCCGGACGGGTTGCCGCTGTCAGTGGCGACGCCGTCCACTGGGGTGACGGTGACGGTCTTGAGCGTCCCGCGGGCGGCGGTGACGGTCACCCCACTCGACGGGTCAGCTGACGTCGCCCCGTTGGCCGGGGAGGTCGTGACCTGCGGGCCGGCTGGCGACGGGGTCGGGCTGGCGCTCGCGCTGGGGCTGCCCGTCGAACCGCTGCCGGCCGGACCGCTGCCCCCGGCGGCGCCGGCGCTGGCCGCCCCGGTGCCGCCGGCCGGACCGGTCGAGGCTACCGAGCTGGCCGACTCGCTCTGGGGGCTGGTGCACGCCGCCGCGAGCAACGCCATCGCCCCGACGGCTGCGACGGCGGCCACGCGCCGCACCCGGGCCGTCCCGCGATTGCCTGCCCGCTCGCCCGGCGCACGCTCCGCCCCCGACACCCACGTTGCTCGCACGAGTCCACCTTCTCCCGTTGTCTAACCACCAAAAAGACTTCCCAGCATTTAGTACGCCGAACGCGAGCATATGGTTGCACCCAGATTGACCTGCGCAGTCGCGCCCGGTTCGTGCCCATGACGTGATCCGCCCGGGGCCGGGCGGACGGGCCGACACGCGAGCGACCAGGCTGACACGAGCCGATACCAGTGCGTAACATCGCTGCGACAGCATGGGCTGGTGAGGCGAGCACGGGGGTTAGGCGAGCACGGGGGTTAGGCGAGCACTGACGTTGGACAGGCGCTGACGTGGACCTGAACACGGTGACCAGCCAGGTGGCGGCGCCCGGCGCGGGCTGGCGGGCCGGCGACGCGTACCTCGCGGGCGGCACCTGGCTGTTCTCCGAGCCGCAGCCGGGCACGACCCGGCTGCTGGACCTGGCCGCCTATGGCTGGCCGCCGCTCACCGAGACCGGCGCCGGCCTGGAGATCGCCGCGACCTGCACGCTGGCTGAGCTAGCGCGCTGGCGTCCGCGCCGCGACTGGCCGGCCGCGATGGCCCTCCCCCGCCAGTGCGCGGACGCCCTGCTCGGCTCGTTCAAGGTCCACAATGCCGCCACCGTCGGCGGCAACATCTGCCTGGCCCTGCCGGCCGGCCCGATGATCGCCCTCGGGGCGGCCCTGGAAGGAGTCGCGACGATCTGGCCCCCGGATGGGGCGCCCCGGCGGGTCCGGGTGGCCGACCTCGTCAGCGGGGAGCATCAGACCGTGCTGCGCCCCGGTGACCTCCTGCGCAGCGTCTTCCTGCCCGCGCCCGCCCTGGCCAGCCGGGCCGCCTGCCGCCAGGTGTCGCTGTCCCCGGTTGGCCGGTCGGCCGTGCTCCTGATCGGGACCTGCGGCCCCGATGAGACCCTGCTCACCCTGACCGCCGCCGTCCCCCGGCCGGTGCAGGTCCGCCTCCCCGCCCTTCCGCTTTATCACGGGCTCGGTGCCTCTGGCGACGCCGCCTGCGCCGTCGCCAGTGAGCGAGGGCAGGCGGGCGGGGCGGGCGAGGCAGCGGCCCGGGCGCTGGACGAGGCGGTGCGGGCCAGCACTGGCTACCTGGATGACGTGCACGGCAGCGCGCCGTGGCGACGGGCGATGACGCGCCTGGCGGTGGCCGAGGTCATGGCCGAGCTGAGCGCGCCCGGGTCGCAGCCGTGAGCGAGACGTGAGGATTAACGGCCGTGCGGGTTAACGGCATGGAGGCGCAGGGCAGCCCGCGGCCGGGGCAGTGCCTGCGGACGTTCTTGCGCGAGGCAGGCTGGACCGGCGTCAAGAAGGGGTGCGACGCCGGCGACTGCGGCGCCTGCACGGTCCACGTGGACGGGACGCCGGTCCACAGCTGCATCTATCCCGCCGTCCGGGCGGCGGGGCACGAGATCACGACGATCGAGGGCCTGGTCGACGCCGTGCCCGAGGGCCGCGCCCGGCAAGCCGCCTTCCTGGCGGCCCAGGGGTTCCAGTGCGGGTTCTGCACGCCCGGGATGATCATGACCTCGGCCGCGCTGACGGCCGAGCAATGGGATGACCTGCCCCGCGCGATGAAGGGGAACATCTGCCGGTGCACCGGCTACGGGTCGATCCGCGACGCGCTGGCAGGCGTGCCCCGGCTGCCCGCGGGCGGCCGGGGGAACGGGGGGGAGGACGGCGTGACGGCCGGCGCGGCCGGCACCGGGGCGGGTGACCCGGCCGGGACCGTAGCTAGTGGTGCAGCCGGGGCAGATGACCTGGTAAGGGCCGGAGGGCAGGGGCCGGCCGGGGCCGAGGTTAGCGATCCGGTTGGGGCCGGGGTGGGGGCGCCGGCTGGCGGCGATGTCGTGGCCGGGCGGGCGCGGTTCACGCTCGACATGGCTCCTGGGCGGCCAGGCGATCCTGGCGCCGGGGGGCGGGACGAGCGCGGCGGCGCGGCGGACCCGGACTGCCCGCCACCGGGCGAGCCGGTCCTGCCCATGAGGCTGCTGCGCTCGCCGCACGCGCACGCGCTCATCCGCTCGGTGGACGCCCGCGCGGCCCGGGCACTGCCGGGGGTCGCGGCCGTGCTGACCTACGAGGACGCGCCGCCGACGCTGTTTTCCACCGCCCGGCACCAGGACCCGGACGATGACCCGTACGACACCCGGGTCCTGGACCGGGTGGTCCGCTTCCAGGGCCAGCGGGTCGCCGCCGTGGTCGCCGACAGCCTCGCGACGGCCGAGCGGGCGCTGGGCCTGATCGAGGTTGACTATGAGGTCCGGCCTGCCATCACCAGCCCGGCGCAGGCCCTTGCGCCGGGGGCGCCGCAGTTGCACGCGCATGCCCCGGGGAACGTGGCGGCGCAGGTGCACCGGCGGCTCGGGGATGTCGAGGGCGGCTTCGCCCAGGCCGACGAGGTGTACGAGGGCACCTTCTACAGCCAGCGGGTCCAGCACGTCGCGCTGGAGACCCATGCGACGGCCGGCTGGCTCGCCCCCGCCCGCACGGGGGAAGGCCCTGCCCCCGCGGGCGGCGGGAGCGCTTCGCCGGCTCCCCGGCTGGTGCTGCGGACCAGCACGCAGGTGCCGTTCCTGACCAGGGACGCGATCTGCGCGGTGTTCGGGCTGCCCCGGGACCGGGTGCGGGTGCTGGCCAAGCGGGTCGGCGGCGGGTTCGGCGGCAAGCAGGAGATGCTGACCGAGGACATCGTGGCGCTGGCGGTGCTGGCGACCGGGCGGCCGGTGCAGCTGGAGCTCACCCGCGAGGAGGAGTTCACCGCCGCGACGACCCGGCACCCCTTCGCGGTCACGGTCAAGCTCGGCGCGAGGCGGGACGGGACGCTGACCGCGCTGCGGCTGTCGGCTACCTCCGACACCGGGGCGTACGGCAACCACGCGGCCGGGGTGCTCTTCCACGCCTGCGAGGAGGCGGTCACCGCCTACCGCTGCCCGGCCAAGCAGGTCGACGCCGTCGCCGCCTACACCACGACGGTGCCCGCCGGGGCGTTCCGGGGATACGGCATGTCGCAGACCGGGTTCGCGGTCGAGTCGGCGATCGACGAGCTCGCGCGGCGGCTGGGCCTGGACCCGGCCGGGTTCCGGCGGCGCAACCTCATCCGGCCGGGCGAGGAACCGCAGAACGCCTCGGGCGAGCCCGACGGCGTCGCCACCAGCAGCCACCAGGGGCTCTGGGCGCTGGACGCGGTAAGCGAGGCCCTGGCGAGCGGGCGCGGCGAGCGCGGCCCCGACGGCGGGCACTGGCGCCAGGGATCGGGGATCGCGATCACGATGCTGGACACGATCCCGCCCGGCGGCCACGAGGCCCACGCCCGCCTGCAGCAGCTATCTCCCGGGGGGACGACCCCCCGTACCCCCCGAGGCGGCCCTATTGGGGAGGCATCAGCACCGGACCCGCCGCCCGGGGTGCCTGGGATCGAGGCAGCCCCAGCGGCGGTACCCGGAGCTGAGGCGGCCAGAGCAGAGGCGGCCAGAGCGGAAGCAGCCCTGCCGAGGGCAACCAAGCCGAAGGCAACCAAGCCGAGGGCAACCAAGCCGAAGGCAACCGGGACCGAAGCAACTCAGCCGGAAGCGGTCGAAGCCGAAGCGACCCGGCCAGAGGCCACGGGAGCCAAGGCAGCCGAGACCGAAGCAGCCGGGGTGGGCGCGCCGAGGGCGGGAGCGGCGGGCGGGGCGTTGTACCGGCTGCACGTGGGGACGGCGGAGTTCGGGAACGGGACGACGACGGTGCACCGGCAGCTGGCGGCGTCTGCCCTGGGGTGCTCGCCCGACCAGGTGGAGGTGGTGTCGTCCGACACCGACGGGTCGGGGCACGACACCGGCGCCTACGGCTCGACCGGGACGGTGGTGGCGGGGACGGCGACGCTGCGGGCCGCGCGGGCGCTGGCCGAGGCGATCGCGAGCGATACCAGCGGCAAGCTGCTGGAGGCCGAGGGCTACTGCGACGGGACCCAGCGGTCGGTGACGTTCTGCGCCCAGGGGTTCCGGGTCGCCGTCAACGTGGCGACGGGCGAGGTCGCGATCCTGCAGTCGGTCCAGGCGGTGGACGCGGGCACGGTGATCAACCCGGTGCAGCTGCGCGGGCAGGTCGAAGGCGGGGTCGCCCAGGCGCTGGGGGCGGCGCTGCTGGAGGAAGTGCGGATTTCCGCCGACGGGCGGGTGACGACTCGCGCGCTACGGGAATATCACGTGCCGGTGCTGGCGGACGTGCCGCGCACCGAGGTGCTGTTCGCCCCGGGCAGCGACCCGCTCGGGCCGATGGGGGCCAAGCCGATGAGCGAGGCCCCGTTCAACCCGGTGGCGCCAGCCCTGGCCAACGCGGTCAGGGACGCGACCGGGGTGCGGGTGCACGCCCTGCCGATGCGCCGCGACGCGCTGTTCGCGATCTTGACCTCATCGCCGGGGGAAGCCGCGTCGCCGGGAGATGATGCCACGAGCGAGGGTGCACTTACTAAGGCTGAGAAGGGTGATGACGATGGTGCGTCTGGGACCTAACCGGTACGGGAAGGCGGAGGTCCGCCTGGTGCGCGTGGGCCGGGGGGCGGCGCCGGGCGGGGGCGACCTTATCCGGGACTGGACCGTGTCCACGTCGCTGTCGGGCGACCTGGCGGCGGCCAGCCTGGCCGGGGACAACGCGCACGTGCTGCCGACCGACTCGCAGAAGAACAAGGTGTACGCGCTGGCGAAGGAACTGGGCGCGGTGGTCGAGCCGGAGGCGTTCGCGCTGGAGCTGGCGTCGTTCTTCGTCACCTCGCAGGAGCCGATCACGCGGGCGCGGGTCAGCGTCGAGGAGCACGGCTGGTCCCCGGTCGCCGCGACCGGGTACTCGTTCGCCCGGCCCGGTGACCTGGTGCGGACGGCCGTGGTGACGGTGGACGCCCTCGGCGGCCCGGCGGTCGTGTGCGGGCTGCGCGACCTGGTGGTGCTGAACACCACCGCGTCGGAGTTCTGGGGGTACCCCAAGGACCAGTACACGACGCTGCCGGAGACCCGGGACCGGATCCTGGCGACGGGGGTGGACGCCCGCTGGCGGATGCGGCCCGGCTACACCGGGCCGGACGCGGACTGGGCGGGGACGTTCGCGGCGGCCAAGGCGGCCCTCGTGGCGGCGTTCGCCACGACCTACAGCTACTCGCTCCAGCAGACCCTGTACGCCATGGGCTCAGCCGTCCTGGCCGAGCTGCCGATGGCGTGCGAGGTGCGGCTGGCGCTGCCGAACCGGCACCACTACCTGGCCGACCTGTCCCCCTTCGGGCTGGAAAACGACAATGAGGTCTACATCGCCGGCGACCGGCCCTACGGCCTGATCGAGGGCCACGTGCTGGCCGACGACGCCCCCGACCCGGGCCTGGCGTGGACCTGAGCGGCCCCCCCGCCCGGAGAGCGGCGCCGCCATCGAGCACGGGACGCTGCCCGAGCTTGACCTGAGCCACGCCCGCTACGACCGCCGCCGGGGCGCCTTCGGCGGCCTGCGGGCGCGGCGGGCGCTGCTGGTGCGCCCAGTGGGTCGCGGCATCGCCCTCCCGGCCCTGGCAGCGGGAATGGTCGTCGTCGTGGTGGCGCTGTCGCTGACGCTGCCGGGCGTCCTGCGCCACCACGGGACGCCTCCGGGCCCGGCGGCCCCCGATTCCCGGCCGGCCGGCGTTCCGCGCTACTACGTAACCGCCGCAGGCCCGATGGTGGCCCCCGAAACCCACTTGCCGCCCATCCCCCAGCAGAAGCTGCTTCCCGTGTCAGCCGAGGTGGTGGACTCCCGGACCGGCCGCGCGGTCACCGTCGTCAAGCCGCCGCCCGGGTTCCGGTCGTTCGTGCAGTTCGGCGGCGGGTCGGCCGATGACCGGACCTTCGTCCTGGAGGCTGACCGGACGCTGAGCCTCGAAGCGGTCGTCACCCCCGTCACGTTCTTCCTCTTGCCCTTCGACCCCGGGACGATGAAGGCCACGCTCCGGCGATTGCCGGAGCTGACGGTCGACCACGCTGCCGCGGGCTGGATCGGGAACATCAGCGTGTCCCCGGACGCGTCCCGGCTCGCCGTGTCCGTCATCGGCCCTGGCTCCGCGACCACGGGCGACGAGGCATTCCCGGTCAGCGTGCTCCCCCGGTCAGCGTGCTCCCCCTGTCCGCCGGGGGAGCCTGGCGCACCTGGACGTACGTCGCCCCTGACGACGGTTCCCGGTTCAGCTTGGCGATGCAGCCCGAGTATGACCGGGAGGGGAGCACGGCCATCTCATGGCAGGGGAACCGCGTCACCGCGTTCAGCGTCCCCGGGGAGGCGCTGCTGCTGGACACGGCCAAGCCCGCCGGAGACCTGGTCAAGACCAGCCGCCAGGTCATCTTCCCGGCAACGCTGGCGACCGGGACGACGGCGCGGGGCAATACCTTCTACTGCGACTCTCCGGCGATCGCGTCCGGTGACGGCACCCGGCTCGTGTGCTTCGGGGAGGTTGACCAGCTCGCCAATCCGATGCCCGCCCCGGTCCCGCTGGTGGACGTGAAGGCGAACGCCATCGGGACATTCTCGGCGACCACCGGGAAGCTGCTGTCCCTCGACATCCAGGCGGGCCCGGACGTGAGCCCGGCCACGTACGGACCGGGCCTGGGCAGGATCGCCTGGCTCAGCTCAGCCGGCGACACCCTGGTCGCGTACCAGATCACGACCAAGCCGCACGTCTCCGGCCAGCCGGGCGAGACCGTGAACCCGGACTGGACGTCGAAGGTGGCCGCCCCCAGCATCGGCTGGTGAACGGGCAAGGGCCGGCGCCCGCGCCGGGCTAATTCGCGTGGGATCGCACAGGGTGCACGTGCGATTCCACGCTCGTCACTGTTCCCCGTAACCGGATGTGCCTCGACGGGAGCTCATGCGCAATTGCAGCGGAATTCAGGAGTTACGAATTACCCTAATCGCTGTTACCATCGGTAGCGTCGTTTCCGTCCAGACCCCGCGGAGATGCAGATGGATGATCATGAGACGCACCCTCGTAATGGGATTGCAGCCGAACTGCTGACTACGGCCCGATGGCGCAAGGCTGCTCGCAGCAATCCCACTGGCTGCTGCGTTGAGCTGGCAGAACTTCCCGACGGCCGGCTGGCTATGCGCAATTCCCGGTTTCCGTCCGGCCCGGCCCTGATATACGGCCGGGCGGCAATTGCAGCCGTGGTCCAAGCCGCCAGGAATGGCGGACTAGCCGCGCTAGGACCGCGCTATGGTGAAGGAGCGCCTGCGGGCGACGGCGATCCGTGATTACGAGAGGTGCGCATGCGCGGCGACGGTGGCGACGATGACCCAGGGGGCCGTGGTCCGACAGTTCACCGGTTGATGCTCGGCACCGTGCTGCACCGGATGCGGACGCAGGCTGGCGTCACGGCGGACCAGGCGGCGACCCGGATCCGGGGCTCGCGGTCCAAGATCAGCCGGATGGAGAACGGCCGCGTCGGGTTCAAGGAGCGGGACGTCGATGACCTGCTCGACCTGTACGGGGCGGCCGACCCCGGCCTCCGGGCGCGGGTGAAGTCGCTGCTGCGGCGGGCGAACTCCCCCGGCTGGTGGACCCGCTACTCCGACGTGACCGCCGACTGGTTCGAGGAGTACCTGGGGCTGGAGACGGCCGCGTCGATGATCCGCACGTTCGAGATGCAGTTCGTGCACGGCCTGTTCCAGACGCCGCAGTACGCCCGGGCCGTCACCTTGCTGGGCCATGCCGCCGCCCCGCCGGCCGAGATCGACCGGCGGGTGGCGCTGCGCCTGTCCCGCCAGGACCTGCTCACCTCCCAGCCCGCCCCAACCGTGTGGACGATCCTGGATGAGGGCGCGATCTGCCGCCCGGTCGGCGGCCGGGCGGTGATGCGCACGCAGCTGGTGCACCTGGCCGAGGTCGCCAGCAGCCTGCGCAACGTCACCGTCCAGGTCGTCCCGTTCGCGGCCGGCGGCCACGCCGGCGCGGGCGGCTCGTTCACCATGCTGCGCTTCGCCGGCGCCGACGTGCCCGACGTGGTGTACACCGAGCAGCTGACCAGCGCCCTGTACCTGGACAAGCGCGAGGACGTGGACCACTACCTGGAGGTCATGGACAGCCTCTCGACCGAGGCGCTGTCCCCGGCCGAGACGCTGGACTTCATCGCGAAGGCGATCAAGGAGCTCTAGGCTCGGGTGCTACCCCGCCGTGGCCGCCCGGGCGCGGACCAGGGCCAGGACGTTGGCGATGACCTGGTGGCCGCTGCGGCCGGCGGCGGTGAGGATCGACTCGGGGTGGAACTGGACTGCCCAGCGGCCGCCCGCGGGATCCTCGATCGCCATCACGCAGCCGTCAGGGGTGGTCGCGGAGACCGCGAACCCGCCCTTGACGTGCGCCTCGGTCGCGTAGAGGGAGTGGTAGCGGGCCGCCGTGAACTGCACCGGCAGGTCCGCCAGGAGCGACGATCCCGGGCGGACGGTGACCTGGCCGGGCTTGCCATGCTGCGGCTCGGGCAGCAGGGACAGCTCCCCGCCGGCGTGCTCGACCATCGCCTGCAGCCCGAGGCACACCCCGAACGCCGGCAGCGCCCGGCGGTCGAGCTCGGCCAGCAGCCGGTCGCACTGGAAGTCGGCCGGGCGGCCGGGCCCGGGCGACAGCACGACCAGGTCCGGGGCCAGCTCGTCGAGCAGCGGATACGGGAACCCGGCCCGCAGCGTGGTCACCTCCGCCCCGTGCTGGCGGAAGTAGTCGCCCAGGGTGTGCACGAACGAGTCCTCGTGGTCCACCAGCAGCACCCGCAGCCCGTCACCGGGCCCCCCGGCGGCGGTCCCGGCGGGTCCGGCGGACTCGGCGGGCGTGGCGGGCCCGGCGGCCGGGACGGGCGCGGCGAGCTCGCGGTCCACCTCGGCCAGGGTCTCGATCAGGGCGCGGGCCTTGATGTGGGTCTCGCGCTCCTCGGCGTCGGGGTCGGAGTCGTAGAGCAACGTGGCGCCGACCCGGACGGCGGCGATCCCGCCGCTGATGTGGGCCGTGCGCAGGGTCAGGCCGGTGTTCATCGAGCCGTCGAAGCCGATCTTGCCGACGGCCCCGCCGTACCAGCGGCGCGGGGTGTCCTCGTTGTCCTCGATAAACTGCATCGCCCAGGCCTTGGGGGCGCCAGTGACGGTGACCGCCCACATGTGGGTGAGGAACGCGTCGAGCGCGTCGAAGCCGGGCCGCAGCCGGCCCTCGATGTGGTCGACGGTGTGGATGAGGCGGCTGTACATCTCGATCTGGCGCCGCCCGATGACCTTGACCGAGCCCGGCACGCACACCCGGGCCTTGTCGTTGCGGTCCACGTCGGTGCACATGGTCAGCTCGGACTCGTCCTTGGCCGACCCAAGCAGGGTCGCGATGTTGGCCGCGTCCTCCAGCGGATCGGTCCCGCGGGCGATCGTCCCCGAGATCGGGCAGGTCTCCACCCGGTCCCCGGTTACCCGCACGAACATCTCCGGTGACGCGCCGACCAGGTGCTCGACCGCGCCGTCGGGCCCGGCCCCGAGGCTGAACAGGAACTCATACGGCGCCGGGTTGCGCTCGCGCAGCCGCGCGTGGAACGCCGCGGGCGACGCGCACCGCCCGTGGAACACGTGGCCCGGCACGACCTCGAACAGGTCGCCGCGGGCGAACTTCTCCCGCGCCCGCTCGACCGTGGCCGCATACCGGCCCGGGGCCGGCTGGTCCGGCAGCCGCGCGGGCCGGGCGGGGGCGCCCGGCCCGTGCACGTCCGGCGTTGCCCGGGCGAGGCCCTCGGTGCTGGCGTCGCCGGCCTGGAACTCGTAGCGGTAGCGGGTCGCCTCCTCCAGGCGCCGGTCCAGGACCCAGATCTCGTCCGGCAGGTGCAAGGCGAGGTCGCGCTGGCCGGGCGCCCGGTCCAGCCGCGGGCGGACCGGCTCGAACTGGAACGCCAGGTCATAGCCGAACGCCCCGTACAGCCCGAGGTGCGGGTCGTCGCAGCCGAGGGCGGCGACGACCTCGCGCAGGGCGGTGAACACGGTGGGCTGCCGGCTGCGCTCCTCCTCGGTGAACGTGCCCTCACCCGCGGGGACGACCACGGTGACCTCATCCGGGCTGGCGTCCGCGGGCTCAGCCTGCGCTCCGTCGGCCGGTGCCCCGCCAGCCTGCGCTCCGCCAGCCGGTGCCCCGCCAGCCTGATCTCGGCCAGCACGGCGCAGCGCCGACGCGACGACGGGCAGCAGGACCCGGCCGCGGTCGTTCAGGGCCCGGGCGGTGATGGCGCGGCCAGAGGCGGTGATCTCCAGCGGCGGGTCGATGTAGGCCATGTGCCAGCGCGAGTAGCGGCCCGGGTACTCCATGCCGGAGCTCATCACCCCGCCCCGCCGGTAGTCGGCGGCGACCGCGACGCGGGCGAGCTCGGCAGGCTCGAACGCCTCGGCGGTGCGCGTCACGCGCACGCCGGCCGGGGTCACGAGGTTAGTGGTCGTCGCCAGGCTGGCGTCCAAGTCAGGGCCCTTCGGGGTCAGGCCCGGGTGCTGGCGGGGGATACGAGAAGCGACCGCCATCTCCGGGCGGTCGCAGCCTTCACTGAGGTCACCGCCTACTGACGGCGCCACCACTGAAGATCGCGTGAGGTTCGCATCGCAGGTGATGTTATCACGCTAGAGGGGGCACGTCGCCGAGACGTCGGGCATCCGCCAGGCCGCCGCGACGCCCGCGATCGCCTCGGCCGCGGCCCGCAGCCCCGACTGGTCCGAGCTAACCGGGACGGCCGGCCCCCCCTCCAGGAACCGGGCCACCTCGGGCAGCACCCGGGGGTCGCCGAGCAGGCCGCCATGGAACGCCGGCACCACCTGAACGCCCGGCGGCAGGGCGCAGGCCGGCATCGAGAGGGCATCGGCCAGCGGGACCACGCCGAGCCAGCGGACCCCGCTGTCGCCGTCCTGGACGCCGCTGAAGTAGCGGGCGCCGAACTGGCTGACCGACTCCAGGAGCTGCTCGGCGCCGGCGCTGCCGTAGGGGGACATGGTGCCGACGAGGTGGTTCAGCTCGTCGAGGGCCTCGGGCGGCACGGCGTCGGTGGCGCCCTGGTGGCCCCGGGGGAAGCTGATCTGGCCGGGGGCGATGATCGGGCTGAGGAGCACGACCGAGCCGACCGGGAGGGTGGGGTGGCGGGCCAGCATGGCGTACACCCCCAGGGTCCCCTCGCTCTCGGCCACCACGTCGACCGGCCCGCTGGTCATCCGGTGCAGGTACAGCAGCTGGGCCTCGATCTTGTCGCCGAGCTCGGGCAGCGTCAGGTCGTCGTCGTCGGCCTTGCTCTTGAGCGGGTTGCCGCGGGAATCCAGGCCGAGGTAGGAGAACTGGCGGACGACCTTGCCCGTCTCCAGCGGGCGAAGGTTGTTGGCGGCGTCGCAGCACGACGACCCCCAGCCCTCGACCACCAGGACGGCTCCCGACTTGGGCGCGGCCCGGGTGGCGCCGGCGCCCGCGGCGGCCCCCGGGCCTTGGGGCTTGCTGCTGTTATCGGCGTTGACGGTAGCGGGCGAGATGTCCAGGGTGGTCTGGGGCCCGCCCGGGAGCCGGACGGCGCCGGTGAACAGGAGCCGGGCGCCGCCGACGACCAGGGCGACGGTCAGCAGCGCCGCCACCGGCGCGAACGGGATCGCCAGCAGCAGCCGGACCGGCAGCCAGGACGCCGGGCCGTGCGCCAGCGGCATCCCCCCGGGCTGCCAGGCCAGCGGCCGGGCGGGCATCCGCGCGGCCAGGGCGGCAATCCCGTACCAGGCGCGGGCGTTGAACAGGCCGCTGGCGGCCACCACCGCCAGGGTCCCGGCGGAGTTGAGGCGGGTGATAACCCCCGAGGCGACCGAGGCGACGACCAGGCTCGCGAGCATCAGCGCAACCGCCCGCCACGGGGGCAGCCGCCGCCACCAGGCCTCCAGGGACCCGCCGTGGCTGACCGCCAGCATCACCCCGGCCATGATCGGCAGCGCGCCGATCAGCGGCCAGGAGAACGGCAGCACCGCCACCCCGAACGTCAGCGTCACCGCCGGGGTCAGCAGCGCCCAGCACAGGGCGGTCAGCGCCAGGCAGGACCAGAACGCCCGCGGCCAGCGCGGCGGCGCGGGCCGGGGCAGGCCGTCGGCGCCCGCCAGCGGCCAGGCGAGCCGGAGCAAGGTCGCGTCCAGGGCGGCGTGGGCCAGCAAGACCGCGAGCATCGTGGCCGCGAACGCCTGCCAGGACTGGCTGTCGGCGAACAGCCATCGCAGGTCGTGGTACGCCCCGACCGGGGGCAGGGCCGTGACCTGCGGCGCGAGCGGCCGCGCGCCCGGCACGACCAGCGTGACTACCCCGGCCTCGGACACCGCCACGCCCGTCGCGACGAGGATCAGTGCCCGGTGCCGCAGGAACCCATCGGCCCTCACGGTGGTTGCCTCCACGGTCCGAAGCCTTGTCCTGTACAAGCAATGCCCTAAACGGAGCAACAATCCACTTATAGCATCCGATGCCGGCTCAAGATCACGTTCGTGTATAGCTATCCCTCATGGAGTACGACGAGTACTGCGCCCGCGCCGGGGCGGAGATCGCGCGCATGGCCGCTATCACCGACGGCGTTACCCCCCGGACGCCAGTGCATACCTGCCCCGGATGGGACCTGGCGAAGCTCGTGAAGCACACCGGGATCGTCCATCGGTGGGCCGCCGCGATCGTGGCCACGCGGGCGACGAAGCGCCTCGCGGGCACCGAGGTGGACGCGGGCCTGCCGGCCGACCCGGCCGGCTACCCGCGCTGGCTCGCGGCCGGGGCCGCGCCGCTGGTCGAGGCGCTGCGGGCGGCCGGGCCGGCCGCGCCCGTGTGGACCTGGGCGGGCGGGGACGGCACGACCTGGTGGGCGCGGCGGATGCTGCACGAGACCGCGATGCACCGGGTCGACGCCGAGCTCGCCCTCGGCCTGGAGCCGGAGCTGGACCCGCTGGCGGCGGCCGACGGGATCAGCGAGTTCCTGGCCAACGCGCCGCTGGGCAGCCGGCCGGGCCCGCGGCTGAGCGAGTTGCCGGCCGGGCAGGTGATCCACCTGCACGCGACCGACGAGGGCCTCGGCGAGGGCGGCGAGTGGCTGATCCGCCTGGGCGAGGGCCCGGGCGGGACCGGGTACAGCTGGTCCCACGGGCACGCGAAGGGCTCAGTCGCGGTCCGCGGCCCGGCGGCGGTGCTGCTGCAGCTCACCTATGGCCGGGCCAGGCCCGGCGACGACCGCCTGGCCGTCTTCGGGGACGCCACCGTGCTGGCCGCCTGGCAGGACGTCATGACGCTGTGAGCACGACCGCGTGAGCAGGGGGCCGCAGGGGCGGGCGGCTAGAACGCGAAGCCGCCGGGGCGGGCGTTGCGGTCGGCCAGCAGGCCGGCCAGGGTCGAGATGGCGATCTCGGCCGGGGCCCGGGAGCCGATGTTCAGGCCGATGGGCCGGTGCACCCGGGCGACCTCCGCGGGCGGCACGCCCAGCGCCGCCAGCGCCTCGACGTGCGGCCCGGCGTGGTGCGGGTTGCCCATGATGCCGACCCAGCGGGCCTGGCCGGCCAGGGCGTCGCGCAGGGCGACGCCGAGCTCCTCGCGGTGGTGGTCGGTCACCACCACGTCGGCGCCGTCGTCGAGGTCCCCGGGGACCGCCGCCAGCACCTGGAAGCCGGCCATCCGCGCCCCGGCCGCCCGGGCCTCGTCCGGCTCGACCAGGATGCCGGCGAAGCCCGCATCGGCGCCGTAGCGCAGCAGGTACCCGGCGACCGGGGTGGCGAACACGGCGACCAGGGTCCGGTCGCCGCCCGCGGGCGACCGCCCGGCCGAGGGCAGTACGGCGGCGGAGGAACCAGCCGCGGGGGCCGTGCCGTGGGCGACCGCGCAGCTGTCGCCAGCGGCCACGTCACCCGGCGTCCCCGGCGGGGCTTCGTCGGGGCCGGGACCGGGCCGCTGAAGGGAAGCATGGCCTTCCATGAACGTCAGTGTCTCACTCGCAGTGGCGGGCGGAAACGGGGGCGCCGCCGGCCCGGTGCCCCCCGCCGGCCTCGCCCTCGTCGCCGTCCTCATCGACGGAGTCGGTGAGCTCGTCCTGCTCGGCGGCGGGCAGGGTGTCGGCAATGGCGTCCGTGAGCTGCTCCTCGCTGCTGGCCGGGGGCACGCCGCCCTCGGACGGCGGCCCGGACAAGATCCAGGCCTCGCGCACGACCACCTGGAAGGCGCCAGCCAGCGGGATGGACAGCAAGGCGGCCACGAACGCGCCGAACAGGCCGCCGACCCAGTTGCCGATCTCCGCCCCGACCAGCACCGAGACCAGGACGAGGAGCGGGCTGATGCGGACGGTCTTGCTCATGATGATCGGGTTGAGGATGTGGTTCTCGACCTGGGTGTAGACCAGGAACACGACCAGGGTGGCGATGCCGGCCGTCAGCCCCTGGGTGAACGCGAACAAGATCGTCGGGATGCCCGCCAGCGCCCCGCCGATCATCGGCAGGAAGTCCACCAGCGCGACCCACAGCGCCCACAGGAACGGGTAGGGGACGTCCAGGACCAGCAGCGGGATGAACGTCACGAAGCCGGCGATGATCGAGGTCAGGAAGTTGCCGAGCATGTAGCCGGTGACCGCCCGGTTCACCTCGCCCGCCAGCTTGGTGATCTCGGCCCCCTCTTCCTGGCCGAGCACGACCAGGATGCCCCGGCGGAGCTTGGGGCCCTCGATCAGCAGCAGCAGCACCAGCACGAAGATCGTCGCGAGCTCGACTAGCAGCGACGCCGCGCCCTTGCCGATGCTCAGGGCCGGCTTGCTCAGGTCCTGCGCGAACGTGGCGATCTTGGGGGCGTTGGTCTGGACCCAGTGCTGGACGTGGTACTTGGTCACCAGGTGGCCGATCCAGCCCTTGCCGGACTGGGCGCTGGCGACGTAGGACGGCAGCTTGTTGGCCAGGGCCGTGATCGCGTTGACGAGCGGGTAGCCGAACGCCGCGAGCAGGCCGCCGAAGACCAGCAGCGCCAGGATGGTGACGAGGGTGACGGCCATGCCCCGGCGGCGGACGCCAGCCCGCTGCATGATGGTCGTGATCGGGTTCAGCAGCAGCGCGATGAAGCCGGCCACGAGGAACAGCAGCAGGACGTTCCGCAGCCGGTAGACCAGGTTGGCGCCCAGGTAGGCGGCGCCCACCACGATGACCGCGACGATGATGGTCCGCAACGGGACGCTGCGGATGTCCGCCCCTCGCCACAGCCGCCGCATCCGGTACCGGAGCGGCGACTCTCCTTTGCTGCTGCCGCGCTCGCTCATGCCTACTAGGATGGCAGCTCCGCTGAGCAGATTGGTCAGACGAGCCCCAGCTCGGCCTAAGGTTGCCCGAAGCGGGCGAAAAGGCCGCCTCAGCAGGGCAGGAGCCCCTGGGCCGCCTTGGCCGCGAGGACCGTCATGACGGCGCTGGCGACCTTGGACCGGAACGCGGCGCTCGCGCTCGCGTCGGCCAGCACGGTGGCGGCCATCGTCTCGGCCGGGCCGAGGTCCTGGGAGGTGACCAGGTCGCCGCCCGCGTCGATGAAGTCCACCGCCCGCTGGCCGGCCGGGATGGACGCCACCTGGGCGGCCTCCCCCAGGTCATCGGACACCACCACGCCGGTGAAGCCCATCTCCTGCCGCAGCAGGCCCCCGATCACGGCCGGGGAGAACGCCGCCAGGTTGCGGGCGTCGATCTGGGTGTAGAGGGCGGTGGCGATCATGACGTAGCGGACGCCCGCGGCGACCGCGTCCTTGAACGACCCCAGGTCAGCGGAGTCGCCGGTGGTCACCGTGTCGGTGACGCCCGAGGCGAAGTCGGTGTTGCCGACGACGTGGCCGAGGCCGGGGAAGTGCTTGGCGGTGGCGGCGACCCCGGCCGTGGCCATGCCCTGGATGAAGGCGACGCCGTGGGTGCCGTTGGTCTGGGGGTCGTAGCCGAACTCGCGGTCGTAGGCGCCGATCGGACCGTTGCTGGCCGCGGTGGCGGCCGGGACCACGTCCATGACCGGGGCGAGGTCGAGGTTGACGCCCGCCGCCTTGAGCTGGTCGCCCCACTGCTCGGCGTCGTCGCGCAAGGTGGCGGGCGACAGCTTGCCCTGCGACAGGGCCGAGGGCATGTAGCCGAACCCGGGGCCGGACAGCTGCTGGATCTCGCCGCCCTCCTGGTTGGCGGCCACCAGGAAGCGCACCCCGCCGGTCGCCTGCTGGGTCGCCAGCGCCTGGATGGCCGCCGAGCCGGCCTTGAGGGTGCTCACCGAGGCGCCCGACTTCGACAGCAGGACCGACCCGAAGTGGTAGTCGTTCACCGCCCGGGCCACGTCAGCGGTGGCCGCGTTGGACGAGACGCCAACGAGGAACAGCTGCCCGACCCGCTGCTCCGGCGTCATCGCGCCGTAGGCCCGCTGGGCGCAGGAGGCCGCGGCGGGGGCGCTCGACGACGCGGGCGGGCTAGTCGTGGCCGGGCCGGAGCTGGCCGGGGGCGGGGCCGGGGCGGTGGTCGCGGGGGTGAGCACGACGGGCGGCGAGGCGGTGCTGGCGCTGGGCGCCGCGGCGCTGCCGCGGCCGAAGCCGCACCCGGCGCAGGCGGCGGTGATCGCCACCGCGATCGCGGCCGACCGCCGCGCTGCCGGGCATGCCCGCTTCGGAGACTTGGACGTCACCCGCGCCATGGTACGCAGGACGCGCCACCCCGGGCCGCGATTCCCCGAGGTGGTGGCGCCAGGAGCCCGCGGTGGCCTATTCTCGCAAGCGCACTGGTAGTCACGAAAATCGATATACGCAGGCACGTTCCGTATACTGATGCGTATGGGGCGCTTTTAGGTACCTAGGTATCGTGCGTACGTTTCCGCAGGTGGCAGCCCAGCCCTAGGGATACCCGGTAGCCTGGCGTCACTGTGGAACTACGGGGCATCGTTCTTGGCGACCGCTATCTCCTGGAAAGCCGGATCGCCGCAGGGGGCATGGGCCAGGTGTGGCTGGCCCGGGATGAGGTGCTGGGGCGCCTGGTCGCGGTCAAGCTGCTGCGCCCGGAGTACGCCGAGCACCCGGAGACGCTGGAGCGCTTCCGGGCCGAGGCCCGGCACGCGGGGGTGCTGAGCCACCCGCACATCGCGCAGGTCTACGACTACGGGCACTCGGGGCCGTTCCGCGAGCCGTACCTGGTGATGGAGTACGTCGACGGGCCGTCGCTGGCGGAGGTCATCGAGAGCGCGCCGCTGCCGGTCGGCTACGCCTGCGAGGTGCTGGCGCAGGCGGCCGACGGCCTGGACGCCGCCCACCGGGCGGGGCTGGTGCACCGCGACGTCAAGCCGGGCAACATGCTGCTGACGTCCGACGGCCAGGTGAAGATCACCGACTTCGGCATCGCCCACGCGGCGGGCTCGGCCCCGATCACCGCGCCCGGCATCGTCATGGGGACCTCGCTGTACATGGCGCCCGAGCGGATCGCGGGCGGGCCGGGGACGCCCGCCAGCGACCTGTACTCGCTCGGCATCGTGACCTGGGAGTGCCTGGTGGGCTGCCCGCCGTTCCGGGGCACCTCGGCCGACGTGATGGCGGCCCACCTGCACCAGCCGCTGCCGCCGCTGCCGGGCTGGGTGCCGGCCGCGGTCTGCGAGCTGGTGGCCCGGCTGACGGCGAAGGACCCGCGCTACCGGCTCGCGGACGCGGGCGAGCTGGCCGCCCAGCTGGAGGCGCTGGAGCTGGTCAGCGCGGGCACCCGCAGCACCACCGCGCTCAGCTCCCTGGTGCCGGCTCCCGGCCGCCAGGAGGCGGGCAGGGACCTGGCGGCCAGCATCCCGGCCGGCCGCATCGCCGCTGAGCGGGGGCCGCGGGCGCTCGAGCGGGGAACCGGTGACGGCCCGGGGCCGCTGCCGGTGTCGGTGCCCAGCCAGCGGCGCGCGCCGGCGGGCGGGTCGCCCTGGCCCCGGCCGGGTGCACGCGGGGCCGCCTCGCCCCGGGCCCGCGGGGCCGCCGCCGGCGACCCCGCCGCCGGCACTCCCGCCGCCCCGGTCGCGGTCCGGACCCGCCCGGCCCGGGCTGGCCGGCCGCCAGGCGGGCTGGCGAGCCGGCTGCTCCCGGGCGGCCCGTGGCCCGGCGGGCGGCGGCAGGCCATCGTGGTGGCGGTGATCGCCCTGGTCGTCGGGGGCCTGACGGCCGGCGGCCTGGCGGTCTCGGGCGCGTTCACGGCCGGCTCCGTCGCCGAGCAGGGCAGCGGCGGGACGGCGGCCGGGCCAGGCGGGCGCTCGCCCGGGATTGTCACGGTCCCCGCCAGCCTGGACGGCCAGCGGGTGAACGTGGTGATGGACTGGCTGCAGGACAACGGCCTGGGCTGGCGGCTGGTGGCGGCGGTGCACACCGGCCTGCCGACCGGCACCGTCATCGTGATCTCGCCCAGCGGTCCCGTCCAGGCGGGCAGCACCGTGACCGTGACCTACGCCAACGACTCGCCCACGACGCTGCCGCCCGGCGTGGTCTCGACCGGCCAGCCGCGCGGCGCCGCGGCCGGCGGCCACGGCGCCAGCAGCCCGCCGGCGGCCGGCCCGGGCGGCCCGGCGGGCCCGGGCACGGCCAGCTCGCACCCCGCCGCCAGCGCGACGCCGGGCACCGGGCCGGGCACCAGCTCCGGGCCGGGCGGCGGGACGAGCGCCCCGCCCAGCGGCACGCCGTCCCCGTCCGGCTCGCCCGGGTCGACGGGCGCGGGCGGGTCCACCGGGCCCGGCGGCGGCTCGAGCGCGACGCCCAGCCCCACCAGCACGTGCACCGTGTTCCTGGGCATCTGCTGGCCTAAGTCGTCCTGACCGCTGGCGCGCCCGGGCGCGACCGAGGGCACCGAAGCCGACAGTTCCGCCCAAGCCGGCCGGGGAATCGGGGGAGTCTGCCAGGATTCCATTCGCATGAGGATGCCCGGTATCACCGGAACCGGCCCGAAGTTCTCCTATTCAGGCGGCACCCGCATGCACCCCTAAACCGCTACCGTTGGCGGCACCTCATGGGCTTTCGCCCGCGCCACTAAGGACTAGAGAGGCACCTTTCATGGCAACGCTCCAGGAGATCATGCTCGCGCCGCAGACCCAGCCGGCGGTGATCAACGACACCCTCGCCCTGGTGGATGAGCAGATTTCCGATAAGTCGGGTATCTCCGGCACCGCCGTGAAGCTCGCGTACAAGGCGGTGACCAGTTTCTCCCCCGGTCACGTCCGCTACATGATCGAGCAGCTGACGCCGCAGATGCTGGAGAAGCTCGAGCCCTACTGGGCGGACTTCCGCGCCTCCGGCGGCGGCGTGTTCGGCGATTACCTCGCCAAGCGCGGCGATGAGGTGGCGGAGTCGCTGCTGGCCATCACCGACGCGCGGGCCCAGGGCTCGGACCGCCCGGTGATCGTGAAGGCCTACAAGTCGGTCCGCGGCAGCGCGGTCAAGAACGTCACCGCCGCCCTGCCCGACCTCGGCGCCCTCGTGCAGAAGTACGCGGGCTAGCCGGCGTGGCCCGTGCCCGCCTCGGTCAGCAGCCCGAGTAGGGGACGGCGCCCAGGTCGGGGAAGCCGGGCAGCTGCTGGACGGCCCGCTGCCCGTCTACGGTGTAGGTCATGAAGAACTGGACCGGCAGCGCGTGCGGGCAGGTGGCCGTCACCCGGAACGTGACCGTGAACCAGTCGCTCGCCCCCGGCGGGATCTCCTCCCCGGTCGTGGCGACCGGGGAGGAGATCGCCCCGCAAGGGCCCCAGTTCCAGTTGATCTCGGTCAGGCCGCCTTCGGGCGTGACCGGCATGACCCGGCTCAAGGTGACGGGCGAGTCGCTCTCGTTGGTGACCTGCAGGCCGATCTCGAGGTCGTTGCCGTTCTGGGCCGAGCAGGTGCCGGACGTCTGCTGCAGGGCGGCGGCCGCGGATGCCCCGTCGGCCGACCCGCCGCCCGGGTAGCGGACGTGCAGGCTGGAATGGTAAGCCGTCCCGCCGGGGGCCGGCGGGACGGCGGGGACGGCCGGGGAGAAGGGTGAGCTCGCGCTCGGGCTGGCGGGGGTCGCGCTGGCGGGCCCGCGCGACGGGCTCGCGACGCCGACCGCGTACCCGGCCAGCAGCCCGGCCGCCAGCCCGCCGCCGGCGAGGGCCAGCGCGCCGCGCGACGGCCGGAAGCGGGCCGGCCGCCCCGGGCCCGGCTCGGGCGGCGCGCCGGGATCGCCCGGTCCCGGGCCGCCGCCGCTTTCCGGGCGCCCGCCGCCCGCCGCGTCCTGGCCGCCGGCGGTGACCCAGTGCTCGGCGGGACCCCAGTGCCCGGCGGCGCTCCAGCCTCCGGGGGCGCTCCAGCCGTCGGCGGCGCTGCTAGTGGCGGACGCGGTGCTGGTGGCGGACGCCCCGGCGCCCGGGGAGAGGATCTCGACCTGGATGGCGGGCTGATCCGAGGGCCCTGCCTGGCCCGGGCGGCGGCCGGCGCGGCCGGGTCGTCCGGGCCAACAGGGCCGACGGGACCGGCGGGGCCGGTCGGGCCACAGGAACCGGGCGAGGCGAGCGGGCCGCCCGGTGTCCCCCTGATCGACGATGTCGCCGCCGGGGCCGCCGTAACCGCTCACAACCTCCAGCATAAGCACGGCCGCCGGGTCCCGGGCCACCCGCCGGCCGACGGGCCGGGCCGGGGCAGGCAGTCATGCCGATCATGGAGGTCGTCATCGACGGCCTGCGCCCTCGGAGTGGCTACATTCCGTCATAACTACTCTCCGCATCAAGTATCTACGTATACGGAGTTTTCCCAGTTCAGCGCGCGATGTCGCTCGCCCGCCGCTACCGTGTCCGCGTGGCTGGAGAAGGAATCATAATCGCGCAGCGTTATCGGCTGGACAATGAGGTGGCGGCGGGCGCCACCGGCCGGGTCTGGCTCGCCATGGACATCCTGCTCCGGCGGCCCGTGGCGGTGAAGATGCTGCGGCCCGAGTACGGCGCCGATGCCGCCGTCCTCGGGCGCTTCCGCGCGGTCGCGCGGCAGGCGGCGTCGGTCGCCCACCGCAACGTGGCCGCGGTGCACGACTACGGGGAGGGCGGCCCTGACGGGGCCCCGTACGTCGTGTCCGAGCTGGTCGAGGGCAGGTCGGCGGCGGACGTGCTGGCGGGCGAGCTCGCCCGCGCCGCGGTCATCGCGAAGGTCATCGGGCAGGTCGCCGACGGGTTGCACGCCGCCCACCAGTCCGGCCTCGTGCACGGGGACCTGAAGCCGTCCAACATCCTCCTGCCCGCCGGGCCCGAGGCCGAGCGCCGGGCCGTCGTCACCGACTTCGGGCTGGCCCACGCGGTGGGCGCGATCCCCCGGGCCGGCACCACCCCGGGGGCCGTGCACGGCACCGGGACGGTGGCGTACCTGGCGCCCGAGCGGGTCAGCGGCGACCCCGGCACGGCCGCGAGCGACCTGTACTCACTCGGCATCGTGGCGTTCGAGTGGCTGACCGGGCGGCCCCCGTTCCGGGGCACGCCGCAGCAGGTCATGGCGGCTCACCTGCGCCGGCCGCTGCCGGCCCTGCCGCCGGAGGTGCCGGCCGCGCTGGCCGCCCTCGTGGCCCGGCTGGCCGCCAAGGACCCGGCCGGCCGCTTCGAGGACGCCGCCCGGGCGTCCGCCGCCGCCCGCGCCCTGGCCCGGGACCTGCGCGGCGGCACGACCGTGTTCCCGGTCCCGGTGGCCGACGACACGCTGCTGGCCGGCACCCTGCTGGCCGGCAATGGGGGCCCGGCCGCCGTCACCACGGCCGACGCCGCCCTCGGCGCGGGCGAGGCGATCCCGGCGCTACGGGCCGGCCAGGTCCTGGCGCACAAGCGCGAGATCGCCTGGGCCGCCAGCGCGCTGGTCCTGGCCGGGCTGATTGGCTGGGCGCCGTCCGCGCC
>DATBEM010000018.1:0-3005 GCA_036276115.1 Trebonia sp.
CAGGATCACGGCCAGCACCAGCGGGATAAGCACGAGGGCGTCGTGGGCGGACGCCTGGGTGATGTCGTACTGGACAGCCGGATCGCCGCCCGCCAGCGTGCCCGGCGCGTCGCGGCCGAGTTGCCGGCGCAGGTCCGCGACCACGGCGTGCCCGCTCGCCCCGTAGGGCGAGACTGACGTGATGACGAGGTAGCCGGTGTAGCTGCCCACCGGGGCGGCCGGGAGCACATCAGCGACGTTCGGCGTGGCCCGGGCCACCGCGGCGGCACCCCCCGCCTGGCTCGGCGGGGCGAGGAGGTTGACGGGGTCGAGCAGGCCGGCCGGGAAGTGGTCATCGACCAGCTGCGCGCCGGCCACGCTGCCGGGATTGCCCTTTACCTGAGCAAGGTTGCTGTTGTCGATGCGCAGGGCGGCAAGCCCGGCGCAGGCCACGCCGAGCAGCACCATGGCCGCGAGCGCGACCCGGGCCGGGTGGCGGGCGACCCGGGTGCCGATGCCCGACCACAGCCGGGATTGCCCGCTTCTGGTCTGCCCGGCCACTGGGACGCGGGGCCAGAAGGCCCCCGGCCCGACGATCAGAAGGAGGGCGGGCAGGAAGGTGGTCTGGGCGAGCAGGGCCGAGACGATGCACACGGCACCGACCGGGCCCAGGCCGTGCAGCGAGGCGGACTGCGCGGCCAGGAGGCAGATCATGGCGATGGTGACCGTGGCGGAGGACGCGAGCAGGGTTGGCAGGGTGCGGCGCAGCGCGGCGGCCATGGCGTCCTCGGTCGCGGCGTGGCGGCACAGCTCTTCGCGGTAACGGTGGATGAGCAGCAGCGCGTAGTCGCTTGCGGCGCCGAAGACCAGCACGATCAAGATGTCGGACGACAGCGTGCTGACGGTGAGCCCGGCGCTGGCCAGGCCATGTGCCCCGGCCTGGGCGACTTGGATGGCCGCCACCGCGCTGAGCAGGGGGAAGAACCACAGCAGCGGGCTACGGTAGACCACGAAGAAGACCAGCGCCACGATCACCAGCGCGGTCAGCTCCAGGATGGTCGTGGTCGGGGTGCCCTGGTCGGTGGTCACCGCGGCCGGCCCGGTCACCTCGACCTGCAGGCCGTCGCCCGCCCGGCTGGCCAGGCCGGCCACCACCCCGCGGATCGCCCGCACCGCGGCCGTGTCGGCATTGGCCTGGCTGTTCGCCGGCGCGGTGATGTTCGCCGTGAACAGCGCGGCTTGCCCGTCAGCCGACCGCTGGACCGGGCTGGGCGCGCTGAGCCCGTTTGCCTGCCCGGCCAGGCGCCCGACGGCGCCCCGGGCCCAGCTGACCGCGGCCATGTCGGTGGCGGTCAGGCCCTTGCCGCGGGCGAACACGACAAACGCTGTATCGGTTTGCGGCTGGCCCGGGCCGTGCCGGGTGGCCTGCTGGAGTTCCAGCGCGATGACACGCGTCGAGGGCGCCGAGGCAGGCAGGTTGGCCGCGTTGCTGTCGTTAGTCACGTGGGACAAGCTGCTGGCGAGCGGAAACAGGAAAATGACGGCGATCAGCCAGGCAATCATCACTGGCCAGCGCAGACGGCGCAGCGTCCTGGCGAACCGGTCGCCCGAGACCGGCCGCCTCGTTCGGCGGGCAATGGACATTTGACGGCTCCTTAGGTCGGTTTCCTGACCCAAACCATCGCGCTCGCCGGGGGACCGAAGCGCCGGCCCGCCGGGTGGATTCGCCCGCGCCCGGGTGGAACTCCGGTGTGAGCCGCGGGCGCGATCTCGTACCGGAACTCCACCCGCGGACCCGTGACCCGGCGCCGCCGCGCTCCTACCGTCAGTCGTACCTTTCGGCTATCAGCCGAGCCGTCTTGGAGCGATAATGAAAATCGTGCTACGAGTCGCGAACACGGCGGTACGCGCCGCCCTGCTCGTTATCGTGGCATACGTCACCTTCACGCGGCCCTGGCCGGGCGCCTGGAATTTCGCCGTGCTGATCGCCGCGGTTGCCGCGTCGACCGTCCAGCTTGTGCTGTGGGTACCTGCCGACATACCGACGCCGACCCGCCTTCGGTATGCCTTCCTACTGCCGTATGCCCTCGCGGCCGTCACGGTCACGTGCAGCATGGCCGCGGCGACGCCGACCGGCGGAGAGCTTGAGATTCAGGCGGTCCTGGCCGCGCTGATGGCGGCAAGCGACACCAGCCTGGCTGCCGGGCTGAGCGTGGTGGGCGTGGGGATACTCGCGTCCGAGGCGATGTGGCTGCGGGGCGCGGGCGCCACCGCCACCCTCGAACACCCCGCCATCCTGGTCGTCGCCTGGCTGGTCGGGCGTGACCTGCTCGCGCGCCAGGTGCAGGCCGAGCAGTCGGCGGCCTTGGTGGCCAAAGCGGATCAGCTTCGCGCGGAGCAGGCCAAGCTCGCGGAGGAGCAAGCCAAGGTGGCGGCGCTGGATGAGCGTGCCCGGATCGCCCGGGAGATCCACGACGTGCTCGCTCACTCCCTCGGCGCGCTGGGATTGCAACTCCAGGCCGCTCAGGCCGTTCTCACCACGCAGCATGACGAGGCACAGGCGGTGGAACTCCTGGCCCAGGCCCGGCGGCTGGCCACCGACGGGCTCCACGAGACCCGACGGGCCGTGCACGCCCTGCGCGGCGAGACCCGGCCGCTCCCGGACGGGCTGGCTAAGCTCAGCGCGGAGCACCAGCGCCGTCACGGCGCCCGGGTGACCTTCGAAGTAAGCGGCGAGCCACGTTCGCTACCGCCCGATGCCGGGCTCGCCCTGACCAGGACCGCGCAAGAGGCTCTGGTCAACACGGCCAAGCACGCCCCGCACCAGCCCGTTGACATGCACCTCGACTATGCCGACGCCCACACCAGCCTCGCGGTGACCAACTACCTGGACGAGGACGCCCCCGGAGATCACGAACCCGAGCTGGTCACGGTCGACGGCGGGTACGGGCTGGCCGGGATGCGAGAACGGCTCCTCCTCGTCGGCGGCACGCTAAGCGCCGGGCGAAACGGCAGCGACTGGACCG
>DATBEM010000019.1:0-42256 GCA_036276115.1 Trebonia sp.
GGGCAGGTTACTCACGTGTTACTCACCCGTTCGCCGCTCGAGTACCCCGAAGGGCCTTTCCGCTCGACTTGCATGTGTTAAGCACGCCGCCAGCGTTCGTCCTGAGCCAGAATCAAACTCTCCGTTGAATGTCATCCAACCAAGAGCGCCGCCACCCGCAGGCAGCAGCATCCATGGCAAATCATGTAACACCATCAAGACCCGGCGACCCACTGCGCCACGAAGACACAGGGACCACGAGCCAATGACGGGGTTGTGCTTAATGCACTGGCTTTTAGCACGCTGTTGAGTTCTCAAGAAACCGATGCGCACCATCCGGCCCGCTCTCGCGTTCCCTCCGGGGCAACTCTTAAACCTTACTCGCCAGTATCCCTTGTGTCAACTTGGCGTTTCCGGAGCGTTTCCGGACACTTCATCGACCGTCAGGATTCTGCCGCCCAGCGTGCCTAACACCCCAGGCCCACACGCGCACGTGCAGATCCTCGGGTCGAGGCGAACCGGAAAGTCGCAGGTCAGGCAGCTCCAGAAGGTGCTTCCTGGGACCCCGGTTCTGCTAGCGGGGCCATCTGGCCTTCCCGCAGGACCGCGTTCCTCGCGACATGTAGAACTCTAAGCCCGCTGGGGGCCCTCGTCAAATCGTTCGGGCGAACTGCCCGCGCTATCTAGCTCTACCCCAGCCCCGGGGTCGCCAAACCGCCGACTTCGAGAGTCCTCCTACCTGCCCGTACGCTGGCCGCGGGACCTCAGCCGCGCACTACCTCCACTGCTCCAACCGTGCGCTTGCCCCGGCGCAGGACCAGGAAGCGCCCGTGCAAGAGTTGCGGGCCCGTGATGAAGGAGGATTCGAGGAGCTTCTCGTTGTTGAGGTAGGCGCCGCCCTCGGCGATCGCCCGCCGGGCGGCCGAGACGGAGGCCACGACCCCCGCCGACGCCATGAGGTTGGCCACGGCCGGCATGTCCTGCCCGGCGCCGAGCTCCAGGCGGAACGGCCGGACCTCGGCCAGGGCCGCCGCCAGGGTCGGCTCGTCCAGGTCCTCCAGTGCCCCCTGCCCGAACAGCGCCCGGCTGGCGGCGATGACCCGCTCGGTCTCGGCCGCGCCGTGCACCAGGGTGGTCACCTCCGTGGCGAGGGCCCGCTGGGCCTCCCGGGCCTGCGGGCGCTCCCTGGCCGCGAGCTCGAGCGCCTCGGTCTCCTCATGCGAGCGGAACGTGAACACCCGCAGCAGGTTCCCCACGCCGGCGTCCTCGACGTTCAGCCAGAACTGGTAGAACGCGTACGGCGACATCAGGTCGGCGCTCAGCCAGATCGCGCCGCCCTCGGTCTTCCCGTACTTGGTCCCGTCTGGCTTGGTGATCAGCGGGATGGTGAACACGTGGGCGCTGGCGCCCTCGACCGACCGGATCAGCCCGGTTCCGGCCACGAGGTTGCCCCACTGGTCGCTGCCGCCGATCTGCAGCGTGCACCCGTACCGCCGGTAGAGCTCGAGGAAGTCCAGCGACTGGAGCAACTGGTAGCTGAACTCGGTGTAGCTGATGCCGCCTTCCTCCAGGCGGTTCTTGACGGTGTCGCGGTCGAGCATCCGGTTCACCGAGAAGTGCTTGCCGATGTCGCGCAGGAACTCCAGCGCCGAGAGCTGGCCCGTCCAGTCCAGGTTCGAGACGACGAGGCCGCCGGCCGGGCCGTCGGACAGGTCGAGGAACCGGCCCACCTCGCCCCGGATGCGCTCCACCCACTCGGCGACGACCTCCCGGGCGTTCAGCTTCCGCTCGACGGACTTCCCGCTCGGGTCCCCGATGAGCCCGGTCGCCCCGCCGACGACGCCGACCGGCCGGTGGCCGGCCTCCTGCAGCCGCCGCATGGTCAGCATGAGCGCCAGGTGCCCGATGTGCAGTCCCGGTGCGGTCGGGTCGAAGCCCGCGTAGAACGTGACCCGCCCGGAGTCCAGCGCCTTGCCCAGCTCGTTGATATCGGTGTGCTGCGCGATCAGCCCGCGCCAGGTCAGCTCGTCGATAATGTCGCTCACAGCTTGCATAGTGCCACCTGCGCCCGGGCGATGGGTAACCAGTTACCCGGCCTCGCCTATCCGAGGGCGGGCATCGGCCCCCAGGGCGACCAGCGGGACCGGCCCGGCCCGGCTAGCTCGTACCGGGCGCTGTGGACCACGCCGTCGGCGGTCATCGCGATCAGGACGCCCCCGTCGTCGGCCGCGCGGCGGGGGTCGAGGGCGGTCGCCGCGATGCCGGTCACGCTCCCGGGCGGCGGGGTGACCGCGTCCCACGGGGCCAGCTCCGATCGCGGCGACGGCGCCCCGCCGGCCGGGGCGTACAGGCCCTGCCAGATTCGCCCCCGCTCGTCGAGGGCGAAGACGGCGAGGTGGCGCTCGGAGGCTGAGCACGCGGCGTCGGTCAGGCGGCGGCCCACGTCATGGCTCCCCCACCCGGACCAGTCGCCGTACGGCGCGCGCGCCTTCATCATGACCCGGGTGCCCTCAGCCAGGGCGAAGGCCTGGTGGCCAGCGGCGCTGGTGGCCATCGCGATCGCGGCGGGCGCCTCCCGGGCCGGAGCCGGCGAGCCGCCCCACCGCTCCCAGCTCCCGCCCGGCCGGGGCATGCGCCACACGGCGCGCCCGCTATCGAGGGCGAAGACCTCGGGCACGCCCGGGCCGTAGAGGACCGCGACGTCACGGACGGGCAGCCGGACCGGGGACGCGGCCCCGGGCTCGCACAGCGGCTCGGACTCGCGGTTGTCGAGCTTCAGGTACGGGACGCCGCCGGCCACGGCCGCGATGGCCCAGTGGCTGCCGTGGCTCATGCCCTCGGCGAGGGCGGTGACCTTCCCGGGCAGCTCGTCGGCGCCGAACCAGGGCCGCCACCGGCCGTCGCCCTGGACGTAGCCCGCGTAGCGGGAGTCGGCCCGGCCCTGGACCCGCCCGACCCGGTCGACGGCCACGATGTCGAGCTCCTCCTCGCCGGGTGACGCGCAGGCGACGAGCCCGGTGCGGGCCGGCGACCGGACGGCTCCGGCCTCGGAGAACGCGAAGGAGGGGGCGGGGACCGGGGGCGGGGGCGCGCCCGGGGGCGGGGGGACAGTGGGCAGCGTGCCCGGGCGGGGCCCGGGCGAGCGCGGCGGGCAGCCCGGGGCGGGGGCGGGCGGCCCGGGCGGCTCGGTTGGCGTGTCCCGGCCCCGGCTGGCGGGGCGGGCGGCCACGTCGCGCAGGCGGGTGAGGACATCGCGGACGGCACGGGCGCTGGGCGGACGCTGCCGCGGCTCCTTCGCCAGCAGCGCGAGGACGAGGTCGCTGAGCCCGGCCGGGACCTGGGAGTTGAGGTCACGCGGGGGGACGGGAGCGCTGTTGAAGTGCTGGCGCATGAGCACGCTGGGGTTCTCCCCGCTGAACGGGAGCCGGCCGGCGAGCAGCAGGTACAGCAGGCAGCCAAGCGCGTAGAGGTCCATGCTGGCGGCCGGCCGCGTGCCCTCCCACTGCTCGGGGGACATGTAGGCCGGGGTGCCGACGACCGTGCCGGTCTGGGTGAGCCGGGTGGTGGCGTCGATGATCGCGGCGATGCCGAAGTCGCAGATCTTGAGCCGGTCGCCCGCCTCGACGAAGACGTTCGACGGCTTGAGGTCGCGGTGCACGATCCCGTTGTCGTGCGCGTAGGCCAGGGCCTCGGCGAGCTGTGACCCGTAGTCGGCCACCTGGCGCACCGGGCGCGGGCCAGGCCGCGCCTCCAGGGACTTGTCGAGGTCCCCGCCCAGCAGCAGCTCGGTGACGATGAACAGCTGGCCGGGGAGGCGGCCGCGGCCGTTGTGCTGGCCCGCGTCGTAGACAACGGTGATCCCCGGATGCCGGAGCCGCGCGGCGATCGCCGCCTCCGCCCAGAACCGCTCGGCGACCTTCGGCTCGCGCGCGTTCACGTCGTCGCGCAGGACCTTGACCGCCACCTCCCGCTGCAGGAGGGTGTCAAATCCGCGCCAGACCTTGCCCATGCCCCCGCTGCCCAGCACGGCCTGCACACGGTAACGACCGTCGAGGACGGTCTCGGGTTCCACGGGGCTATCACTACCTTCGCACGACAGCAGGGGGCGTTACGGCAGGCGCACTCCAACCGTACTGAGCCCGCGCGTAACCGGGGAAGGGGAGCCGGCGACGCTCACGACCCCGGCGGCCGGCGGCGGGGCACGTGCGGCCGGAACGGCGACACGGTCGGATCGCCCGCCAGCCAAAAGCGCCACGGGGTGCCGGCGCCCCGGCTCACCCCGACCCGCGGGCCGGAGACGATGGCCTTCCCGGCCGGGCCGGAGCCCGCCCGGATGCGCAGCGGGGACAGCGGGTCGCACGCGTCGGCGCCGTTGCGCGCCCGGTCGATGCCCAGCGCCTGGCACAGCCGGGCCGGGCCGCGGGCGAGGTCGCGCGGGCCGCCGGACCGGGCGGCCCGGCGGCCCGCCGCGATCTCGGCCCCGGCGATGACCTCGCCCGCCCGCAGCAGGACGGCCGAGGCGGTTCCCTCGGGCAGGCAGACGAGGTTGACGCAAAAGTGCATGCCGTAGGTGAAGTACACGTAGGCGTGGCCGGGCGGCCCGAACATGACGGCCGTGCGGGCCGTCTGGCCGCGCCAGGCATGGGAGGCCGGGTCCAGCTCCCCCGCGTACGCCTCGGCCTCGGTGAGCCGCACCGCGACGAGGCCGTCGCCGTCCTCGTGCTCCAGCACGCAGCCGAGCAGGTCCGGGGCGACCTGCTGGCCGGGGCGGGCGAAGAACTCGCGCCCGAGCAGCGGGCCCGTGCCCGCGGCTAGCTCGCCGCCCACGCCGCCGCGTCGTCCACCGTCGCGCGGGCGGCCGCCAGCTGCTCGGCGACCCGGGCGGGGGCGGTGCCGCCGAAGCCCTGGCGGGCGGCGATCGCGCCATCGACCGTCAGGACCGCGCGCACGTCCGGGGTGAGGTGCGCGGAGACCTTCGCCAGGTCGGCGTCGCTGACCTGGTCCAGGAGGACCTCGTTGACCTGGCACCAGACGACCAGGTGGCCGACGATCTCGTGCGCGTCGCGGAACGGGACGCCCCGCTGCACCAGGTACTCGGCCAGGTCGGTGGCGAGGGTGAAGCCGGCCGGGGCGAGCTCGCGCAGCCGCCGGGCGTTGATGCGCAAGGTGGCGATCAGCCCGGCCATGGCGGGCAGCACCAGCAGCAGCGTGTCGACCGCGTCGAACACCGGCTCCTTGTCTTCCTGCAGGTCCCGGTTGTAGGTCAGCGGGAGCCCCTTGAGCGTGGTCAGCAGCGCGGTCACGTGCCCGATGAGGCGGCCCGCCTTGCCCCGGGCGAGCTCGGCGACGTCGGGGTTCTTCTTCTGCGGCATGATCGAGGACCCGGTCGCGTACGCGTCGTCGATCTCGATCCAGGCGAACTCCTGCGAGGACCAGAGCACGATCTCCTCGCCCAGCCGGGACAGGTGCACGCCCAGCAGGGCGGCGGCGAAGCAGAACTCGGCCGCGAAGTCGCGGTCGGCGACCGCGTCCATCGAGTTGGGGGCGGCGGAGTCGAAGCCGAGCTCGGCCGCGAACGCGCAGGGGTCGATCGGCAGCGAGGAGCCCGCGAGCGCGCCCGCCCCGAGCGGGCTGACGGCGGCCCGCTTGTCCCAGTCCCGCAGCCGGGCGGCGTCGCGGGCGAATGCCTGGACGTGGGCGAGCAGCTGGTGGCCGAACAGGACCGGCTGCGCGTGCTGCAGGTGGGTCATGCCCGGGGCGGGGGTGTCCCCGCATGCCTCCGCCTGCGTCATCAGCGCGGTCTGGAGCTCAGCCAGCCGGGCCACGACCAGCCGCGCGTGGTCGCGCAGGTACAGCCGCAAGTCGGTGGCGACCTGGTCGTTGCGGCTGCGCCCGGCGCGCAGCTTGCCCCCCAGCGACCCGAGCCGCTCCAGCAGGCCGCGCTCCAGGGCGGTGTGCACGTCCTCGTCGGCGACAGTCGGCCGGAAGGTGCCGTCCTCGACCGAGCGGTCGAGGTCATCGAGCGCCGCGAGCATCGACTCGGCCTCGCCGTCGGCCAGCAGCCCGGCCCGGTGCAGCATCCGCGCGTGCGCCCGGGATGCCCGCAGGTCATAGCGGGCGAGCCGCCAGTCGAAGTGCACGCTCAGCGACAGCTGCGCCAGCGCGTCGGCCGGGCCGCCCTCGAACCGGCCGCCCCACAGTCGCATCGGCCCGGCGGATTCGTTCTCACTCACAGTTCCCAGCTTCCGTTGATGGTCAATCGGCCGTTAGCAATCAATCAAGCACGGGCCCCGCGGTCCGGCCCGGTCCGGCGCTCGCCCGCGCTCCAGCCTATTGGCCGGGTGCCCTGCCCGGGCCGGGTGCGCCATTGGCTGAGGTAGCGCACCTGGCGCTAACGAGGCAAGCCTCGTGAACTGGCGCGGGCGGAATGGACCTCGCCCGGGGCAGCCTTCGCCCGAACCGGGCCCGGGAGCCGCGGCGGGCACCAGGCGGGCGGGACGCTTCTTGCTGTTATCAGAATGATGAGGGCCGCTACTTCCTGCGCTCGGCGAGCCGGAGGAACCCGGCCGCCAGGGCGCTGCCGCCGACGGGGTCGCGGGCGATGACCAGGACGGTGTCGTCCCCGGCGACGGTGCCGAGGATGCTCGGCCAGGCGGCGTGGTCGATGACCGAGGCGAGGAACTGGGCGGCGCCGGCCGGGGTGCGCAGCACGACCAGGTTCGCGCTCGCCTCGGCCGAGGTCAGCAGTTCGCTCAGGTAGCGAGCCAGGCGCGGCAACGCCGGGCCGGCGGTCTCGGCCGGATGAGCGGCCTCGGCGGGCGAGCCCGCGCGGGCGGCCCCCGGCCCGGGCGTGACCGTCCCGGCCGGGTCGTAGTCGGCCGCGCCGCCCGGGGCCGTGACCACGGGCGCCGCAGCCCCGGGCGAAGCGGCCCCGGGCGACGGGGGCCGGCCGGGGCTGGCCCCGGCGCTGGCCCCGGGGCCGGGGGCGGCGCCCGGGCCGAGGCCGGTCCCGGTGCCGGGGCGTGAGCCGGGGCCGCCGGGCTCGCCGGGCAGGGCGTAGACCAGCGTGCCGTCGGCGGCCCGCAGCCGCACGACGCCGAGCTCGTCAAGGTCGCGGGACAAGGTGGCCTGCGCCACGGCCAGGCCGTACCCGCGCAAGAGGGCGGCCAGCCGCTCCTGGGAGTGCACCTGCTCCCGCAGCAGGATCTCGGCGATCCGGGCCTGCCGCGCGGGCTTGGTGACGGGCGTGGTCATAGGCAGCTCACCGGGGCAGCAGCCACGCGAGGAGGGCCTTCTGGGCGTGCAGCCGGTTCTCGGCCTGGTCCCAGACGGCGCTGGCGGGACCGTCGATCACGTCGGCGGTGATCTCCTCGCCGCGGTGGGCCGGCAGGCAGTGCAGTACCACCGGGCGGGCGCCCGCCGCCGCGACGAGGGCGTCGTTGACCTGGAACGGCGCGAGCTCCGCCTTGCGGGCGGCCTCGTCGGACTGGCCCATCGAGACCCACACGTCGGTCGCCAGGACGTCCGCGCCCTTGCAGGCGACGGCCGGGTCGTCCACGACGACGGCGGAGCCGCCGGTCTGCGCCCCGATCTCCTGGGCGCGGGCCACGATGGCGGGGTCGGGATGGTAGCCCGCGGGGGCGGCGACGCGGACGTGCATGCCCGCGGTGGCCCCGCCGAGCAGGTAGGAGTGGGCCATGTTGTTGGCACCGTCGCCGAGGAACGTCAGCGTCACCCCGGCCGGCGAGCCGAGCCGCTCGGTGATCGTCAGCAGGTCGGCGAGGATCTGGCAGGGGTGGAACTCGTCGGTCAGCGCGTTGACGACCGGCACGGTGGCGACCGAGGCCAGCTCCTCGATGCGTTCCTGCCCGGCCGTCCGCCAGACGATCGCGGCCGACTGGCGGGTGAGGACGCGGCCCATGTCGGCGATCGTCTCGCCCCGGCCCGCGTGCGTGCCCTGCGCGTCGATGACCAGCGGCAGGCCGCCCAGCTCGGCCACGCCGACCTGGAACGAGACGCGGGTGCGGAGCGATGGCTTGTCGAACAGGAGGGTGACCGCCCGCGGTCCCTCCAGCGGCCGGTAGCCGAACCGGTCGGCCTTCATCGCCGCGGCGAGCGCGAGCACCTCGGCCTGCTGGGCCGGGGTCAGGTCGTCGTCGCGCAGGAAGTGGGCAGGCATGGTCAGGCCTCCTTCTCCGCGGCCGCGTCGAGGATCGATGGCAGGGCGGCGAGGAACTCGCCCGCCTCAGCCTCGGTCAAGATCAGCGGTGGCGCGAGCCGCACCGTGTCCGGCTGCACCGCGTTGACCAGGAAGCCCTGCTCCCGGGCGTGGGCGGTGACGGCGGCCGACGCGTCGCCGGCCAGCGCGATGCCCAGCCACAGGCCGCTGCCGCGCACCCCGGCCAGCAGCGGGTGGGACAGGGCGGCGATGCCGTCCGACAGCTGGCCGCCGACCTTGGTGGCATTGCCGAGGAGCCCTTCGGCCTCGATCGTGTCCAGCACGGCGAGGGCCGCCGCGCACGAGACCGGGTTGCCGCCGAAGGTCGAGCCGTGGTCACCGGCCCGGAAGCCCGCGCCGTAGGCGCCGATCCCGACGCAGGCGCCAATCGGCAGGCCGCCGCCGAGGCCCTTGGCCAGGGTGATCACGTCGGGGACGACGCCCGCGGCGGTGCAGGCGAACCAGGAGCCGGTGCGGCCGATCGCGCTTTGGATCTCGTCCAGGACCAGGGCCGCCCCGGCCGCGTCGCATGCCTGCCGGGCGGCCCGCAGGTAGCCGTCCGGGGCGGGCACGACGCCGCCCTCGCCGAGGGCCGGCTCCAGGAACACGCCGGCGACGTCCTCGCGGACCGCGTCCCGCAGCGCGCCGGCGTCGCCGTAGGGGACCCAGCGGACGGCCAGGCCGAACGGCGCGAACGGCGCCCGGATGGACTCCTTGCCGGTGATGGCCAGGGCGCCGAGCGACCGGCCGTGGAAGCTGTGGTCGGCGGCGACGAGGACGCGGCGGCCGGTGGCGGCCGCGTCCTGCTTGCGTAGCACCAGCTTGATCGCGGCCTCGTTGGCCTCGGTGCCGGAGTTGGCGAGGAACACCCGCCCGTCGGCCCCGAGCAGGCTCAGCAGCCGTTCGGCCAGGAGCACCTCGGGCTCGTGGAGGAAGAGGTTGGACGTGTGCGCGACCTTCGCGACCTGGCCGGACACGGCGGCGACGAGGGCCGGGTGGGCGTGGCCGAGGGCGCTGACGGCGATGCCGGCGATCAGGTCCAGGTACCGGCGGCCGTCGGCGTCCCAGACGCGGCTCCCCTGGCCGCGGGCGATCACGACCGGGGGGACGCCGTAGTTGGGCATCAGCGCGGCCGCGAAGCGCTCTTGCAGTGCCGATGCCCTTGACTCACCCATTGGCGCTGCCCCGGGTACGGGGGGTCGTCCCCCCGGGTGAGAACTGCAGATCCTGGGTTGCGCTCACGGGTGCGCCTCTCCTTCGCCTTCATCGCGGGTGTCGTCGGTGACCATGGTGCCGATGCCGGAGTCGGTGAAGATCTCCAGCAGGACGGCGTGCCTGAGCCGGCCGTCCAGGACGTGGGCCTGGGGAACCCCGCCGCGCACCGCCGACAGGCAGGCCTCCATCTTGGGGAGCATGCCGGCCGACAGCGACGGCAGGAGGATTTCCAGCTCGCCGGCGCTGATCTCGCTGATGACCTCGTCCGACGCCGGCCAGTCGCGGTACAGGCCCTCGACGTCGGTCAAGACGACGAGCTTGCTCGCGCCGAGGGCGACTGCCAGGGCGGCCGCGGCCGTGTCGGCGTTGACGTTGTAGGTCTGCCCGTCCTCGCCCCGGGCGACGCTGGAGACGATCGGGATGCGGCCGTCGTCGATGAGCGCCCTGATGACGCCGGGGTCGGTGCGGGTGATGTCGCCGACGAGGCCGACGTCCACCGGCTCGCCGTCCACCAGGGCGAGCTTGCGCCGCGCGGTGAACAGGTTCGCGTCCTCGCCCGACAGCCCGACCGCGAGCGAGCGGTAGCGGTTCACGAGGCCGACGATGTCCTTGTTGACCTTGCCCGCGAGGACCATCCGGACGACATCGATGGTCTCGGGGGTGGTGACCCGCAGTCCGGCGGTGAACGTTGACTCGATCCCGAGCCGCCCCAGGACCTCGGTGACCTGCGGGCCGCCGCCGTGCACGACGACCGGCCGCAGCCCCGCGTAGCGCAGGAAGACCAGGTCCCGGGTGAAGCCGGCCCGCAGGCCCTCGTCGGTCATGGCGTGCCCGCCGTACTTGATGACGACGGTCTGCCCGTGGAACCGGTCCAGCCACGGCAGCGCCTCGACGAGGGCGTCGGCCTTGGCGGTCGCCGCCGCCCGGCGGGCCTCGTCGCTGGCGGTGGCGGCCGGGCCGTCCGCCCCGGGGCCGGTCATGAGGAGTAGGCCGAGTTCTCGTGGACGTAGGCCTCGGTCAGGTCGGTGGTGAGGATGACCGCCGACTGCGCCCCCGCCGCCAGGTCAGCGGTGATCGTCACGTCCCGGCCGCGCAGGTCGACCTTGGACCGCGATTCCCCGGCGGCGCCGTGGCGGCACACCCAGACGCCGTTGATGGCGACGTTGACCTGCTCGGGATCGAAGACGGCGTCGGTCGTGCCGATGGCCGACAGCACCCGGCCCCAGTTGGGGTCGGACCCGGCGATGGCGCACTTGAGCAGGTTGCTGCGGGCGATCGCGCGGCCGACGGTGACGGCGTCGGGCTCGCTCGACGCGCCGACGACCTCGATCGTGATCATCTTCGAGGCGCCCTCGGCGTCGAGCTGGAGCTGGCGGGCGAGGTCGGCGCAGACCTCGGTCAGCGCGCGGGTGAAGTCCCCGTGGTCCGGCCGGGCGCCGGACGCGCCGCTGGCGAGCAGCAAGACGGTGTCGTTGGTGGACATGCAGCCGTCGGTGTCGAGCCGGTCGAACGTGACGGCGGTTGCCGACCGCAGGGCGCTGTCCAGCTCGGCCGAGGTCAGGTCCGCGTCGGTCGTCAGCACGCACAGCATCGTGGCCAGGGCCGGGGCGATCATGCCGGCTCCCTTGGCCATGCCGCCGATGGCGTACGGCCCGGCGCTGCCGCCGGCGACGCGCCGGAAGGAGATCTTGACGACCGTGTCGGTCGTGCGGATCGCGTCGGCGGCGTGCACGCCGTCGCTGCGCGAGGCCTCGGCGACCGCCTGGTCGACGGCGGGCAGCAGCTTGTCCATCGGCAGCCGCTCGCCGATGAGGCCGGTCGAGCAGACGGCGATCTCGCCGGCCGAGCCTGACAGGGCCGCCGCCAGCCGCTCGGCGGCCGCGTGGGTGTCCTGGAAGCCGAGCGGGCCGGTGCAGGCGTTGGCCCCGCCGGAGTTCAGCACCACGGCGCGGACCTGGCCGCCGCTGACGACCTGGCGGGTCCACGTGACCGGGGCGGCCGGGAAGCGGTTGGCGGTGAATACCGCCGCGGCGGCGCGCGATGGCCCGTCGTTGATCACGACGGCGACGTCGCGCGCGCCGGAGGGCTTGATCCCGGCCGCGACTCCAGCCGCGCGAAAGCCCTGGGGCGCCGTAACACTCATGAGTCCTCCTCGCTGGCGCTCGTCGGCCGCATTCGCGGGCGCACTGTGCTTGCTGATTCGCTCGCAAGCTCGCTCATGGCATGACTCCGTGGGGGGTGAGGCCTGCTGCCTCGGGCAGGCCGAGCATGATGTTGGCGACCTGGATGGCCTGGCCGGCCGCGCCCTTGCCGAGGTTGTCGGTGGTGGCCACCACGACCGCGCGGCCAGCGTGGGTGTCGGCGGCGGCCTGCAGGTGGGCCCCGTTGGAGCCGGCGACGGCCTGGGTGACCGGCCACTGGCCGTCCGGCAGGAGGCGGACGAAGGGGCTGCCGGCGTAGAAGTCGCCGATCGCGGCCCGCAGCTGCCCGCTCCCGGTGACGCCCGGGGCGAGCCGGGCGGTGCAGGTGGCGAGGATGCCGCGGGGCATCGGCGCGAGCGTGGGGGTGAAGGAGATGGTCGCGGCCTGGCCGGCCTGCGCGAGGACGCCGGTGAGCGCCTGCTCGATCTCGGGGGTGTGCCGGTGGGTGCCGCCCGCCTGGTAGGCCGACATGCTCCCCATGACCTCGCTGGCGAGCAGGTCAGCGCGCGGCGAGCGGCCCGCGCCGGAGGTGCCGGACGCCGCGACGATGACGATGTCGCCCGGCTCGGCCAGGCCGCCGGCCAGCAGCGGGGCGAGGGCCAAGATGGCGGTGGTCGCGTAGCAGCCGGGGGCGGCGACGGCCCGCGCGGCCGCGATCCGCTCGCGCGCGCCGGGCAGCTCGGGCAGCCCGTAGGTCCACTGCCCCGCGTACGGGACGCCGTAGAACTTGTCCCAGGCCTCCTCGTCGCCGAGCCGGAAGTCGGCCGACAGGTCCACGATCCGGGTGCCGGGCAGCCCGGCCGCCAGGGCGGCCGACTCGCCATGCGGCAGGGCCATGAAGACCAGCTCGGCGTCCTTGAGCCCGCCGGCGCTGGTCGGCTCGAACGCGCGGCCGTCGAAGGCCGGGTGCCCGGTGAGGTTGGGGTGGACCCCGGTGACCGGCTTGCCCGCGCTTGATGCCCCGGTGACCGCGCTCACCTCGAAGTCGGGGTGCCCGGCCAGCAGCCGGAGAAGCTCCCCGCCCGCGTAGCCGCTGGCCCCGGCCACCGCTACCCGTATGCCCATGCTGCCGCCTCCTCGCCCTGCTCCACGAAGAAGTATGCACTCCTCTGCATGAATATGCAAGGCGGTTCCCCCGGCGCGGGCGGGGCGGCCTGGCCGGGCTAGCGGGGCCGGCGGTAGCGCAGCTCCAGGCAGCCGCTGTCGTCGGGGACGCTGGAGACGAGGTCGAGCTGGTAGGACCGGGGGACGCCGTCGAACAGCCGGGTACCCTCGCCCGCGATGTAGGGGAACTGGGTGACGTGCAGCTCATCGACCAGGTCGAGCCGCAGCAGGGACCGGAAGAGGGCGACGCCGCCCCAGGCGATGAGGTAGCCGTCGCCGCCCTGGCGGAGCCGGCCGACCTCGGCGGCCGTCTCGCCGGCGGCGATGGTGGTGTTGGCCCAGTCCGCGGCCCGCAGGGTCCGGGAGAACACGACCTTGCGCCCGGCGGTCAGCAGGCCCGCGAACGGGTGGCCGGCCGTGGTCATGACCTGGGACATGGCCTCGTAGGTGGCGCGGCCCATGAGGTGCGCGTCCGCGCCGGCGAGGAAGGCCAGGTGGGCCGGGTCGTCGGGGCGGCTGTTCTGGGGCCGGCTGAAGCAGAACTTCCAGAAGTCGGTGTCCTGGTCGGCGAGCAGGCCGTCGAGGGAGTAGTTGAACACTGTCACTATCAGCCGCCGCATGATCAGGGCTCCTGGGTCTCGGGTCGTCGGTGACCGGGTGCTTGCCGGGACCGCGTTCAGACGCTACTGCGGGCGGGAGCTCAGCGGTGCCCGATCGCGTCCCTGATCAGCGCGACCCGGCCAGGGAGCGGGCCGGGCGGCACCTCGGCGAGCCGGAAGCCGAGCTCGCGGTACACCTCCTCGTGCACCCGCTCGAAGTCCAGGGACTGCGCGAGGCTGATCCGGCGGGCCACCGCCAGGATACGGCAGCGGCGCGGCAGCGTCATCCGGGCGCGGCAGCGTCACCGGGGCTGTCTCATCCGGGCGGGCCTGGCGGGTCGCGGATGCGGGCCGTTTTGGGCGGGAAAGGCATATGTCCGCGCAAGTGCGGGACGGCGCGGCCGGAGCCGCTAGGGTATGTGCCGGACATCCTGTTGCCGCGCGGGGCGGGGCCGGGCGCGACAGGCAGCTTGCGGCAACTGGGAAGGGCGCCTGACGTGAGGGTTAACCGGCCGGGCCGGCGGTGGATCGGGGCTGCCTTGCCAGCCGGGCTGCTGGCCGTGACGGCCGGCCTCGCCAGCGGGTGCTCGTCGGCGGCGGGCGGGACGGCCGCTTCCGGGGCGACCAGCGGGCCGGTTCCCTCGGCCTACGCCACTCCGGGCGGGACCGACTGCGGTACCTCGCGGACCGTCGCCAACACGCCCGTGGTCATCAAGGTGACCAAGGGCTCGGTCACCTGCGCGGCGGCGGTCGCGATCCAGGAGCACTACACGGCGGCCCTCAAGGACGGCTCGCTGCAGGGCAACGGCGGCGGCGCGCCCGTCTCGATCAGCGGGTGGACCTGCCAGGGGTTCCCGACCCCGCAGGTGCTGAAGAACGGCGTGACGTCGGAGTGTAAGACCGCCAGCGCCGACGTGGTCGCCGTGCTCGACCTGCCGGCGTCCCCGGCGTCGCCCGCGCCGTCGCCCGCCAGCTGACCGAACAGGCCGCCCCCGGTCGGCCGGACCGCGCTGAGGCCCCGGCTCGTGCTGAGCATCTGGACCTGGTCGCGGCCGGACGCCTTGGCCCGGTACAGGGCCGCGTCGGCGGCCGACAGCAGCTCGGTGAGCTCCCGGCGTGAGCCGGCGTCCAGCGCGGCGACGCCGATCGACACCGTGACGGTGACCCGCTCGGCCCCGGCCGTCCCGGCATCGACGGCCAGCTCGGCGATGTGGGCACGGACCCGCTCGGCGATCCGCAGCGCGTCCGTCGCCCGGGTCTGCGGCAGCAGCATCACGAACTCCTCGCCGCCGAACCGCCCGGCCACGTCGTAGTCGCGCAGCACCTCGGTCATCGCGGCCGCGATCCGCTTGAGCACCTGGTCCCCGGCCAGGTGCCCGTGGGTGTCGTTGATCAGCTTGAACTTGTCCAGGTCGAGGAGCGCGACCGCCAGCGGGCTGCCGGTGCGGACCGCCCGGGCGACCTCGGCCCGGGCCTCCTGCTCCCAGGCGGCCGCGTTGAGCAGGCCGGTCTTGCCGTCCGCGCGGGCATCAGACAGCAGCTGGGCATGGCGCCGGGACCGCTGCAGGAGCGTGCCGAGCGGGAACGCGACGAACAGCGCGAGCGGGCTGACGGCGATCCCGAGGGCGACGAGGATGGCGGCGCACAGCTCGCAGGCGTCGTTCAGCAGCGCCGATATTCTCGGCTTCTCATCGGCGCCGCCCCGGGGGGCACGGGGGGTCGCTCCCCCGGGCGACAGCCGCACGGCCGATGCCGTTGGCTCCGCCGCCGCGCCGCCGGGCGCGGCGACGGCCAGCAGCGCCCGGCTGGCCAGCCACTGGGCCAGGGCGCAGCAGCTGGCCGCCAGCAGCCAGCGGGCGGGGCCGCCCAGCAGGATCGCGCGCGGGTCGCCGCCCGCCGGGGCCAGCGCGCGGAAGGCGAGCGCGGCGCCGCCGTAGGCGAGGCCGGCCGCGGCGGCGGCGTACGCCCGCCGGGCGGCTGGCGCCGCCGCCAGGCCGCCACCCGGCCGCGGGCCATGGCCGGCCGGGCCCGCCCCCCGCGCCGGGTCGTCCCGGGCCAGGGCCAGGCGGACGGCCGGGACCACCAGCGCGTACAGCAGCGGCAGGTGGATGGCGACCGGCAGCTCCCACACGGCGTAGGCGTCGGGGACGGCGCCCGGCGCGCGGGCGGCCCGGCGGTTCAGGGCGGCGGTGGCGGCGCCGCAGGCGACCTGCCCGGCCAGCAGCTCCTGGTCGGCCGCGCGCAGGGTGAAGCGGGACGCGAGCACCGCTGCCCATGTGAGGTCGGCCACAATCACGATGACAACGATGGCACTGACAACGATGCCACGGCCGGGATGCGTGAACGAGGCACGGATGGCGCCGGGCGCCCGGCCGTGGCCGCCGGCCGGGTCGGCCGGGACCAGGCGGCGGGAAAGCTGCGGAATCCAGTGCCGGGCCACCATGTGCGCTACGCGTTCCATCGTGACCTCCCGGGGTTAGCGACGCGATCAGTTGCCATGCTTCCTGGGCAGGAAGGATAGCTGACCGTTGCCCGTTAATCCCACATTGTCACAGATTTCCCTCGTGTATCGCACGTTATCCGGTCGTATGACCCGCGATCGCCGCCCGGTCACCGGCCAGGACCGCATGGCGCGGGCCCGGACGCGGGAGGCCCGGGGAGACGCGGGAGGCCCGGGGAACGGCTGGCGTTCCCCGGGCCTCCCCCGGTGAGCGGGTGGTGCCCGCCAGGATCAGGCGCGCTGGACGGCGCCCACCCGGTGGCTGGCCTCGGCGACCGCCGCGTCGCGGGCGGCCGTGGTCTCGGCCACCGTGAGCGTGCGGTCCGGGGCCCGGAACCGCAGCGTGTAGGCGAGCGACTTCTCGCCCGCGGCGAGCTGGGCGCCGGTGTAGACGTCGAACAGGCGCACGTCCTCCAGCAGGCCGCCCGCCCCGGCCGCGAGGGCCTCCTCGACGGCGGCGGCCGGCACGGCCGCCGCCACGACGAGGGCGACGTCCTGGGTCGCGAGCGGGTAGGCCGACAAGGGCGGCGCGGCCGCCTTCGGCGACGCCTCGGCGGCGACGGCGAGGGTGGTGAAGTCCAGCTCGAACGCGCACGTCCGCGCGGGCACCCCGAATGCCGCCACGACCCGCGGGTGCAGCTCGCCCGCGTGCCCGACGAGCCACTCGTGCTGCTCGCTGCCGGGGGCGGCGTGCTTGGGGGCGGTGACGGCGCGCACGTACAGGGCCGCGCAGCGGCCCGGGTGCCACGGCGCCTCGGCCGCCGCCCTGACCTCCAGCGTGAGGTGGGCGGTGGCGGCCACGGCCCGGGCCGCCTCGATCGCGTCGGCCCAGTCCGCCGCGCGGCCGGGGCCCCACCAGCCGGGCAGCTCGCGCTGCCCGGCCCAGACCGCCCCGATGTGCGCCGGCTGGTCCGGCAGCGCGGCCTCCAGCCGCGACAGCTCGCCGGTGTCCGGTCCCCGGTCGGTCGCCAGGATCGGCGCGGTGGCCGGGGCGCCCGGGCGGGGCCGGAACACCAGCCCGGCCTCGTAGAGGGCCACGTCGGTGAACCCGCGCCCGGTGTTGCGGGCCAGGGCGCGCAGCAGCCCGGGCAGCAGCGTGGTGCGCAGGAACGGCTCGTCCTCGCTGAGCGGGTTGGCGATCCGCACGGCCGGGCGGCGCTCGTCGTGCGGCGGCAGGCTGAGGCTGTCGGCGTCCTTGCCGGGCGCGAACGGGTCGGTGTGCAGCTCGACCAGGCCCGCTTCGGCCAGGGTGCGGGCGACCGAGCGGGCCAGCCGCTGCCGGGGCGACAGGCCGCGCCCGGCCAGCGCCCGCGGCATCGCGGCCGGGATGGCCTCATACCCCTCGAGCCGGATGACCTCCTCGGCCAGGTCGGCCGGGTCGGTCAGGTCGGGCCGCCACGATGGCGGCGTGACCCGCAGGACCGGGACCTCCCGGTCGTGCTTGCCGTGGTGCGGGGCGACGGGCGCGGTGGCCTGCGCGGTGGCGCCCGGCCGGGCGGGCGGCGCCCGCCAGGGGGCGATCGTCGGCTCGGCCGGGGCGTGGGCCTCGGCCACGGTGCAGCCGACCTCGGCCAGCCGCCGGGCCACGGTGTCGAGCCCGTAGGGGACTCCCGCTACCCGGTCGGGGTAGTCGGCCGCCATGGTGATCGTCACCGGGGCGGCGTCGGCCCGCGCGTAGGTAAGGCCGGCCGCGACGGTGCCGCCGCCGAGCTCGGCCAGCAGCTGGGCGGCCCGCCCGGTGGCCGGACCCGGCAGCTCCGGGTCGGTGCCGCGCTCGAACCGGTAGGAGGCCTCGGAGTGCAGCTTGTGCCGCCGGGCCATCGCCGCGACGCCGGTGGCGGAGAAGTGGGCGCCCTCGATGACGATGTCGGCCGTGCGCTCGTCGATCTCGGTGGCCAGCCCGCCCATCGTCCCGGCGAGCGAGATCGGCCCGGACCCGTCGGTGATGAGGATGTCGCGCGGGTCCAGCGCCCGGGTGACGTGGTCGAGGGTCTCCAGCCGCTCGCCCGCCGCCGCCCGCCGGACCACGATCGGGCCGGCGAGCTTGCCGCGGTCGAAGGCGTGCAGCGGCTGGCCCAGCTCCAGCATCAGGTAGTTGGTGACGTCGACGGCCAGGGACACCGAGCGGACCCCGCAGCGGGCCAGCCGCAGCCACATCCACACGGGGGTCGGGGCGGCCGGGTCGAAGCCGCTCACCTCCCGGAAGGCGATCCGGTCGCAGGCGGCCGGGTCGGCGATGGAGGCGGGGTACCCGCCCGCCGTGCCCGCCTCGGGGGCGCCCGCCGGGACCGGGTCGGTGAACGGGACCTGGTAGGCCGAGGCCAGCTCGCGGGCGATGCCGCGGATGCTGACGGCGTAGCCGCGGTCGGGGGTGATCGCGATGTCGAAGACGTGGTCGCGCAGCCCCGCGTAGGCGCCGAAGTCGGCCCCGAGGGGGGCGCCCGGCGGCAGCACGATGATCCCGCTGTGGTCCTCGCCGACGGCGAGCTCATCGGCCGCGCAGAGCATGCCCTCGGACATGTGGTCGTAGGTCCTGCGGGCGGCGATCTCGAAGCCGCCGGGCAGCACGGTCCCGGGCAGCGCGAGGACGACCCGGTCGCCGGGGGCGAAGTTGCGGGCGCCGCAGATGACGCCGCGCAGCGCCTGCGGGTCGGCGGCCAGGTCATCGGCGGACGTGGCGACCCGGCAGTAGCGGATCGGCTTCTTGAAGCTGGTGAGCTCCTCGACCGTCACCACCTGGGCGACGACGAGGCCGTCGATGCCGCCGACTGGCTCGTGGGTCTCGACCTCCAGCCCGGCGGCGGTCAGCCGCCGGGCGATGTCGGCCGGGGTGGCCTGCTCGGGGACGGGCGCGTAGGCGCGCAGCCAGGAAAGGGGAACCTTCATCTCGCGTCTACAACTCCATCCCGAAAGCGCGGCTGAAGCGGACATCGCCGTCGGTGGTGTCCTTGATGTCGCCGATCCCGTGGCCGAGCATGAGGGCCCGCTCGATGCCGAGCCCGAACGCGAACCCGCTGTAGCGGTCCGGGTCGATGCCGCACGCGACGAGCACGCGGGGGTTGACCATGCCGCAGCCGGCGATCTCGATCCAGCCCATCGACCGGCAGGTCCGGCACGGGTCGGCGCCCGCCTCGGTGGACGCGCCCCGGCAGACATGGCACTCCATCGAGACGTCGGCCGACGGCTCGGTGAACGGGAAGTAGTCCGGGCGCAGCCGGGTCCGCAGGCCCGCGCCGAACAACGCGTCCACGAACGCCTGGATGGCCCCGCGCAGGTCCGCCATCGTCAGGCCCTCGTCCACCGCGAGGCACTCGATCTGGTAGAACGCGGCCAGGTGGGTGGCGTCGCTGGCCTCGTTGCGGTACACCCGCCCGGGGCTGACGACGTACAGCGGCAGCGGCCGGGTCAGCATCGAGCGGACCTGCACCGGCGAGGTGTGGGTGCGCAGCACCAGCCCGGAGCGCCCGCCCTCGCCCGCCCCGCCGGGGGGCGCGACGAACAGCGTGTCCTGCATCTCCCGGGCCGGGTGGTCGGGCGGGAAGTTGAGGGCGTCGAAGTTGAACCACTCGGCCTCGACCTCGGGCCCCTCGGCGACCTCGTAGCCCAGCGCCACGAACACGTCCGACAGCTTCTCGGCGGTCAGGCTGACCGGGTGCCGGGCGCCGACCGGAACGCGGGCCCCGGGCAGGGTGACGTCAACGGCCTCCTCGATCAGGACGCGCTCGTCGCGCTCGCGCTCAAGCTCGGCGGTGCGGGCGGCGATGGCCTCCCGCACCCGGCCCTGGGCCTGCCCCACCCGCTTGCCCGCGTCGGCCCGTGCCTGCGGCGGCAGCGCGCGGATCTCCGCTCGCGCCGCGGTCAGGGGCGCGCGGTCGCCGGCGTGGGCCAGCCGGGCCGCCTTCAGCTCATCCAGGGTGGCCGCGGCGGCGACCGCCGCGAGGGCGTCGTTAACCGCGCGCGCGATCTCGCCGGCGGACAATGCGGTCACTTCCACCGGGTCATAGCTCTTGTTTGGTGCGGACATTATTGATTGGTCCTGCTTCCAGGGGGGGCCACGGTCGGTATCAGGCCCACGCGGGTATCTGCCGTCCATCCAGCCGGACAGGCAGTGGTGACTCTACCGACCCACCGCCCCGCCCGGGCATGAGAGGTACGCCCGCCGTCAGCGGGGCCTAAGCGATGGGGACCCCGGCGGGCAGGATAAATCGGAATTCCGCGCCGCCCTCGGGGGCCGGGCGCACGGCGATGCTGCCGCCAAGCGCCTCCACGAGGCCCTTCACGATGTAGAGCCCGAGGCCCGTTCCGCCGCGGCGCTTGCCCCGCCAGAACTGGCGGAAGACGCGGGCCGCCATCTCCGGGGGAATTCCCTCCCCCTGGTCGCGCACGGACACGGCTATTGCCGGATCACCGCCCAATTGCGCGCCTTCTACCACGACTGTCACGATACCACCGCCGTGACGGACCGCGTTCTCCACCAGGTTGCCGAGGATCTGGTCGATCTTGTCGGCGTCGAGCCAGGTCTCGGGCAGCGGGCCCTGCCCGGCTGGCCCGGCCTGCAGCCGGAAGCGGTCCTCGGAGTCGCCCGCGGCGACCCGGCCGGCGATGATCTTGCGCGCCCGGTCGGGCACGTCGACGAGCTGGCGGTGGACCTCCATGCGGCCCGACTCGAGCCGCGACACGTCCAGCAGCTCGGTGATGAGCCTGGTCACCCGGTCGGCGTCGGCGTTGACGGTCTCCAGCATGACGCGCTTCTGGTCGTCGGTGAACCGGTGCCACTTGGCCAGCAGCGTCGCGGTGAAGCCCTTGACGCTGGTCAGCGGCGAGCGCAGCTCGTGGGCGACGGTGGACACCAGCTCGGCCCGGCTGCGCTCCAGGCGGGCGCGGGCCGCGTTGCCGCGCAGGCTGATCACGAGCCGCCTGACCTGGCCCGATCGCTCGCCGTCGCGGACGTACCCGACGGTGACCAGCAGCTCGGTGCCGTCGGAGAGGTACAGCGACCGCTCCGGGTGCCGGGTGCGGGTCGCCAGCCCCTGGTACGGGTCCACGAACAGCCACCAGTCGCGCTCGTCGGCGTCGCGGAAGGGCAGCACGTCGAAGACGAACTTGCCGAGGGCGTCGGAGGCCGCGGTGCCGGTCAGCCGGGCGGCGGAGCGGTTGAACAGCACGACGCGCCCGGCGTCGTCGGCCACCACCAGGCCGTCGGGCAGCTCGTCAGCGGCAATCCACTCGGCCCGGTCTTCCGCCTGCCCGGTGCGGGCAGGCTCAGTCCCAGGCACGCCGGCAGGTTTCCGGCCGGTGGTCCCATCCACGACAGCGACGCCTCCGTCCGACAGGGGCCGCGCCGCCGGCTAGTGAGGACTTGCCACTAACGGCGCGGGTGACGGAATGTGATCAGACTCTAGCGCGTGAAACCCTGGTTATGACAGTCCCCCGCGCTGGATTTCTCTATGTTGTAAGACAAATACCCAATGCCACAAAGAATCCTTACGCACCATTAGGGCGCGCAACGCATAGTAATCATATAGTGCCGCGGGAGGACTTTGATCCGCGCTTCACGCGCGCATTAGAGCGCCCGCGCCCGCTGCGCGCTCGCGGAAGCGTAGAGGCATACGGCGGCGGCGGTCGCCAGGTTCAGGCTCTCGGCCTTGCCGTAGATCGGCACCGCGAGGCTCTCGTCGGCCAGGTCGAGCAGGTCCGGCGGCAGCCCCCAGGCCTCGTTCCCGAACAGCCACGCGGTCGGCCCCGCCAGCCGCGCCCGGGCAGCGGGATCATCCAGGGCGGCGCCGGAGCGGCCGTCGGCCGCGATCACCCGCAGCCCGGCCGCGCGCAGCTCCGCGATCGCCTGCGGCAGCCGGACGCCCTGCTCCGACAGGGCCGCGAACGGCAGGTGGAACAGGCTGCCGGCGCTGGCCCGCACGCACTTGCCGTTGTACGGGTCGACGGAGGCGTCGGAGAAGACCACCGCGTCCGCCCCGGCCGCGTCGGCCGCCCGCAGCACCGTGCCCGCGTTGCCGGGGTCGCGCACGTTGGCCAGCAGCGCGACCAGCGGCGGGCGGCCCGCGCGGGTGCCCGCCCGCTCCGGCCCGCCCAGGCCGGTGCCCGCCAGCCGGGTGGCGGCGAGGCTGGTGACGGCGGACAGGGGAACGTCGATGAACCCGCAGACCGCCAGCAGCCCCTGCGGGGTGACGGTCTGGGCGAGCTCACTCATCGTCTCGCCGCTGATCACCTGGACGCTGATGCCGGCGTCGGCGGCCGCCGCGACGAGGCCGGCGTGGCGGGCCTGGGCGGGGGCGGTGACGAACAGGTCGGTGACCAGGGCTCCCGTGGCCAGCGCCTCGCCGACCGCCTGCGGGCCCTCCGCGAGGAAGGCCCGCTCGCGCTGGCGGAACGCCCGCTTGGTCAGCCGCCGCGCGGCCTTGAGCCGCGCGTTGCTGGCGGTGGGGAGCGTGGGGAGCAGGTTAGGCCGCCGCGGTCTCGGGCAGCGCGGCCCGCGCGACCTCGACCAGGGCGGCGAATGCCACGCCGTCGGTCACGGCCAGGTCGGCGAGCACCTTGCGGTCCACCTCGACGCCGGCGGCCTTGAGGCCCTGCACGAAGCGGTTGTAGGTCAGGCCGTTCGCGCGCGAGGCGGCGTTGATCCGCTGGATCCACAGCCGCCGGAAGTTGCCCTTGCGGTCCTTGCGGTCGCGGTAGGCGTACGTCATCGAGTGGAGCACTTGCTCCTTGGCCTTGCGGTACAGCCGGGACCGCTGGCCGCGGTAGCCGCTTGCCCGCTCGAGCGTCGTGCGGCGCTTCTTCTGGGCGTTGAGCGCCCGCTTCACGCGTGCCATCTGGGTTGTTCTCCTCGTGTCGTCTCAGTCGTCAGTCAGGGCCGGTGGCCGGGGGCCAGGCTGCCCGGGGAGGCGCTAGCGGCCCAGGAGCCGCTTGATCTCGCGGACGTCGTTCTTCGCGAGCTCCTGCTCGCCCGACAGGCGCCGGGTGACGCGCGAGGACTTGTGCTCAAGCAGGTGGTTCTTGCCGGCGCGGAGCCGCATGATCTTGCCGGTGCCGGTGATCTTGAACCGCTTGGCGGTGCCCTTGTGGGTCTTCATCTTCGGCATGGTCGCCTCGTCTCCAGTCGTCGGTGAGTGCCCAGCGTGGGCAGCCTTAAAACGACGCGGGCCGCCTGCGACCCGCGTCGCTCGCCCGGCAGGCCGGGCCGTTCCTTACTAGCCTGAGGCTGCCCGGGGCAGGGCCGCCCAGGTGGCGGCCCCGGCGTCCCGGGCAGTCAGCGCGCTATGCCTCGCTCGGTTCCGGCGCGGGAGCGGTAGACGGGCGCGGGCTAGGCACCGGCCGTGGCGGGGCCTGCTGGGCCGGCGCCTTGACATTGCTCTCGACCTTCTTCCGGTGCGGTCCAAGCACCATGATCATGTTCCGGCCGTCCTGCTTGGCCTGGGCCTCCACGAAGCCGAGCTCCTGGACGTCGTCGGCCAGCCTCTGCAGCAGCCGGAACCCGAGTTCCGGCCGGGACTGCTCGCGGCCGCGGAACATGATCGTCACCTTGACCTTGTCGCCCGCCTTGAGGAACCGCTCGACATGGCCCCGCTTGGTGCCGTAGTCGTGCGGGTCGATCTTCGGGCGGAGCTTGATCTCCTTGACGATGGTCTGCGTCTGGTTCTTGCGGGACTCCCGCGCCTTGACCGCCGACTCGTACTTGAACTTCCCGTAGTCCATCAGCTTGCAGACCGGAGGCCGCGCGGTCGGCGCTACCTCAACCAGGTCAAGGTCAGCCTCCTGGGCCAGCCGGAGCGCCTCGGTTATCGAGACGATCCCGATCTGCTCGCCCTTGGCACCGACAAGCCGTACTTCCGGCGACCGGATGCGGTCGTTGACACGCGTTTCGGCGCTGATGTGACCTCCATAAGCCTCATCTGCAGCCGCCGGGCGATCCGGCGGCATCGTTGCCGCGATCACGCCTAAACGGAAAAAGCCCCGTCAGGCGCATGCGCTACGGGGCACCACGACAACAGCGTTCGGTCGCGTGTTCCCGTCCCGCCGGACGGTCCCGCGAGCGGCGGTCCCGGTACCGGGACCGCGGCGCTGTGCCGAACCCACTAGCCTTGCGGCCAGTCAGGTGGGAGGTGGTCCTCCGCTTCGCACATCCAGCACCGGCATGTCCTAGCCGGACCTGCCATGCGCTGGATAGATCTGCGCACAGCATAGCACAACGCGGCCCGGTACCCGGAACGCGCCGGAGGGCCGCGCCCCCGCGGGGGCGCGGCCCTCCGGCCCGGGAGCCGCTAGTTGATCACCCGGTTGCGGAAGCTGCGCACCCCCAGGTACCCGAAGACCGCCGTGCCGCCGATGAGGGCGACGAGCACCGCCCAGACCGGCATGTGGCCGGTGGCGGGGGTGAGGGCCGCCCGCAGCCCCTCGGACATGTAGACCATCGGGTTGACCAGGACGAGGATCTGCAGCCAGCGGATCGCGTGCAGCGCCGACCACGGGTAGTAGACGCAGCCGAGCATGGTCAGCGGCATGAGCACGACGGCGAACACCATCTGCATCTTGCGCGGGTCGACCACGGTGCCCAGCAGCAGGCCCATCGCCGCGGTCAGGGTGGAGGCGAACACCATGACGACGATGAACAGGAACCAGTTGTAGACGTGGATGTGCGGCCCCTGCCCGGCGGCGTGCACGAAGTACGTGACCGGCAGCACGATGAGGGCGCCGATGAACGCCTGGATCGCGCCCGCGCAGATCTTCTGGATGCCCAGCACCCGGATCGGCACCGGGGCCAGCGCCCGGTCCTCGATCGTGCGCTGCCAGGAGAACTCCATGACCAGCGGCATCGTGGTGCCGAACATGCCCTGCATGAGGAACATCGACCCCATCAGGCCGGGCACGAGGACGGTGGCGAAGTTCTCGCCGCCGCCGGCCGCGCCGCCGCCGAGGCTGATGCCGCTGCCGATCTTGGGGAACACGTAGGCGAAGACGAAGACGAACAGCAGCGGCTGCATGACCGAGCGCGTGAACGTGGAGCCGGCGTTGCGGCCGAGCACCCGGACCTCGCGCGCCATCATCGCGCCGAACGTCTTGAGCAGGGTCGGCGACGGGACGGGGGCGCCGGAGATCAGGGCCGCGATCGCCGCGGTGGCGATCGGGTCCCCCGTCGCGCCGAGGCCGGGACGGCCGGCGGCGGCCGGGGCGGGGCGGCCGGGGCCGCCGCGCTGGATGGTAGTTGCCATGGTCTGCTACTCCCGGTACTCGCGGCCGGTCAGGGTCAGGAAGACGTTCTCCAGGCTGGGCTTGGCGACCGACGCGTCGAGGACGGCCAGCCCCAGGGCCGCGCCCTTGGACACGATCAGGCCGAGCAGTCCCTCGGGCTCGCGGCTGAAGACGCGGACCTGGTCGCCCTCGGCCTCGACTCCCTCGACGTGCGGCTGGGACGAAAGGCCGGCCCGCTCGGCGAAGTCGGCCGGAACGTCGCCCTCGAAGCGGACGCTGATCACGGTCTGGGCGCCGGCGTTCTCCTTCAGGTCCTCCTGGGTGCCCGCGGCCAGCACGCGGCCGTGGTCGACGACCGCGACGCGGTCGCAGAGGGCCTCCGCCTCCTCCATGTAGTGCGTCGTCAGCAGCACCGTCTGGCCGGTGTCGTGCAGGACGCGGAGGATCTCCCACAGGTTGACGCGGGTCTGCGGGTCCAGGCCGACGGTCGGCTCGTCCAGGAACAGCACGTCGGGAGTGTGCACCAGGGCGCGGGCGATGAGCAGCCGCCGGGCCTGGCCGCCCGAGAGCTGGTTGGCCATGGCCCTGCGCCGGTCGCCCAGGCCGAACGCGTCGATGAGCTGGGCCGCCCGCTGGGCCGCGACCTTCGCCGACAGGCCGAAGAAGCGGCTGCGGAACTGCAGGTTCTCAGCCACCGTGAGCTGCATGTCGAGGGTGTTGTTCTGGGTGACGACGCCGATGCGGCGCTTGACCGCGACCGGATCGCGGGCGACGTCGAAGCCGGCCACCCACGCGTGCCCGCCGGTCGGCTCGATCAGCGTGGTGAGCATGCCGATCGTGGTTGACTTGCCCGCGCCGTTGGGGCCGAGCAGGCCGAAGAACTCGCCCGGGAGCACGTCGAGGTCGATGCCCCGGACCGCCTCGACGTCGCCCCGGGAGGACTTGTAGGTCTTGCGCAGCCCCTCGGTGCGGATCGCCGACTCGCCCCGGGGCGGCCCGGCGGCCGCGGGGGCCTCCTTCGCGGATGCGGCTGTCACGTGCCGCGCTCCTCTCGCGTTAGCTTGCTGAAAGTGCTGATCATCTGGTGGAAGAAGTCCCGGATGACGGGCTCGTCGCGCTCGGACACGAACTTGAACGCGTCCCGCCACAGCGGCCCGGCCACCAGGGCGTACGCCTCGGCCGCCGCGCGCCCCTCGTCGGTGATGTGCAGGCGGATGACCCGGCGGTCCTCGTCGTCGGGCCGGCGGCTGACGTAGCCCTCCTTCATGAGGGTGTTGACGACCGCGGTCAGCGTCCCCGGGCTGGTGGCGCCGCGCGTGGCGACCTCGGAGGACTTCAGGCCGTCCTGCTCCAGGAGCACGCGGAGCACGCCGAGGCCGGCCGGCGACAGCCGGACCCCGGCCCTTCGGACCGTGTCGGCGTAGTACGTGCCCATGAGCCGGGTGGCGATGACGATGAGCAAGGACAGCGGCGCGTCCGCGGGGACGCCCTCCCCGTCCAGGCGCAGCGCCCAGTGCTTGCCCGGCTCCGGCTGCGGCTCGACCGAGCCGGGGCCGCGGGCGTCCCGTTCCTCGTCCACGCGCCCAGTGTGCCCGCAGAGAGCTTCGAGGTCAAATTATTTTGGGTCGAATTTTTTGGGCCCGAAATTTCTCTGGCAGGGGCCCGCGGCACTCAGGCCAGGCGGGTGACCTCCACCGTGACCTCCATGTCGCTGCGCGGGGGGCCGTGGTAGATGCCCTTCAGGGGCGGGACATCGGTGTAGTCGCGGCCGCGGGCGACGACGACGTGCCGCTCCCCCACGTCGGCGCCGCTGGTCGGGTCGAGCGGGGTCCAGTCGCCCGCCCAGTACTCGACCCAGGCGTGGCTCTGGCCGATCGCGGTGCGGCCCGGCTTGGCGGCGGCGTCGGGGTGCAGGTAGCCGGAGACGTAGCGGGCGGGCAGCCCGGCCGCGCGCAGCAGGGCGATGGTGACCTGGGCCATGTCCTGGCAGACGCCCTGTCCCTGGTCCCACGCCTCCTGGGCGTTGGTCCGCACGCCGGTGGAGCCGGCCAGGTACGTGATCCGCGCCCGGACCGCGGCCGAGATCGCGGCGGCGGCCTCATCCGGCTCCAGCCCGGACAGCCCGGCCAGCGCCTGGGCCCGGACCGGCCCGGTCACTGTGGTCAGCGGGGTCGCCAGCGTCATCTCCAGCAGCCGCCCGGCGGCCGCCCGCTCCCTGATCCGCGCCCAGTCCAGCCGGCCGGCCGGGCCGGGGACGGGGGCCGGCGGCTCGGTCTCGACGGTGGAGGACGCCCGGATCACCAGGTCCTCATGCGCCTCGGGGAGCTCGAAGACGGTGACGTAGCTGCCCCAGTAGTCGGCGTAGGACCAGGTCGAGACCGCGCCCGGGCCGACCGTCACCCGCGACTCCAGGGTCGTCTGGGTGAGCAGCGTCAGCGGCGTCATCCGCGCCTCGTTGAACGAGGTGAGGACCGGCCCGGAGTACTTGACCCGGGTCACGTGCTCGATTCGGAGTCTCCAGCTCACGGGCCCTCCTCGCTAGCGCTCGCCGGCCGCATTCGCGGGAGCGCAGTGCTCACTGGCTCGCTCGCAAGCTCGCTCACGGTGTCAGCCGCCCACTTCCCAGGCGACCGGGGACCGGTACTGGAAGTACCGGCGGGTGATCGCCTCGCTCGCCTGCACGCAGGTGTCCTGCAGCGCGCCCAGCAGCTCGGGGAGCTGGCCGGGGAGCTGCTTGGGGTCGGCGTACTCAAGCCGGTTGCGCAGCCGCCCGACCGGGCGGCGGGCCGGGTCATCCACCCCGGCCCGGGCGGACCCGGGGCTGAGGGCCGCCAGGCAGTCCTCGGCCGTCGCCAGGGCGTGCATCACCGAGCGCGGGAACAGCCGGTCCAGCATCAGGAACTCGGCGACGGCGGCCGGGTCGGCGGCCCAGCCGTGGGTGCGGATGAACGACTCGTGCGCGCCGCAGGCACCCAGCAGGACCGGCCAGCCGAGGTCGTCCGGGGCCGACATCCGGGCCAGCAGCAGCCGGGCGGTCATGTCGGCCCGCTCCAGGCTGCGGCCCAGGACCAGGAACCGCCAGGCGTCGTCGCGGCTCATGGTGGCGTCGGCGAGGCCGAAGAACAGCGCCGCCCGCTCGCGGATGAACCGCAGGTACACGTGCGGGCCGAGCCGCTCGGCGGCGCGGCGCTGGCCGGCCAGGCCGTGGCTGGTGACGTTGAGGCACTCCCACATCTCGCTGGAGATCACCTCGCGGATGCCCCGGGCGCCCGCCCGGGCCGCCAGGAGCGCCCCCGCGATCGCGCTCGGCGAGGCCCCGTCGTAGACAAGCCGGAGCATGACCAGGTCGACGTCGACCGCCGGGTCCGGGTCCGTGCCGGAAAGGGCTGGACGGGCACCGGAGGGAACGCCGAGGATCGCGAACAGGGCGCGGCAGGACGCGTCGGCGTCGCCGCCGGACTGGCCCAGCATCCGGTGGACGTACACGTCGACCAGCCGGGCGGTGTCGTCGGCGCGCTCGACGTAGCGCCCGGCCCAGTACAGGGTCTCGGCGATCCGGGACAGCAGCTCGCTCTTCACTGCTGCTCCGGGCCGATCTGCCGGCTGGCCGGGGCCGAGCTGGGGTCCGGGCCGTAATGCGCCTCCGGCATCATCATGGCCAGGTGGGCGCCCGCCGGAGCCACGCCGTCGGCGGGAGTGCGGTCCGGCTCGATCACCCAGGTGTCCTTGCTCCCGCCGCCCTGGGAGGAGTTGACCTTCAGCTCCCCCTCGCGGAACGCGACCCGGGTCAGGCCACCGGGCAGCACCCACACGTCGGTGCCGTCGTTGACGGCGAACGGGCGCAGGTCGATGTGCCGGGGCGCCAGCTTCTCCCCTATCAGGACCGGCGAGGTGGACAGGGCGACCGGGCGCTGGGCCATCCAGCCGCGCGGGTTGGCCGCCACCTCGGCCCGCACCCGGGCCAGCTCCTCGGGGGCGGCCCGGGGGCCGATGACGATCCCGGCCCCGCCCGCCCCGTCAACCGGCTTCAGCACCAGCTCGTGCGCCCGGTCCAGGGCCCAGGCGAGCACCTCGGGGTCATCCAGCCGGTAGGACTCGACGTTGTCCAGCAGTGGCTCCTCTCCCAGGTAGTAGCGGATCAGGTCCGGCATGTAGGTGTAGATGAGCTTGTCGTCGGCGACGCCGTTGCCGACCCCGTTGGCGATCGTGACGTTGCCCGCCCGGGCCGCGTTGATCAGGCCGGGGCAGCCGAGCACCGATTCGGGCCGGAAGTGCATCGGGTCGAGCCAGTCATCGTCGACCCGGCGGTAGACCACGTCCACCGGCCGGCGGCCGTGGGTGGTGTGCACGTACACGCGGTTGCGGTAGCAGAACAGGTCGCGGCCCTCGACCAGCTCCACCCCCATCAGCCGGGCCAGCAGGGTGTGCTCGAAGTAGGCCGCGTTGTGCACGCCGGGGGTGAGGACCACCACGAACGGGTCGGTCACCCCGTGCGGGGCGGCGGCCCGCAGCGCCCCCAGCAGCCTGCTCGGGTACTCGTCGACCTGGTGGATCCGGTGGTCGGCGAACAGGGCGGGGAAGATCCGGGTCATCGCCAGGCGGTTCTCCAGGACGTAGCTGACGCCGCTGGGGACCCGGACGTTGTCCTCCAGGACGCGGAACTTGCCCTGCTCGTCGCGGATCAGGTCGATCCCGGCGACGTGCACCCGGACGCCGTTGGCAGGGTCGAAGCCGAACGCCTCCCGGCAGAACCGGTCGCTGGTGAACACCAGGCCCCAGGGAACCACGCCGTCGTCGAAGCAGCGGCCCGCGCCGTACACGTCGGCCAGGAAGTGCTCCAGCGCCAGCACCCGCTGGCGGACCCCGCGGGAGACCAGCTCCCACTCGGCCGCCTCGACCACCCGGGGGATGAGGTCGGTCGGCATCGCCCGTTCCTCGCCCGCGAAGTCGAAGGTGACCCCCCGGTCGGTGAACACCCGTGCCAGCTGGTCCGCGCGGTACCGCAGCTCGCCCGGGTCCATCGGCTGAAGCACCGAGACCAGCGCGTCGTAGGCCGCGCGAGGCTTGCCGGGCGCCGCGAACATCTCGTCCCAGGCATCGGCGAGCCTGTATCCATCGAAAATGTCCGCCACGCCCACCAGCCTAGGCATCCGCTGTTCCGCTACCGTTTCCGCTCGTGACGGCTATGTTTCCAACTATTACGCCCATTACACGCACCGACCCGGGGCGCGGGCCTGCCATCGGGCCTTGCGGGGCCTGGTCCCGCAAGGCCCAGGGGAATCAGCCCGCCGGGCGGATCAGGCGCGCGCGGCGGCGCGGCGGGCGAGCTCGGCCTCGCCGGCCGCGCGCATCGCCGCCAGCGGGGCGGGCTGGCTGGTCATCAGCTCGACCTGGGCCGCCGCCTGGTGCAGGAGCATGCCGAAGCCGCTGGCCACGACCGACCCGGCAGCGGCCGCCGCCAGCGCCAGCGGCGTCGGCCAGGGGTGGTAGACGACGTCGAGCAGCGCGGCCGGGGCCAGCCCGGACGCGCGCACGCGGGCGGCGTGCTCGTCGGCCGCGCCGGCCGGGACGGTGGAGATGAGCAGGTCCCCCGGCGGCAGCCCGGGCAGCTCGGCGAAGCCGCGCAGCCGCACGGCCACGCCGAGCCGGGCGGCCACGCCGGGCAGGCCGGCCGCCCGGGCCGGGTCGCGGACGACGACGGTGGCGGCGCGAGCGCCGAGCTCGCGCACCGCGGCCAGGGCCGAGCAGGCCGTCGCCCCGCCGCCGAGGATCGTGACCGCGCCCGGCGCGGGCGCCCCGGCCTCGGCCAGGGCGTCGACGATGCCCTGGACGTCGGTGTTGTAGCCGTAGCGGCCATCGGAGCGGAGCACGACGGTGTTCGCCCCGCCGGTCGCCAGCGCGACCGGGTCGGGGTGCTGCAGGTGGGGCAGCACCGTCCGCTTCAGCGGCATGGTCAGCGACAGCCCGGCCCACGACCCGTCCAGCGCGCCGAGGAAGCCCGCCAGGTCGCCCTCGGCGCACTCGACGGCGTCGTAGGCCCAGTCATCGAGGCCGAGCGCCGCGTACGCCGCCCGGTGCAGGACCGGGGACAGGGAGTGGGCGATCGGGGACCCGAGGACGGCGGCCTTCATGGTCGCTGAGGCTAGCAGTCCGCGCTGGTGAGGGCGTGGGACGAGGAGAAGATGGTGGTGTTCTTGTGCGAGCCGCTGGTGCAGCCGAAGAAGTACAGCAGGCTCCCGCTCGCCGGGTGCAGCGCCGCCTTCATCGCGAGGTCGCCCGGGCTGTCGATCGGCCCGACGGGCAGCCCCTTGATCAGGTAGGTGTTGTACGGCGTCGGCGTCTCGTACTGCTTCTGGGTCGCGGCGGTGCCGTAGGTGCCCAGCCCGTAGAAGACGGTGCTGTCGAACTGGAGCTTCATGCCGGCCGCGAGCCGGTTGTAGACGACCTCGGCGATGCTGGCGAAGTCCTGGGTCCGCCCGCCCTCGGCCTGGATGAGGCTCGCGACGATGACGAGCTGGGCCTGGGTCAGCTTCACGGTGCCGCCGTGGGCGTGCACGGTCAGCGACGACGGCAGCCCGTCGGCGCCGGCCCGCTGCTTGAAGCGGGTCACCATCGCCTGCAAGATCGTCAGGGCGGTGTCGTTCGGCTGGATGACGTACTGCGACGGGAACAGGTAGCCCTCGGGCTTGCCGTCGGCCGAGGCGGGCAATCCGAGATTGGTCACGTCCTTGATCGCGGCCTCGAAGTCGGATTTCGGGATGCCCGAGCCGGCGCTGAGCCGGGTTAGCGTGTCGGACTCCCGCAGGCCCTCGGGCAGCGTGAGGGTGTTCTGCACGCGGTTCTTCGGGTCGAGCAGGGCCGAGTAAGCCGCGGACGCCTGCATGTCGTGGTGCAGGTTGAAGAAGCCCGCCTCCAGCGAGGCGGTGCTGGTGCTGTGCTCGGCCGCCAGGATGAACGCCCGGTCGGACTCGACGACGCCCAGCTCGACCAGCTTCGGCGCGAGGCTGGTGGCGGTGTCGCCGGTGTGCACCTGGACCAGGACCTTCCCGGTGCCGGCGCCGGCGAAGTCCGGCGGGTGGTTCTTGGCCTGGAGGTTGTTGTAGAAGTGATAGCCGAGGAAGCTGATCGGGATCACGATGATCAAGACGACGGCGAGGGCCACCCAGGGGGCCGCTCGCCGGATGCCGCGGCGCCGCTTGGGCTTGCGCTCGGGGCGGCCTCGGCCGCCCCGGCCGCCCCGGCCGCGGCGGCCGTCATCGCCGCCGCCTGCGCCGGATGCGCCACCGTAGTGGCCGTCCTCGTCATAGCCGCCGCCCGGGTACTGCTCGCCCGCGTAGCCCTCGTCCGGGTAGCGAGCGCCCGGGTGCCCGTCGGGCCGGGGGCGGGTCCCGGTCGCGCGGGCGTCAGCCTGCTGGGCGGTACCGGGATACCCGGCATCACCGGGATAATCAGCGTCACCGGGGTACCGGGCATCACCGGGGTACCGGGCATCACCGTACGGGTCGTCCGGGTGCCGGCCGCGGGCGGGCTGGTCCCCGCGATACTGGCCGGCGGGGTAGGAGCCGGATCCGTACTGGCCGTCCTGGTACTGGTCCTCGGCGTACTGGCCGCTGCCGTACTGGCCGTCCTCGTAGGAGCCACCGCCGTACTGGCCGGCCCCGTACTGGCCACCGCCGTACTGGTCACCGCCGTACTGCTCGCCCGCGTACTGGCCGTTGCCCGGCTGGTCGCCGGGGGCGGGGGTGCCGCGGCCGCGTCGGCCGGCCCGGCCGCGGGCGGCGCGCCGCGCGGCGCGCTCCTGCTCGGGGTCCTCGAAGCCGGGCAGGAAGTCGCCGCCTGGATGCTCGTTCGTCGCCATGCGGTACCCGCCCGTCTGCCCTGGGTCACGGCCGTCCCGTGAATCGCGGCCCGTGGACGAGCTAGGGCCGCCCCGAGCGTCGCGACTGTCCCATGAGTCGCTGTCGCCGCCGGTCATGCCCTGCTCATCCGATCGCGGATACGCTCCGCTATCACCCCGCAGGGTACTGCCTGCGCGCGGTGCCCGGTCCAACTCTCTCGCGCCGCCGCCGGGGAAGCCAGCGCCTCGCTGGGGGCCGCGAGCGTCGACCTCGCGCCAGGCACCGCTGTCTGGACGCCCGTCATCGGCGCCTGGCGGCCCGGCGATGGCGCGCATGCCGCCGTCGCCGCGCGTGGCCCCGCGGATGATGGCGCCAGGCCCGCGGTCGGGCCGCGACAGGCCGGAGCCGCTGCCGTCCGCGCCGTCCCGGCCGGCGGAGCCGGGATCGCGATCGGGCCGGGCCCGGTGAGAACCGCTGTCGTCCGCCCGGCCGCCACGGCCGGCCCTCAGGTCACGATCGGGCCCGGCCTGGTAAGGACCGCTGTCGCCGACGCCACCGCGCCCGCCGAAGGCAGGATCGCGGCCGAGGCCGGCTCGCTGCGGGCCGCTATCACCCACGCCACCCCCGCCGGGACCGCGGTCACGGCCGGGCTGCACCCGGGACGGGCCGCTGTCGCCAGCCGCGCCGCGAGGGCTGAACCCGGGTACGCGGCCGGCCCCGAATCCCTGGTCACGACCGGGCTCAGGCTGCGGTGAGCGAGGGTCGCCCGCTGCGCCCCGGGGGCTGAACCCGGGTACGCGGCCGGATCCGGCCCGCTGGGGGCCGCTGGCGCTTACTCCGCCACCGCTGGCCCCAGGGCCACGGCCGGAATCGGCCCGGTAGGACTCATCGCCGCCCGCGCCACCGCGATCCGGGTAGCCAGCCGGTTCGCGGCCGGGCTGAACCGAGTGGGAGCCGCTGCCGCCCGCGCCCCGGCGGGCAGTGCCCTGGTCGCGGGCGGGGCCGGCCCCGTACGGGTAGCCGGCGGCGCGGTTCGCGGCCGGCAGCGGGGCGTCGGAGTCCCAGACGCTACCGCCGGGCCGGCCGGCGCCCGGCTGGGCTGCCTCCTGCTGCCCGGGCGACGGCTGGCCGTAGCCGGGCTGAGGGTAGGCCGGCTGCTCGCGGGCCTGCTGCCCGTGCGCCTGGTCGTGGCTGGGCCAGCCACTGCCTTCGCGGCCGTAGCCCGGCTGGCCATACTCCGGCTGCCCCTGGCCTGGCTGACGGTAACCGGACCAGCCACTGCCTTCGTGGCCATAGGCCGGCCGGCCGTACTCCGGCTGGTCCTGGCCCGGCTGATCGTAAGCCCGCTGGTCGTAGCCTTGCTGGTACTCGTGGCCGGGCTGGCCGGGCGCCTGCTGCCCCTGGCGTTGCCCGCCGGGCCCCTGCTCGCCGTACCCCTGGCCGCCGCCGTACCCCTGGCCGGCCTGTTCCTGCTCGCCGTACTCCGGGCCGGGGGGCTGCCCGGAGTGGCCGCCGGAGTCGCGGGCGCGCGGGTCGTCCCAGTCGCCGCTGTAGGGGTGGCGGCCGCTCACGCGCCCGCCCCGGCCGCGCCGTCAACCGCCCCGCTGGCCTGGGCGCCAGCCGCGCCGCGGGCCCGGTCGCCGGCCGGGACCAGCTCGCCCGGGACGTTGCCGGTGCGGCGCTCGGCTTCCAGCGCCGCGTCGAGGAGGACGGCCGCCGCGGCGGCATCGACCGTCTCGCGGCGGGCGCGGGAGTCCTTGCCCCCGGCCCGCAGCGCCTCGTGGGCGGTGGCGGTGGTGAAGCGCTCGTCCACCAGGCGGACCGGGAGCGGGGCGACCCGGGCCGCGAGCGCGACGGCGAACTGCCGGGCGGTCGCCGCAGCGGCGCCCTCGCGCCCGGACAGGGATCGGGGCAGGCCTACCAGGATCTCAATCGCCTCCTCGGCGGCGGCCAGCGAGGCGAGGGCGTCCAGGTCGCCCCTGCCTCGCCGCACGACGGTCAACGGGGTGGCGATGACGCCACTGCGGTCGCTCCGTGCCACGCCGATGCGAACCGATCCCGGGTCGACCGCCAGCCTTACGCCCGCCCGCACCGAATCACCGGTTCACAACGACTTTGCAACACGTTACCTACCAGATCTCCCGCTGTCCCGCAAAGCGCCCCGGACAGCCTCGAAAGCGGCATTCACCGCGTCTGCCCCCGCTCCCGCCGCGCCGCCGCCCTGGGCGATGTCCGGCTTGCCGCCGCCACCGCCGCCGAGCGCCTTAGACGCGCCGGAGACGAGAGTACCCGCGGCGAGGCCGAATCCGCGCCCCGCTTCGTTAACGGCGACAACGATCACCGGCCGGTCGGCGGGAACGCCGACGACGGCGACCACGGCCGGCTGCAAGGCGGGAACGCGCGAGCGGATGTCCAGCGCCAGCTTGCGCATCATGTCGCCGTCCACCCCCTCGGGCACCCGGTGGGCGACGAAGGCGACGCCGCTGATGTTCTCGGCCCGGGCCGCGATCTGGCCGGACTCCTGCAGCAGCTCGGCCGACTTGAGCCGGGCCAGCTCCCGCTCGGCGTCGCGCAGCCGGGTGACGACGCCCGAGATCCGCTCGGGCAGCTCCTCCGGGCGGGCCTTGAGCTGCTCGCTGAGCTGGTTGACGAGCACGCTCTCGCGGGCCAGGAAGCGGAACGCGTCGATGCCGACCAGGGCCTCCACCCGCCGCACGCCCGAGCCGATCGACGCCTCGCCGAGCAGCTTGACCAGGCCGAGCTGGCCTGAGCGGGCGACGTGGGTGCCGCCGCACAGCTCGCGCGAGTAGTCGCCGACCTCCACGACCCGCACCTCCGAGCCGTACTTCTCGCCGAACAGGGCCAGCGCCCCCATCGCGCGGGCCTCATCGACCGAGGTGTGGAACGCGCGGACCGCCATGTCGTTGATGAGGACCCGGTTGACCTCGTCCTCGACATCGCGCAGGACGCTGACCGGGACCGCCCCGGAGGCGGTGAAGTCGAACCGCAGGCGGCCGGGCGCGTTCTCCGAGCCCGCCTGGGCCGCGCCCTCGCCGAGCGCGCCCCGCAGCGCGCGGTGCACCAGGTGGGTCGCGGTGTGCGAGCGGGACGTCGCCCGCCGCCGCTCCACGTCGATCTCCGCGAAGGCGGGGGACCCGACCGTCACCTCGCCCGAGCGCACGATGCCGCGGTGCACGACCAGGCCCGGCAGCGGCGTCTGGACGTCGGTGACCTCGACCTCGGCCGGGCCGCCGGGCCCGCCGGCCCGGATCAGCCCGCCGTCGGGCAGCTGGCCGCCGCCCTCGGCGTAGAACGGGGTGCGGTCGAGCACGACCGAGACCTCCGCCCCGGGCGTGGCCGACTTGACCGGGACGCCGCCAGCCAGCAGGCCCACGATGGTGGCCTCCCCGGCCGCGGTGTCGTAGCCGGTGAACAGCACCTTGCCCGCCTGCTCGAGGAGCTGGGCGTAGACGGAGATGTCGGCGTTGCCGGTCTTCTTCTCCCGCGCGTCCTTGCGGGCCATCTGGCGCTGGGAGTCCATGAGGCGGCGGAAGCCGTCCTCGTCCACCGAGAGGCCCTGCTCGGCCGCCATCTCCAGGGTCAGGTCGATCGGGAACCCGTAGGTGTCGTGCAGCTGGAACGCCTGCGCGCCCGACAGCGTCGCCTCGCGGCGGCGCTTGGCCTCCTCGACCGCCACGTCGAAGATCGCGGTGCCGGTCCGCAGCGTGCCCGCGAACGCCAGCTCCTCGGCGTCGATCAGGGTGTGGATGTTGGCCGCGTCGCGGCGCAGCTCGGGGAACTGCTCCGCCATCGCCTCGATGGTCGTCTCGGTCAGCTCGTGCATGAAGCCGGTGCCACCGCCCGCTCCGCCGCCGCGCTGGGCGCCCGCCAGCAGCCGCAGGTTGCGGATGCTGCGGCGCAGCAGGCGGCGCAGGATGTAGCCGCCGCCCTCGTTGCCGGGCCGGACGCCGTCCTCGATGAGCATGACGGCCGACCGCACGTGATCGGCGACCACCCGCAGGGCGATGTCGGCCCGCCGGTCGCGGCCGTAGTCCTGCTCGGTGACCTCGGCCGCCTTGTCGAGGATCTTCCAGGTCGTGTCGATCTCGTAGATGTTGTCCACGCCCTGCAGCAGGGACGCCATCCGCTCCAGGCCCATGCCGGTGTCGACGTTCTTGGCCGGCAGCGGGCCGGCGATGTCGAAGTCGTCCTTGGCCCGGACGGCCGACAGGTTGTCCTGCATGAAGACGAGGTTCCAGACCTCCAGGTAGCGGTCCTCGTCCGCCTCGGGGCCGCCCTCGGGGCCGTACTCGGGGCCGCGGTCGTAGTAGATCTCCGAGCACGGGCCGCCGGGACCGGGCACGCCCATGTGCCAGTAGTTGTCCTTCAGGGTCCGGTACTGGATGTGACTCTCGGGCACGCCGATCTTGTCGCGCCAGATGCGGGCGGTCTCGTCGTCGCCGTGCAGCGCGGTGACCCACAGCTTCGACTCGGGGAAGCCGAACCCGCCCTGGGACTCGGGCCGGGTGAGCAGCTCCCAGCCGAACTGGATCGCGCCGTCCTTGAAGTAGTCGCCGAAGGACCAGTTGCCCAGCATCTGGAAGAACGTCCCGTGCCGGGTGGTGACGCCGACCTCCTCGATGTCGAGGGTCCGCACGCACTTCTGCACGTCCGCGACCCGGCGCCAGGGCGGGGTCTGCTGGCCGGACAGGTACGGCTTGAACGGCGCCATCCCGGCGACCACGAACAGCAGCGTGGGATCGTCGGCGACGAGGCTAGCCGACGGCACGATCGTGTGCCCCTGCGACTCGAAGTACGCCAGGAACCGGCGGGCGATCTCAGCCGACTGCATCAGCGGTCATCCTTTTCGTTCACGTCAGTGCGGTCCGCGGCCTGGTGGCCGCGGCCACGGTGGCCAGTTTCACGCAGGGTAGGCCCCAGCGCGCGGGGACGGCGAGCGGAATAAATCTCCATCCCCTCGCGCACGTCCCGGGAGAAGCTGCGGGCCTCGCGGGCCATGCGAACCGCGTCGCCGGCCACGCCGCGGCGGGCCAGCCGGGTGACCCGCCGGTAACCCATGATGCCGCCTGCCGCGCCGGCCGTCAGCCAGAACACGCGGCGGATCACCGGGAAAGCTCCTTCTCGCGGATGACCTTCCCGGCCACGGCGCGCCGGCCGTCGCGGCGGCGCCCGACGGCGTGCCTGATCCCGTAGCCGAAGGCGGCGAGCCGCCCGGCCGGGCCGCCGACGAAGGCCCCGGCCATCGTCTTGCCGAACGCGGCCAGCGCGGTGGCCTGGCCCGCGAGCTCGGCCATGCCGGTGCCGAGGTCGTCCATGCTGGCGTTGACCGCCTCGGCCCGGTCAAGCTGGGAGTTGGCCCGGTCGACGGCCGCGTTGGCGCGGGCGAGCACCGCCTCCTGCCCGGCCCGGGTGCTCTTGATCACCGTGGAGGCGTCGCCGAGCACCCTCGTCGCCCGGATGGCCAGGTAGGCCACCGACAGCGCGATCACGGCGAAGCTGCCCGCCGCGATGAGCGCGGCGATCCCGGTTGCGGTCACTGTGGGTCCCCTCGGTTGGGCGGCCTTCCTCGGCGGGCGAGCCGGGTGCGGTCGAAACAGGTCGGAACATCCGCCTATGGCCACGTTTCCTGCATCAGGGTAGTAGCCTGCGCCCTGGCGGAGGGCTAACGGGCTCGGCGCACCCGGGCCTCGTCCCAGACCGGCGCGGGCGACTCCCGGGCCACCCCGTCCGCGCCGAAGACGAGGAACCGGTCGAAGGACCGCGCGAACCAGCGGTCGTGGGTCACCGCCAAGACGGTGCCATCGTAGCTTTCCAGCCCGTCCTGGAGGGCCTCGGCCGACTCCAGGTCGAGGTTATCGGTTGGCTCGTCCAGCAGCAGCGCGGTCGCTCCCTCCAGCTCCAGCAGCAGGATCTGGAACCGGGCCTGCTGCCCGCCCGAGAGCCGGCCGAACAGCTGGTCGCCCTGCTGGTCGAGCTCGTAGCGCCGCAGCGCGCTCATCGCGCCGCCGCGATTGCGCGCGTGGACCTCCCACAAGATCGTGGTCAGCGTCCGGCCCTCCAGGCCGGGGTGGGCGTGGGTCTGGGCGAAGTAGCCCGGGACCACCCGGGCGCCCAGCTTCCAGGTGCCGCCGTGGTCCACCGGCTGCCCGGCCAGCAGCCGCAGGAAGTGCGACTTGCCCGACCCGTTGGAGCCGAGGACCGCGACCCGCTCGCCGTAGAAGACCTCCAGGTCAAAGGGCTGCATGAGGCCGGTGAGCTCCAGCTGCTGGCAGGTGAGCGCCCGGACCCCGGTCCGGCCGCCACCCAGCCGCATCTTGATGTCCTGCTTGCGCGGCGGCTCCGGCGGCGGCCCGGCCTCCTCGTACTTCCGCAGCCGGGTCTGGGCCGCCGCGTACTTCGACGCCATCGCCGGGCTGCCGGCGGCGTACCGCTGGAGGTCCGCGACCAGCCGCTTGAGCTGGGCGTGCTTCTCCTCCCAGCGGCGCAGCAGTTCCTCGAACCGCTCGAACCGCTGCTCGCGGGCCTGGTGGTAGGTGGCGAAGCCGCCGCCGTGGACCCAGGCGTCCGAGCCGCCCGGGGCCGGCTCGACGCTGACGATCCGGCCCGCCGCCCGCGCGAGCAGCTCCCGGTCGTGCGACACGAACAGCACCGTCTTGGCCGTCTCGGCTAGCTGCTCCTCCAGCCAGCGCTTGCCCGGCACGTCGAGGTAGTTGTCCGGCTCGTCCAGCAGCAGGACCTCGTCCGGGCCGCGCAGCAGCGCCTCCAGCACGAGCCGCTTCTGCTCGCCGCCGGACAGGGTCCGCACCTCGCGCCACTGGGCCTTGTCATACGGCGTGCCCAGCGCGGCCATCGTGCACATGTCCCAGGCCGTCTCGGCCGGGTAGCCCCCCACGTCGCCCCAGTCGCTGAGCGCCTGGGCGTACGCCATCTGGGCGGCCTCGTCGTCGCGCTCCATGACCGCGAGCTCGGCGGCGTCCACTGCCCGGGCCGCGTCGCGGATCGCCGGGCGAGCGACGGAGGCCAGCAGGTCCCGCACGGTCCGGTCATCGCGCACCGACCCGACGAACTGCGGCATGACGCCGAGGCCGCCGCTGGTCGTGGCCGCCCCGGCATCCGGCTTCAGGTCCCCGGCGAGGATCTTCAGCAGCGTGCTCTTGCCCGCCCCGTTCGGCCCGACGAGCGCGGCCACCTCGCCCTGCCCGACCCGGAAGCTCACGTCGCTCAGGAGCATCCGGCCGTCGGGGAGGTAATAGTCGACGTGCGCGACGTCCAAGTGCCCCATGCGCTTCATCATGGTCGACTCGCTGGAGGGGCGGCAAATCAATAAGTGCCCCTCGCCGGGCCGCGCCGGCGGGCGGTGACCGTCATCGTCGGCGCCGTCACCGGGTGACGCTGCCCGCCTACGCGCCCGCTTCGTCTTCTTCCGGGCGGTCCTGCCCGGCGGGCCCGTGGAGGATGGCCCGGATGCGGGCGTAGCGCTCGGCGTAGCGGGCCTCCATGCCGTGGGTCGTCGGCTCGTAGTAGGAGCGGCCGTTCACCGCGTCGGGGGCGTACTGCTGGGCGGCGATCCCCTCGGGCAGGTCGTGCGGGTACACGTAGCCCTTGCCGTGGCCGAGCTGCTTGGCCCCCGGGTAGTGGGCGTCGCGCAGGTGCGGCGGCACCCCGCCGATGAGGCCCGCCTTCACGTCCGCCTGGGCCAGCCCGATGGCCTTGACGACGGCGTTGGACTTCGGGGCCAGGGCGATGTGGATAACGGCCTGGGCGAGGTTGATCCGCGCCTCCGGCAGCCCGATCAGGTCGACCGCCGCGGCGGCGGCCACCGCCACCTGGAGCGCGGTCGGGTCGGCCATGCCCACGTCCTCCGACGCGTGCACGACCAGGCGGCGGGCGATGAACCGCGGGTCCTCCCCCGCCTCGATCATCCGGGCCAGGTAGTGCAGGGCCGCGTCGGCGTCGCTGCCGCGCAGCGACTTGATGAACGCGCTGATCACGTCGTAGTGCTGGTCGCCGTCGCGGTCGTAGCGGACCGCCGCCCGGTCAACCGCCTTCTCCAGCACCTCGGCCGTGATCGCGCTGGTGCCGAGGGCGGCCGCCTCCAGGTAGGTCAGCGACCGCCGCCCGTCGCCGCCCGCCAGCCGCACCAGGTGGTCGAGGGCGTCGTCGTCAATGGCGACCCGGCCGCCGAGGCCGCGCTCGGGGTCGGCCAGGGCGCGGGTGATCAGCGCGCGGATGTCGTCGTCGTCCAGCGGCTGGAGGGTCAGCAGGAGCGACCGCGACAGCAGCGGGGACACGACCGAGAACGACGGGTTCTCGGTCGTCGCCCCGATGAAGGAGACCCACCGGTTCTCCACCGCCGGCAGCAGCGCGTCCTGCTGGGTCTTGGAGAACCGGTGCACCTCGTCCACGAACAGCAGCGTCTGCCGCCCCGACATCCCCAGCTGCTGGCGGGCGGCGTCGACCGCCGCCCGCACGTCCTTCACCCCGGCCGTCACCGCCGACAGCTCGGTGAACCGCCGCTTGGTGACCTGCGAGACCACGTAGGCGAGCGTGGTCTTGCCGGTCCCGGGCGGCCCCCACAGCACCAGCGACATGGGCGCGTCGTTGTCGATGAGCTTGCGGAACGGCGTCCCCGGCGCGGTCAGGTGCCGCTGCCCGATGACCTCATCGAGCGTGCGCGGCCGCATCCGCACGGCGAGCGGCGCCGCCTCCCGGGCGGCCCGCTCGCCCGCGTCATCGAACAGACTGTCCATTGTCCTAGGCTACTGCCCTGGCTTGCCTGCCGGCTGGGCGTCGATGCCGGCCTCCTTGCGCTGGGCGGCCGTGATCTGGGTCGGCGCCCCGGTCATCGGGTCGGCCCCGGAGGCCGCCTTCGGGAAGGCGATCACGTCGCGGATGGTCTCCACCCCGGCCAGCAGCATGGTCAGCCGGTCCCAGCCGAACGCGATGCCGCCGTGCGGCGGGGGGCCGAACTTGAACGCGTCGAGCAGGAAGCCGAACTGCGACTGGGCCTCGTCGGCGGACAGGCCGATCAGCTCGAAGACCTGCTTCTGCATCTCCTGGCGGTGGATACGGATCGACCCGCCGCCGATCTCGTAGCCGTTGCAGACGATGTCGTAGGCGTTGGCCAGGGCGCCTCCCGGCTCGCTGGCGAACTTGTCGGCCCACTCCGGCAGCGGCGAGGTGAAGGGGTGGTGGATCGCGGTCCAGCCGCCATCGTCGGTCTGCTCGAACATCGGCGCGTCCACCACCCAGAGGAAGGACCACTCCGAGGAGTCGATCAGCCCGCCCCGGTTGCCGATCTCCAGGCGGGCAGCTCCCAGGAGCTCCTGGGAGGCATGGGCAGCGCCCGCTGCGAAGAACACGCAGTCGCCAGG
>DATBEM010000020.1:0-8714 GCA_036276115.1 Trebonia sp.
GGTCAACGACAAGCCCTGGGGCCTCATCTGCGCCGACCCCGGCTCCCCGCTCGCCACCCTTGCCTGATAACAGCAAGATTTATCATGAAGACTTTTCCGGTTAGGTAATATTTTCCCCCCGATAGCGTGGAAAACCTTACCCAACCGAAAAAACTTACCCGGTAACGGCATCCATCATCCTGATAACAGCAAGAGGCCGCCGGCAGGCGTGCCCGGGGCGGCCGGGCTAGGGCGCGGGCGGGGCGCGGGGCGCGCGGGCGGGGCGCGCGGGCGGGGCGCGCGGGCGGGGCGCGCGGGCCGGGGCGGTTGGGCCCGGGGCGGTTGGGCCCGGGGCGGTTGGCCCGGGGCGGTTGGCCCGGGGCGGTGCGGCGGGGAGCTAGCGCCCGGCGCGGCGCAGCAGGATGCCGCGCACGTACTCGGCCTGGCCGACGTGCCGCGCGTCGTCGTCGACCACGCTGACCAGGCGCACCCCGAGGGTGACGGGCGGCGTCCAGTGCTGGTCGACCACCCGGTCGAGGTCGGCGTCGCTTAGCCGCGCGACCAGCGACAGGGTCTGGGCGTGCACCGCCTGGTGGTACTCGGCCAGCAGCTTGCCCGGCCGCGGCATCGCGCAGATCGCCCCGGCGGTGGCCGCGACCTGGCCGGGCGTGTGCCCGTAGCCCATGTCGCGGGTGTGCTCGGGCAGCCCGAGCCGGCTCGCCCACGATGCCGCCGACCAGGCCTGGGGGACGCCGAAGGCCGCCGCCACGTGGTCGTCCTGCACCCGCGACAGGTGCCACACCAGCCAGCTGATCGGGTTCGATTCCTCGTCCAGCCGCTCGGCCAGCAGCGCCGCGTCGAGGCCGTCGACCACCCCGGCCACGGACTCATTGACGCGCTCGAACGAGTCGGCGAGTAGCTCCGCAACGGTCATGGCGTGAATGATACGCCGCGCTCCCGCGCGTCGCCGCGAATGATAGCGCTGTCGATCACTCTATGCAGTAGGTTAGCGACGTAAAGTGACTACGGGTGACGCGACTGGGTAATGAGCATGACATGCCACAACCAGTAGGGAAGGACCAGCGCTACCTGCCTGGCCTGGACGGCCTGCGGGCGATTGCGGTGGCGGCGGTCGTCGCCTTCCACCTGGGGCTCGGCTGGGCGAGCGGCGGCCTGCTCGGCGTCGGCGTGTTCTTCACTCTCAGTGGTTACCTTATCACAGACATCCTTGTCGGCCAGTGGCGGGCCGCACGGCGCATCGACCTCAAGACGTTCTGGGTGCGCCGCGCCCGGCGGCTGCTGCCGGCCCTGTTCACGGTGCTCGCCGTCGTCGCCGCCTGGGTCTCGGCCGGCTTCCCGGCCCAGTTCGCCGCCGTGCGGGGCGCCATCGTGGCCGCCGCCCTGTACGTCAGCAACTGGTGGTTCATCGCCCAGAATGCCTCCTACTTCGCCCGCTTCGGGCCGCCCTCGCCGGTCGAGCACCTGTGGTCGCTGGCCGTGGAAGAGCAGTTCTACCTGCTGTGGCCATGGGTCGTGTTCGCCGGCGGGCTCATCGCGTCCAGGCTGGCTGGGCGGGGGCGTCAGCGGTTCCGTGTCGTGTCGGCCGGGGCGACGATCGCGCTGGCGGCCGCGAGCTTCATCGCGATGGCGCTCATGTACCACCCCGGGGCGGACCCGACCCGCATCTACGAGGGAACCGACACCCGGGCGGGCGGCCTGCTGATCGGGGCGGCCCTCGCGATCGCGTGGCCGACCCGGCGCCGCGAGCCGGCCGCCGCCAGCGCGGGCACCGGGGCCGGCCCGGCCGCGCGGCGGCGGTCGTCGATGCCTGCGGGGTGGCCGGCCTGCTGGTGATCGGGCTGCTGGTCTGGCGGACCACTGAGTACTCGGGCTTCATGTACGACGGCGGGATGGCGCTCTTGTCGGTGGCGACCGCCCTGGTCATCCTGGCCGTCGTGCACCCGGCCAGCCGCCTGGCGCGGGTGCTCGGGGCCGGGCCGCTGCGCTGGCTCGGCGTCCGCTCCTACGGCATCTACCTGTGGCACTACCCGATCATCGTGCTGACCGCGACCGGCGGCGACCCGGCCGCGTCCCCGCTGTCGGGCGTGCGCCAGGTGCTGGTCGCCGTCGCGGTCGTCGCCGTCGCGGCGGTGTCGTGGGCGCTCGTCGAGGACCCGATCCGGCGGGGGCGCTGGCCCCGGGCGCCCCGGCCGGTCGCGCGGGCGGCGCGCGACATGGTCGCCTGGGCGCGCGGCGGCTGGCCGCAGGCGGCCACCGCCGCCACGATGGCGCTCGGCATCGCCGGGGTCACCGTCACCGGCGGGATCTACCTGGCGGGCGGGCTGCGGCCAGCCCAGCCGGCAGGCGAGGTGCTGGTGGGGGCCGCCCGCCCGGGCAGCTCCACGGCCGCCGGGAGCGCGGCCGCCGGGACGTCAGCCGGGAAGGCCCAGGCGGCCGGGGCCGCCGGGACGACGGGGACCGCCGCCGCCGGGAAGGCAGCGGCCGCCCCGCCCGCCCCCTGGTACGGCTCGCTCGGCCCGGTGGTGACCACGGCCCAGGACGCGGCCGACGCGCGGCTCGGCGGCCCGCAGGCGGCCTACACCGCCGGGCTGCCCGAGCCGCTGCCGCAGACCTCCTGCCAGTCGGTCATCCACATCGGCGACTCGACCTCCGACGGGCTGATCTCCAGTGACTACCTGCCCGACCCCAAGCAGCGCATTCCCGCCCGCTACCAGCAGGTCGGCGTCAAGAGCGTGCACATGGAGGTCGTCGGCGGCACCTCGATCGTGGAGGAGTACGACAACAAGCCGAACGCCTACAAGGTCGCCCAGCGCTACGTCTCCCAGGGGTACAAGGGCTGCTGGGTGATCGCCCTCGGCACCAACGACACGGCCGACGTCGCGGTCGGCTCCAACGTCGGGCTGCAGGACCGGATCGCCAAGATGATGTCGGTCATCGGCAACCAGCCTGTGCTGTGGCTCACCGTCAAGTCGCGGCTGTCGTCTGGCCCTTACTCAGAGAAGAACATGCAAGAGTGGGACCAGGACCTGTACGCCGCGGCCGCCACGCACCCGGGCATGAAGGTCTACGACTGGGCGTCGGTCGTGCAGGGCCCGTGGTTCATCAACGACCAGATCCACTTCACCTCGGCCGGGTACGCCGCCCGGGGCGAGCTGATCGCCGACGCGCTGGCCGCCGCCTTCCCGGCCGCGAGCACCGCCCCGGCCAGCGGCGGAACGGGCGACAACGCACGTGGGGCCTTGCCCGTCTTTATGGGTGGAAACATGTCGCAGTTACCAAGAGTGGCAAGCGATGGCACAAGGTAACGGCGTTGGGCGCCCTCGCGCTCAGGCCCCTGAGACCTTGCCATCAGGTTGACCAGGTAGCCTTCCGACACACGGGGATAAAACGGCAGAATGATGCAAGGGTGAGGGGTTCCATGAGTGCGGGCCAGCGCGTTGCGTAGCTTTCTCAGACGCAGGTGGCGCTGGCTGCTGGGCGGGACCGCCCTGGTCACCGTGGTCGCGGTGGCGGCGGCGTTCCTGTTCGGCTACACCAAGTACCGCCAGGTCGTCGGCGAGATCCACCATGTCTCCATCACCGACCTCGGCCCGCGCCCGCCCGTCTACAGCACCACGTCGGAGAACATCCTCATCTTCGGCTCCGACAGCCGCGCCGGGCTGGACCACCACGAGCAGGTGATCTTGCACACCGGCAGCGACGAGGGAACCAACAACACCGACAGCATCGTCTTGCTGCACTTGTCGCCCGGCCGTCACCTGGTCACCGCGATGTCGATCCCGCGCGACACCATGGTCCCCGCCTACCAGTGCAACGCCGGCGGCGGCTACCACGGGCAGGCGGCCAACCCGTACTCCTACGAGCCGATCAACAGCCTCCTGGCCGTCGGCGGCCCGTCGTGCCTGTGGAAGACGGTCGAGCAGGTCACCGGCATCCACATCGACCACTTCATCGAGGTCGGCATGGCCGGCTTCGTCAACGTCATCAACGACGTCGGCGGGGTCAACGTCTGCGTCCCGTTCAACGTGGACGACAGCGTGTCCGGGCTCAGCATCCCCGAGGGCGAGCACCACATCGACGGGGTGACCGCCCTGGCGTTCTGGCGCACCCGGGAGAACCTCGGCGAGGGGTCGGACCTCCAGCGCATCCAGCGCGACCAGTTCATGTCCGCCCAGGTCGTCAAGGGCGTCTTCGCGACCGGCCTGCTCGGCAACCCGATCAAGCTCCTGTCGGTGGCGGGCGACCTGGCCCCCTACCTGACGATCGACTCCGGCCTGAGCGTCAGCGCCCTGGTATCGCTCGGGAGCAGCCTGCATGGCCTGGCCGCCAAGGACATCCAGTTCGTGACCGCCCCGGTGGGCGTCTGGCCCTACGACGCCAACAAGGTGCAGTTCTCCCAGCCCGCGGCGGGCACCTTGTTCAAGGCCATCGCCCACGACACCTCGCTGCCCGCGGGCACCCCGAGCGCCAGCGCCTCGGCGTCGGCCAGCAATCCCGCGCTGGCGGCCCCCGCCACCGGCAAGCCGACCGCCCAGGCAGACGGGGCCGTCCCCGCCTCGGCCACGCCCGCCACGCCCGCCGGGGCGAAGGGCAGCGCCACGCCCGCTGCCACCCCCACGACCACGCCGAAGCCGGACCCGGTCCAGTCGGCCGCCTCGGCCAACGGCGCGATCAGCGGGGCAGCGGCCTGCTCGGCCGACTCCGCGTCCTTCGCCGGGCCGAACAGCCCCGCGTTCTCCGTCGCCCCGACGGCCACGCCCACCGGCGCCACGCCCCCGTCCCGGGAGCCCTAAGCTCCCGGCGCGGGCCAGGCCGGGACGGCGGCCACGTCGGCGACGGTCTCCGGCAGGCGGCGCATGGCGGTGATCCGCCGCTCGGCCAGCTTGGCCGGGTGCCCGGTCCGGTCGCGGTCGACCCAGACCGAGCGGATCCCCAGCCGCGCGGCCGGCAAGACGTCGTGCACCCAGCTGCACCCGACGTGGATCCACGAGGACGGCGTCGCCCCGGTCCGCGCCGCGAACTGCCGGAAGTGCGCCAGCCCGGGCTTGTAGCTGCGTACCTGCTCGGCCGTCACCACCAGGTCGAACCCGGCCGGCAGCTGGGCTGCGGTCGGCCGGAACAGGTCGTCGTCGCAGTTGGTGAGGATGGCCAGCTTCCACCCGGCCGCCGCCAGGGCCGCCAGCGCGGGCGCCGTGTCGGGGAAGACGGGCAGGGACGGCCAGGCGTCCACCAGGGCGGCGCAGTCATTGCCCGCCAGCGCCAGCCCGGTCCGGCGGGCCGCCATGACCAGCCCCGACGTGAGCACCGAGCGGTACGGAAGCCACTGCGGCCCGGCCTCGAGCAACAGCTCGGCCTGGTGATAGGCCGCCAGCAGCGGGCCCGCCCGGCCGCCCGGGCCGGCCAGCGGCTCCAGGGCGGCCGACATCCCCGCGTTCCAGTCCACCAGCGTGCCGTAGCAGTCGAACGTCACCCATCTGTCGCCGGCCAAGCCGCACCACCTCCGCCAATGCTCCCGTGAGCACGCCGTGCCCGCGCGTGTGGTCTACCGTAACTCCGGTTAACTCGAAATGACCTGCGAAACACGACAAATAATGCGCGCCGGCCGCGCCAGGCAAGGTGACCGCGCCCGGCGAGGTGACGTCGGCCCGGCCCGGGAAAGGATCTAGGGTGACAAGGGACTAAAGGAGGCATCCGGGCATGGCCGACGACGAGTTCACGTACGCGACCGGCTTCGGCAACGAGTTCACGACCGAGGCGATCGCGGGCGCGCTGCCAACGGGCCGCAACTCACCCCAGCAAGCCCCCCTCGGCCTGTACGCCGAGCAGATCAGCGGCACCGCGTTCACCCAGCCCCGGGCGGTGAACCAGCGGACCTGGGCCTACCGCATCCTGCCGAGCGCGCGCCACCCGCGCTTCCGCCCGATCGCCAGCCGCGCCCTGCTCGGCACCCCGGTCGCGCAGTCCGCGCCGGACCCCAACCGGCTGCGCTGGGACCCGATGCCGCTGCCGCTGGAGTCCCAGGTCCAGGACTTCATCGACGGGCTCTACACGGTGGCCGGCAACGGCGACCTGCGCACCCGCAGCGGCATCGCGGTCCACCTGTACGCCGCGAACCGCAGCATGACCGACCGGTACTTCGTCAACGCCGACGGCGAGCTGCTGCTGGTCCCCGAGCTCGGCGCGATCGAGGCGCACACCGAGCTCGGCCCGCTGCGGGTCGACCCGGGGGAGATCGCCGTGATCCCGCGCGGCATCCGCTTCCGGGTGACGCTCCCGGACGGGCTGGCTCGCGGGTACGTCTGCGAGAACTTCGGCGCGAGCTTCACCCTCCCCGAGCGCGGCCCGATCGGTGCCAACGGCCTGGCCAACGAGCGCGACTTCCGCTACCCGCGCGCCGCCTTCGAGGAGCGTAGCCACCCGGTCCAGGTCGTGCAGAAGTTCGGCGGCAACCTCTGGGCGGCCGACTACGACCACTCGCCGCTCGACGTCGTCGCCTGGCACGGCAACTACGCGCCCTATAAGTACGACACCGCCAGCTTCATGGTCATCGGCACGATTAGCTACGACCACCCGGACCCGTCGATTTTCACCGTCCTCACCAGCCCCAGTGACACCCCGGGCCTGGCGAACGCGGACTTCGTCGTCTTCGCGCCCCGCTGGCTCGTCGGCGAGGACACGTTCCGCCCGCCGTGGTTCCACCGCAACGTCATGTCCGAGTACATGGGCCTGGTCCGGGGCGAGTACGACGCCAAGGCCGGGGGCTTCGCGCCCGGCGGCGGGAGCCTGCACAACACGTTCGCCTCGCACGGCCCCGACGCCGCTACCTACGCGGCCGCGAGCACCGCCGACCTGAAGCCGCGCAAGCTCGACGGCACGCTGGCGTTCATGTTCGAGACCCGCTGGACCCTGATCCCCAGCGCCCAGGCCATGGCCGCCGCCTGGCGCCAGCCCGATTACGATTCCGTGTGGGCCGGGATCGAGCGCCACTTCCGGTAGGGCGCTCCCTCTTCTCCAGGCCGCGACCTTTCACGGGCCCGGCCGGCCGCCCCGCCGCCCGGCAGGCGGCGCCGGGGCAGCAAGAACCGCCCACGGCCCCAGTCCAGCCGCCGCCCTCCCGGCGACCTCGCCCGGACCTAGCCTGACAGCGGAGCCGGAGCCGGAGCCGGAGCCGGGTGCGGAGCCGGGGGCGGGGGCGGGGACATCCGGTGTGGCCTGCCGCAACACGTCCCCGGCTCGCCCGCCGCCCGCCGCCCATGACTGCTATAGTCCACCCGTCGCTACCCTCAGTAATTGCCCGCGTACAGGTGGATGCCCGTCATGCTTGGTCGCCTTTTGTCCTGGTTCCGCCCGCGTGGGCGGCGCCCGGACCGCGGGCGCACGCTCCCAGCCGGGATGCCGGCCCGGCTCGCCGCCGCGATCATCGGCGGGGCAGTAGTCATGGCGGGCGGCGCGGCAGCCGCGCTGACCTGGCCCGCCTCGCTGTGGCCAGCGTCAGCGTGGTCGCCGCCGGGCGCGCGCTCATCCCCGGCCGCGGGGAGTCCGGGCGGCTCCGGCGGATCCGCGTCATCCGGCTCTGCGGCCCAGGCCGGGACGGCCGCCCAGGTTCAGGCGGCCCAGGCCCAAGCGGCAAGTTCCGGTGCGGTCCAGGCCAGCGCGGCCGCCCGCGCGGCCCGCGCCCGCGCGGCCCAGGTTCAGGCGGATGCCCAGGCGCGGGCGGCGGCCCTCCCGGTCCGGGTGCAGGCCGCCTCCCAGGTCGCCACGGTGCGGGTGGCGGCCCCGAAGTACCTGAGCCCGGGGCGGCGCGAGGGCGGCTCGGTCAGCCCGAGCTGGAACTACCGGCCGTCGGTGCTCCCGGTGATCGCGGCCAGGCCCGGCTGGGTCCGGGTGCGGCTCGCGCCCCGGCCCAACGGCTCGACCGCCTGGCTGCCGGCCGCGGACGTGCGCCTCGCGCCCAACCCGGACCGGATCGTCATCAACCTGGCGACCAGGCACCTGGCGCTGTACGAGAACGGGGCCGTGGTGTTCTCCGCGCCGGCCGGGGTGGGCGCCCCGGACGACCCGACGCCCGGCGGCGAGTACTTCGTGGCGTTCGAGGAAGACCCGCCCCAGCCCAACCCCGGGTACGGGCCGTTCATCATCGTCACCTCCGCGCACTCGCCCGCCATCAGCGACTGGCAGGCCTCGGGCGACGCCGTGATCGGCATCCACGGCCCCCTCGGCGAGGACGCGCTGATCGGCCTGGCCGGCGCCCGCATCTCCCATGGCTGCATCCGGCTGCACGACGCGGCGCTGACGCGCCTGCGCGCCGTCCCGCCGGGCACCCCGATCGACATCACCGGCTAATCGCGCGGCCGGCTCCCATGCGAGCCGCGGCGCCCGGCCGCTCACCAGCTCCCCGAGCCGCAGGAAGGACGACGCAATGAAGGACAACCCCGTGAAAGGCGACGCGGCCAAGCACGACGCGATGCAGGCCCGCGCGGTGAATCCCGGCACCAGCCAGGGCGGCGCCAGTAAGGGCAGCGCCAGCCAGGGCAGCACCGGCAAGTACGGCACCGGCAAGTACGGCACCGGCAAGGCCGCCGCCAGTAAGCCCGGCAGCGGCCAGGGTGGTACCAGCGAGGGCGGCGCCAGCAAGTACGGCAGCGGCCAGGGTGGTACCAGCGAGGGCGGCGCCAGCAAGTACGGCAGCGGCCAGGGTGGTACCAGCGAGGGCG
>DATBEM010000021.1:0-19725 GCA_036276115.1 Trebonia sp.
CTCGGGCCACTACATCCCCGAGGAGGACCCGGCCTTCCTCAGCAAGTGCGCGACCCTGTTCTTCAGCCCCAGCCCGCCCGCGCAGGCCCCGGCGGGCTACGAGTCCTGCCTTCCTTAATGCCTGACCGTCGCCACGGGCCCTGGGGGCCCGCGGCGACGCCACTTTCGTAGTTATCTTCGCGCCGCGCACCGCAGGCAGGTGGCGGCGGCCGGGCGTGCGGCCAGCCGATCGTCTCCGATGGGCTGGCCGCACCGGGTGCACGTGCCGTAGGTGCCGTCGTCGAGCCTGCTGATGGCGGCGTCGATCTCCGCGATCCGCTGCCGTGCCCGGGTGAGCAGCGCGGCAGTGTGCTGTCGCTCGAACGCGAGCGTCGCGCCTTCCGGGTCGTGCTCGTCGTCGGTGCCGGGCTCGCCCGCGGCAGCGGCGATGCCCGCGAACTCCCGGTCCAGGGCGGCCGCCTGCCAGCAGGCACGTGCCCGCTCCGCCAGCAGCAACTCGCGGGTAGTCCTCACCCAGCCGACTCTAGGCTCCCCGGCTCCCTGCCCGTGCCTGCCGAGGCCGTCGGCCTACACCGGGGAGAGCCCGAGGATGCGGGCCAGGCGGCTGAAGCCGGCGTCCAGGCCGGCGCCTGGGGCGGCGATCTGCTGCACGGCGACGTGGCCGGCGCCGGCCTGGAAGTGCTCCTCGAACCGCCGGGCGATCGTCGCGTCGTCGCCGGAGACCACGAGGGCGTCGATGAGGCGGTCGCTGCCCTCGCCCGCCACGTCATCGGCGGAGAAGCCGAGCCGCTGCAGGTTGCTGGTGTAGTTGGTCAGGCTCAGGTAGGGCTTGACGACCGACGGCCGGCCCGTCGCCCGTGCCGTGGCCGGGTCGGCTTCGAGGACCACGCGCTGCTCGGGGGCCAGCAGCTTGCCCGGGCCGAGGATCTCGCGCGCCAGGCGGGTGTGCTCCGGCGTCACCAGGTAGGGGTGCGCGCCAGCGCTCCGGGCGGCGGCCAGCTTCAGCACCCGCGGCCCGAGCGCGGCCAGGACGCGCCGGCCTTCCGGCACGCCCTCGGCGTCGAGGACGTCGAGGTAATCGACCAGCGCCTGGTAGGGCGAGCGGTACGCGGCGTTGGCCTCCGGGTGCCCGACGCCGATGCCCAGCAGGAAGCGTCCCGGGTGCCTGGCCTCGATGCGGTGATAGGAGCGCGCCACCGCCGCCGCGTCCGCCGTCCACACGTTGACGATGCCAGTGGCGACCTTGAGGGTGGTGGTCGCGTCCAGCATCGCCTCGGCGTGCGCGAGGTCGGCAGGCGGCGAGCCCCCCTCCCAGACCGTCCCGTACCCGAGCGACTCCAGCGCGCGAGCCCGCTCCGGCGCGAGTACCGAGCTGTGCCCGAACACGCCATAACGACCCAAGTCCATGGTGCTCCTCCTCGTCGATGAACCTCCCTCGCGCCAACTCCGCAGCGGGCTGAGATCATCCCCGGGCCTGCCGGCCGGCCTCGTGCGGCGGCTGGTGACCGCGGGGCCGGGGGCACGATAGGCCCCGGCCCCGTTCGGGTAGATCGCGCGAGCGCCCGCGGGCCGGGCCGCACCTCGGTAGAATCCGGGGTGTAGCGGAGCGATCACCATGGCGCGAGGCACCGGCGAGGAGCAGCACGAAACATGACTGCTGAGTCCCAGGAAGACACCAACCAGCGCCTGGACCTGATGATGCGGCTGATGAGCCCGGAAGAGTCGACGGCGGCCGAGGTCGCCGCCGCCATCGCGGGCAAGCGCGTCCCGGCGGCGGCCTACTCCTACGCGCGCCGCCGGATGGAGCACGGCGCGGACCTCGGCGACATTCAGGAGACCACGCGACTGCTCCAGGAGGGGGCGGGCGACCCGCCGGCGCTGGAGGTCCTCGCCTGGGCAGCCGAGGCGGCATGGCTGGGCGGCGACGCGGAAGAAGAGCAGCGCTGCTTGCGGTCCCTGCTCGCCCGGACCGCCCCGGACGCTGACGACGCCGACGGTACCCGGGAATGGATAGCCGTCCTGCGGCAGATCGGCGAGCACGGCCGCCCGGGCGAGGCCATTGACCTGCTCGAGCCCTACCTGCACGATCACCCGGATGACGAGGACGCCTCCTTCTGCCACTTCTCGCTGCTGCGCAAGGCGGCCGCGATGGCGGAACCAGGCGAGCAGGACCGCGGCGCTGTTGCGCGGTTCACCGACCATGGCGGCCTGGCCACCTTCCGCAAGTCCGTCGGGGCCTACCTGAGCGCCCACCCCGACCTGGACAAGTTCGTGCGGGCCAACGCGGCGGCCGGCTTCGGGGCGCTGACCGGCAAGCTGCTGCCCGAGCCCGTGCTCAGCGAGTGCGCGGCCCTCGTCTTCGAGGCCGCCCTGCGTGGCGCGGACCTGGCGGCGGCGGGCCTGACGGCGAAGCAGGCGTTCCGGCGCGTCAAGACGAAGGGCAGCCTGCCCGAGACGGCGCTGCGGCTGATGGCGGCCGACCCGCAGACCCCGCCGGACGACGCCCGCCGCGCCTTCCAGTGGGCCGAGCACGGCCAGTACGGCCTGTGGCAGGTCCACGACCCTGTGCCTGACCCCGGCGTCTCCGGCCGGGACCTGGCCACGGGCGCCATCCGCTACCTGAGCTTCCCGCCGGGCGCCCTCGACGGTGCCGCTCCCTGGTCGGTGTGGCTGGGGGCGGCTGTCCCGCTCGACGGGGCGTGGCGCGTCACCGGCACCGGCATCATGCTCAGCCCGGACGAGGCCGACGCGGTCGCGGAGGCGCTGTCGCAGGAGGTCGCGCGGGTGATCCAGTCAACTGACGAGGAGATCCCGCTGGCCGAGATGGCCGCCCCCGCGCCGGTCCCGTACGGCAGCGCCCCGCCCCACGGTTGCCGCTGGGACTTCACCTCCCCGCCCGGGGGCAACTGGAGCGGGATCGTCGGCGGCATCCTGATGATGATCGCCGCGGTCTTCCTGGCCGACGTCGAGCTGCACCGGCTGCACCACCCGCTGCCCGCCCCGGACCCGGTCGCGGACCCTGCCGCCTGGGCGCAGGCCCCGCTGCCGCGCTTGCACGGCCTCACCCCCCGCCAGTGCGCCGACACCGCCGACGTCAACCGGCAGATCCTCATCGACTCGCTGTTCCACGCCTACGAGTACCAGGCCGCCCTCGTCCTGCCCGGCGAGCCTGCCCTTGACGTCCCGGCCCTCCGCAAGGAGCTCTGGCCCGACGAGGAAGACGACGAGTAGCCGCCTAACGCGTCGTCCGGGCCGGGGCCGGGCGAGATCAGCTGCTCCAGCAGGGACAGGGCGCGGCCCACGTCAACCGGGCCGGGCTCCAGGAGCCACTGGACCTGCAGCCCGTCGGACGCGGCGATCACCAGCGCGGCCGTGTCCGCCGGGTCGAGGCCCGCGGCGACGATGCCCGCTCGCTGCCCGGCCTCGATCCGCGCGGCGAGCACCGACCGCAGGTGGCGGAATCGTTCCCGGATGAAATCCCTGGTCACGGCGTGCTGTTCTTGCAGCGCGTCGGTGGTGAGGGTCGCGTACAGCTCGACCAGGCCGGGGATGGAGCGGTTCCGCTCGGCCGCCGCGGTGATCGGTCCGACGGCGGACCCGCCGGCGGCCTCGGCGGCCCGGGACTCGTGCGCCTTGTATGCCTCCACCAGCAGCTCGTCGCGGGAGGAGAAGTAGTGGCGCAGCGCCGCGTGCGACACCCCGATCGCGTCGCCCACTGTCCGCAGCGACGTCCGGTCCCCGCCGCGCTGGGCGAGTAGCTCGATCACGCTGTCGAGGATCTGCTGCCGCCGCCGCACGCCCTTGGGGTACGAGCGACGGCGGGGCCTGCCGCCGGTGGCCTCCTGCGTCATCTCGTCATCTTGTCACCCGCGGCGGGTCGCGGGGCACGAGGCCACGGGGCATTGCCCGGAAAAACCTTCCAGCGTAAAGTTTTGTGCCTGAGGAGGCGCAGATGCCAGGAACGCCAGCAGGCGCCGTTGCCGCCGCCCAGCCGTCGTCGCTGCAAGCCACCATGCGGGACCCGCTGTACCGCGGGGCGACGATCGCGATGTTCCTGTCGGGCCTGGGCTACTCGGCGGCCGCCCCGCAGATCGCGTCGTTCCTGGTCCGGGACCTGGGCACCTCCCTCACGACGGCCGGGCTGTACTACCTCACCGCCCTCACGGCGCCGGTCGCCGGGTACCTGATCGGATCGCGCTCTGACCGCACGGGCGACCGGATCACGGTGTTCCGGGCCTGCGCCCTGCTGGGGTTCCTGGGCTGGGCCGGGGTGGCATTCTCGACTCAGGCCTGGATGCCGTTCGCGATCGGGGCCCTGGTGCTCGGCATCGCCGGCACGGCCGGATCGCAGCTGTTCGCCGCCGTGCACGACCAGCTGAGCGACGACCCCGCGGTCCCGGCCGACGGGGTGATCTCGGTCGTGCGGATGGCACTGACCGCCGGCTGGGTCGTCGGGCCGGTGCTCGGCTCGTACCTGGCGGCCGCCGCCGGCTACCGGGTGCTGCTGGCGGCCACCGCCCTGTGCACGCTGGCCCAGGTGGTCCCGCTCGGCCTGCGCGCACCCCGCCGGGCCGCCCCGGCCCCGGACCCTGAGGCTGCCCGAGCCGGGGCCGCGCAGCTGCCCCGGCACCACCGCGCCGCGGTCTTGCTGCCGCTGCTGACGTTCACCGGCCTGTACGTCCTCGTCTACGCCGGCGAGCCCGTCAAGTACGCCTACCTGCCGATCTACATGCGCACCGGCCTGCACCTGGCGCCGGTGACCAGCGGGGCCGTCATCGGGATCCAGCCGCTGATCGAGCTGGCCCTCATGCCGCTGAGCGTGCTGATCGCCCGCCGGGCCGGCATCATGCGGCTGATGGTCGCGGGCGCCGCCTTCGGCGTCGGCGCGAACCTCTGCTTCGCGACCACGGCGTCGGCCGCGGGCATGTTCGCCGGGCAGGCCTGCATGGGCGCGGTCTGGGGAGTGTTCGCCGGCCTGGGCATCGTCGTGGCCCAGCGGCTGCTGCCGGGGGCGGCCGCCACCGCGTCAGCCGTCTTCATGAGCTCGACGGCGGTCGCCAGCGCCCTGGGCGGGGGCACCGGCGCCATCGCGGTCGCGACGGTGGGCCTGCCGCACGTCTTCTTCGTCCCTGCCTGCTACAGCCTGCTCGCCGTGGCCGGCCTGGCGCTGATGAGCGCGTCCAAGCACAACGTCCGCTGAGCCCCGCGCCGGGGAACGACGCCGGCCCGTCGCGGGCGGCCCGCCTGCCCGGGTGCCCGGGGAAGATACGGCCATGTTCGACAAACTGGTGCATCACAAGCTGCTCACGGAAGGCGTCGAAGGCAAGGGGGTGATTACCAGGCAGTCAGTCGAGGGGACGAAGGGGGAGACGAGCATCCTGGGCTTCTACTTCGGAATCAAGGGCCACATCCGGTTCGATGACGGCACCGAGGCCAGGTTCTCCTCCATCGGCCTGGACAGCTCCAAGGTCGGCGGCCGTCCGCACGGCGGCGGCGGCGATGCCGTACTCGCCGCGGCTGGCGTGCAGGGCAGAGAAAACGAGAGCGCCTGGCCGGCGGCCAGAGCGGCGGAGGTTAAGGTTACGCTGAGGTTAAGGTGGCATTGTGCACGCGGGCATGGACGAACCGGACGGAACCGGCGACGAGATCGCGATCGATCCCCTTCCCCTGCCGCGCGTCCCGGTGCCGCCGGCGGTGGCCAGGATCGCGGGCCGGCTCCCCCGGGTGCGGCTGCTGGGCGACAAGCGGCGCCCGACGCGGGCGGGCTGGGTCGCGGCCGCCATCGCGTTGCTCGTCGTCCTGGGGGTGCTGAAGCTGTCGGGGACGATCTGGACGGCGAAGCCGCCGTCCTGGGAGGCCGCCCTCGGCCCGGGCGTAACGGTGACCGGACCCGGGCTGGTGACCCCCGGCCACGACTCACCCGGCGCGGCGGCCACCGGACTGGTCAGCGAGCTGTCGTCCGGGGACCAGGCCGCGTTCTGCCGCTACGTGTACGCCCCGCCCTCCGAGCCGTGCACGGCCCAGAACAGCCCCGACTACCGGGGCCGGACCCCGTACACCGTGTCCTTCAAGGTCGGCTACGTGGCGATAGCCGGGACCCGCGCGCTGGTCGGCTTCACCGGCAAGCTCTGCTTCCCCGGCGCCCGCACCGAGTGCGAGTCCAATGCCGACCCGGCCGCCATTTTCTCCGGCGGCCGCACCTTCGAGGCCCTGTGGGCGGAACCGTCAGGCGGCAACCCGGCCGACATCTACGCCTACGGCCTGCTGACCTGCATCAAGATCGGCGGCAGGTGGTACTTCGGCTCCAGCGCCCCCGCAGGTGCTTCCAGCCGCTAGGCGATACGTTTGGCGCGTGAATGAGCTAGCTCCCCGCCCGCGAGTATTTCCCAACCGGTTCGCTAACGCTGCCGGGCCGGGCGGCGCGGGCGTCGGGATCGGCCGGTGCGCATGTTTCGACCAGGCACACGTGCAGCCACCGGGAAAGGGGGTGCGCCTTCATGCCGAACGGCAAGACACGTCCGCGCCGGGCTGGCTGCACATGCTGGCACTTATCGATGAGGCCAAGGCCGACGGCCGGGAGGTCTTCAAGCCGCTGGTTGAGATGAGCCCAGGTGAGCGCAGGCAGGTCAGCACGCTGCCCCGGTCCATCGGCACGCTGACGGCCGTAAGGCACCTTGTCCTGTACCGCGGCAACCTCATCCGGCGGCCGGCTGAGATCGGCGCGATGACCAGCCTGGAAGTGTCCGAGCCGTACACGTCCCACCGGCTGCACTGGTTCCCGTACGAGCTGACGAGGTGCAAGAACCTGCGGTACAGCACGGTGAGCACGCGGTCTGTTTTCGGAAACTACAAGTACCGGCCGCCATTCCCGGTCCTCCGGCAGGGATTGCTGCCGGACGGTGACCTGGACCCCAGTCAATGGGGGGCGGACATGGGTGGTATCACGGCAACGCAATCCCAGAGGAAGGGAGTGAGCACGGATGCCCGATGAACAGACCAGGAAGTGGCGCGAGCCCAAGTAAACGAGCACCGGCGACATCGCAGCCTGCTACGAGCTAGGCAGGGAAATTGGCTCCATAGAAATAGTTGCGGTACAGGGCGCAGCCGGGGCTGGCGGGGACGGCGGTGCCGTCGCCGGCGGCGTGGGCGGGGGCGTTGAAGCTCTGGCCGATGTCGAGGCGGTGCGACGGGGTGGCCCGGGTGGCGGCGGAGCGGGAGTCGGCCGCGGTGCCCGCCAGGGCGGCCACGTCATGGCAGCCGAAGTGATGGCTTCCCATTGGAGAATAGGACAAACAATTGACTATCGGGCGGATTGCCGGCGCGGCCCGGTCGTCGGCCGAGGTCATCACCGAGATGTCGGCGCCCGCCTCCACGGGGAGCCCGTTCTCGTCCGTGCACTTCACCGGCGCCCTGGTCAACGGGTCCGGCCTGTGCAACTTCAGCCCGGTCCAGATCATCATGCCCGGCGTCATGGTCTCCCCGCTCGTCAGCTGCGAGGCGTTCTCCGTCACCCCGTAGGGCCGCCTCCCCTCGGCCGCGCGGCCGCGCGCGCTGGCCCGGCCACCCGGTCCGCCAGGTGGCCGGTTCCGGTCACGGCTGTTGCCTATTTGTGATTACGGCAGTTGGCTTTTGGTGATTGGCACGTTTCAATGCCCTACCAAAGGCAGGTAACACATGATGGCAAGGCAACGCCGCCGGGTGCCTTCACCGCACCGGGCCGGACCGTCCGACAACCCGCGCAGGCACCGGCTCCGGATCGCCGCCGCGGGCGCGGGCGCCCTGGCCCTGGGGGTGCTCACGCTCACCGGGGCCACGACGGCGAGCGCGCAGCCGCCGGCCGCGCACGGGCCGGCCACCCCGGCCGCCGGGTCGCTGACCACCGACCACTCGGCCGACCCGCTCGGGATCGACGACAGCCACCCGCTGCTCGGCTGGGTCATCACCTCGGCCGCCCGCGGGGTCGCCCAGAGCCAGTACGAGGTCCGCGTCGCCCCGAGTTCCGCCAGCGTGGCGAGCGGGCGGAACCTGACGTGGGACTCGGGCACCGTGCAGTCGGCCCAGTCGTTCGACGTGGCCTACGCGGGCCCGGCGCTGGCGTCCCAGACCCGCTACTACTGGCAGGTCCGGGTACGCGACAACAGCGGGCGGCAGTCAGCCTGGAGCGCGCCCGCGTGGTTCGAGACCGCGTTCCTCGACCCGGCCCAGTTCCAGGGGAGCTGGATCACCAGCCCCGCGCCCGCAAGCGGCAGCGAGCTGCTGCTGCGCAAGGACTTCACCCTGGCGGGCACGGCCGGGGCCAGGACCAGGGCCGGCGGCCACGCGGCGAGCACCGCCATCACCGCCGCCCGCCTGTACGTGGCGGGCCTCAGCTACCCCTACCTGTCCGTGAACGGCCAGGCGGTCAGCGACAACGTGCTCGACACGCCCTTCACCACCTACGACAAGACGGTGGACTACTCCACCTATGACGTCACGAAGCTGGTGCGGCCCGGATCGGACGCGCTGGCGGTGAGCCTCGGCAACGGCTTCTACGCCGGCGGCGCCGACGACTACCCGGCCAGCGGCGAGTCGTGGCAGCCGGGCGTGCCCACGCTGAAGCTCGAGCTCCAGGTCTGGTACGCCAACGGCACGTCGGCCCGGGTGACGAGCGACGGCTCGTGGAAGGTCACCACCGGCCCGACGACCGCCAACTCCCCCGCCGCCGAGACCTACGACGCCCGCCTGGCCAAGCCGGGCTGGACGGCGACGGGCTACGCCGACGGCGGCTGGAGCGACGCCGCGATCCTGCCCGCCGCGAGCACCGTCCCGTCGTACTCCGGCTCGCCGGCGGCGGACTGGCTCTGGAACACCCCCGGCGCGACCTCGACCACGACCGCGGGGACCATCTACCTGCGCAAGGCCTTCACCGTGACCGACCCGGCCTCGATCGCCAGCGCCATCGTGCGCGTCAACGGCGACGACGGCGAGACCACTTACGTCAACGGCACCCAGGTCGCCACGTCGCCCGCGAACGTGATCAACGGCTGGCAGGCCTCGCACGTCGCCGACATCAAGTCGCTGCTGGTGCCGGGCACGAACGTGATCGCGATCGCGGGCCTCAACAGCTCCGGGGACGCCAGCGGCGTCATCGCGGCGGCTGACGTTGGCGGCACCCGGATCGTGACCGACGGGACCTGGAAGGCACTGGCGGGCACGCCGGCCAGCCCGCCCGACGGCTGGAGCACCGCCGGCTTCGATGACTCCGCCTGGCCCGCCGCGACCGTCCTGGGCGGCTACGGCATCGGCCCGTGGAGCACTAACGTCTCCGGTCCCGTGACCGCGCCCGCCGGGGTGCTGCGGGCGGACCAGATCCCGCCGGTGCAGGAGACCTCGACCGTCAAGCCGGTCAAGGTCACCAGCCAGCCCGGCGTGAGCGTCCCGGTCCCCTCCTACACCGGGTCGCCTGCCGCGAACTGGCTCTGGAACAGCCCGAACGCGGCCACGACCACGACCGCGGGCACCATCTACCTGCGCAAGGCCTTCACCGTGACCGACCCGGCCTCGATCGCCAGCGCCGTCCTGCGCGTCAACGGCGACGACGGCGAGACCGCCTACGTCAACGGCACCCAGGTCACCAGCTCCCCCGCCACGGTGGAGAACGGCTGGCAGGCCTCGCAGGTCGCCGACATCAAGTCGCTGCTGGTGCCGGGCACGAACGTGATCGCGATCGAGGGCCTCAACGCCGAGGGCAACGCCAGCGGCATCATCGCCGCTGCTGACTTGAACACCGCCCAGCTTGACTCGACCCGGATCGTGACCGACGGAAGCTGGAAGGCACTGCCGGGCACCCCCGCCAGCCCGCCCGACGGCTGGAGCACCGCCACCTTCGACGACTCATCCTGGCCCGCCGCCAGCGTCCTGGGCGCCTACGGCATCGCCCCCTGGAACACCGGCGTCCAGGACCCGGCCGGGCCGTCGACGGTCTACGACTTCGGCATCACCACCTCCGGCTGGGCGAGGGTCACGCTGTCGGGCACGGCCGGGACGGTCGTCCAGGTCAGGTACTCCGAGCAGCTCAACCCGGACGGCACGGCGCAGAGCGAGGGCAACGGCAGCGCCGGGCAGACCGATACCTACATCCTCAAGGGCGGCGGCCCGGAGACCTACGAGCCCAAGTACGGCTGGAAGGGCTACCGGTACGTCGAGGTGACGACGGCCCCGGCCACGGCGGGCGGGGTGGCGCCGCCGCTGCCGGAGATCACGGCGGTGACCGGCGTGGTGGTGCACACGGCCCTGGCCACGGCGGGCGATTACAGCAGCTCCAGCTCGCTGCTGAACGACATGCACACCGCGATGGCGAACACCATCCTCAACAACCAGTACTCCTACGGCAGCGACACCCCGGTGTACGAGAAGGGCGGCTGGACCAACGACAACGGCGACTACTCGGACTCGGAGATGGCCAACTTCGACGCCGAGTCCTACTACGACCACATGACCCAGAACTTCGACGACTCGCAGGACCCGGCGGGCAACATCGGCTGGCTCGTGCCGACGCAGCCGGGCGCCGACCAGGTCGACCCGCTGTGGGGCGGCTCGTTCCTGCTGATCGAGTACAACATGTACGAGAACTACGACGACCTCACCGCGGTCCGCCGGGACTACAGCCACCTGACGGCGTACGTGGACGACCTGGCCGCCCAGATCGCGCCGAGCGGCTACATCTACCAGGGCACGACGTACGGCGACTGGGTGCAGCCGCCGGACGCCAACCCGCCGTCGAGCGAGATGCTCGGCAGCATGTTCCTGTACCGCGAGGCCCAGGACCTGGCCCTCATGGCCCAGGCGATCGGGAACGCCGCCGACGCGGGCAAGTACGACAGCCTCGCGGCCAGCATCAGGGCGGCCGTCAACAGCGAGTTCTACGACGCGGCCGGCCATGACTACCGCGACCCGGCCGGCCTGGTCTCCCACGCGGCCGGCGGCCCCAACGGGACCATCACCTCGACCGCCTACGACCAGACCGCCAACGTGATCGGCCTCGCGTTCGGGCTGGCGCCGGCGGGCGGCCAGCAGGCGATCGCGGCGGGGCTCGCCGCCAACGTCACCGCCGAGGGCAACCACCTGGAGACCGGGGCCAACGGGTCGAAGTACATCCTCCCGATGCTGGCCGACTACGGCTACGGCAACCTCGCCTACGCGGTCGCCACCAACCCGACCGCGCCCGGCTGGGGGCAGTGGTTCCTGCAGTGCGGCGCCACCACCATGTGGGAGGCGTGGGAGAACTCGACCTGCGACTCGGCCCGCTCGCGCGACCACGCGTTCATGGGGACCGTGGATGACTGGCTGTACTCCGGCGTCGCCGGGATCTCGGCCACGTCGCCCGGCTTCCGCACCCTCGCGGTCGACCCGTCGGCGGTCGGCAACCTCACCCGCGCCTCGGCCAGCGAGACCACCCCGTACGGGCGGGTCAGCTCGGCCTGGACCCGCTCGGGGCCGCACCTGGCCCTGACCGTCCAGGTCCCGGTCGGCTCGACGGCGTCGGTGTGCGTGCCGGCCGCCAGCGCGGGCTCGGTGACCGAGAGCGGAGCCCCCGTCGCCCGCGCCAGCGGCGTGACGGTCAAGGGCATGCAGGGCTCCTGCCTGCAGGTCCAGGTTGGCTCGGGCACGTACGCGTTCGGCTCGACCGTGTCCTAGCCCCGTGAGAAATATCCATCAATAGCGGTGCTTCCCGGAAGCAGGCTGAGGCCCGCCGTCGAAGACGGCGGGCCTCAGCGCTCACCCCGGCCCGGAGCGCGTTCCCGGCGGCCGGGGGAGGCTCCGGCCGGCCTCGCTGGCCGGGCGGACCGCCTGGTCAGTGGCACGCTGAACCCCGGCGGCGCGACGGCAGCTTCCGGTTTGCGCGCTTTCGGAAAAAGCGGCAGTTTTTTCCGGCGGCGGTGCTGTTTGGCCGGGCCCCCGGGTTGGCAGACTGCTTGCGTGTTCTCCAAGATCCTGGTGGCCAACCGCGGCGAGATCGCGATCCGCGCGTTCCGGGCCGCCTATGAGCTCGGCGCCCAGACGGTGGCGGTGTTCCCCTACGAAGACCGTAACTCCGAGCACCGGCTGAAGGCCGACGAGGCGTACCAGATCGGCGAGCCGGGCCACCCGGTCCGCGCCTACCTCGACCCGGGCCTCATCGTGGCGGCGGCGGTGCAGGCCGGGGCGGACGCCGTCTACCCCGGCTACGGCTTCCTGTCGGAGAACCCGACCCTGGCGCAGGCGTGCGCGGACGCGGGCATCACGTTCGTCGGCCCCGGGGCCGGGGTGCTCGCGCTGGCCGGCAACAAGGCGCGGGCGATCGCCGCCGCCCGGGCGGCGGGCGTGCCCACGTTGCGCAGCGTGGCGCCCGGGACGGACGCCGAGGCGCTCATCCGGGACGCGGTCGACATCCCCTTCCCGGTCTTCGTCAAGGCGGTGGCGGGCGGCGGCGGGCGCGGGATGCGGCGGGTGTCCGACCCGGCCGGGCTGCGCGAGGCGATCGAGGCGTGCATGCGCGAGGCGCAGGGCGCGTTCGGCGACCCGGCCGTCTTCATCGAGCAGGCCGTGGTCGAGCCGCGCCACATCGAGGTGCAGGTGCTGGCCGACGCCAGCGGCGGCCTGGTCCACCTGTACGAGCGGGACTGCTCGGTCCAGCGCCGCCACCAGAAGGTGGTCGAGATCGCGCCCGCGCCGCACCTCGACCCGGACCTGCGGGACCGGATGTGCAGCGATGCGGTGCGGTTCGCGCGCGAGATCGGCTACGTCAACGCGGGCACGGTCGAGTTCCTGCTCGCCCCGGACGGCACCTACGTCTTCATCGAGATGAACCCGCGCATCCAGGTCGAGCACACGGTGACCGAGGAAGTCACCGACGTCGACCTGGTGCAGGCGCAGCTGCGCATCGCCGCGGGCGAGACGCTGGCCGGCCTGGGCCTGGCGCAAGACGGCATCAAGGTCCGGGGAGCGGCCCTGCAGTGCCGGATCACGACCGAGGACCCGGCCAACGGCTTCCGGCCCGACACCGGCATCATCACCACGTACCGGTCACCGGGCGGGGCCGGCGTCCGGCTCGACGGCGGCACGACCTACACCGGGGCCGAGGTGCAGCCGCACTTCGACTCGATGCTGGCCAAGCTGACGTGCCGGGGGCGGACGTTCGAGGCCGCCATCGACCGCGCGCGGCGGGCGGTGGCCGAGTTCCGCATCCGCGGCGTCGCCACCAACATCCCGTTCCTGCAGGCCATCCTGGACGACCCCGACTTCCGGGCCGGGCGCCTGTCCACCAGCTTCATCGAGGCCCACCCGCAGCTGCTGACGGCCCGCTCGTCGGCCGACCGGGGCACCAAGCTGCTGGCCTACCTGGCCGACGTGACCATCAACCAGCCCTACGGCCCCCGCCCGGCGAAGGTGGACCCGGCCACCAAGCTGCCGGACGTGGACCTGCGCCAGGCGCCCCCGGACGGGTCGCGCCAGCGCCTGCGGGAGCTCGGGCCCGACGAGTTCGCCCGCCGGCTGCGCGCGCAGCCGGACGTCGCGGTGACCGACACGACGTTCCGCGACGCGCACCAGTCGCTGCTGGCGACCCGGGTGCGCACCCATGACCTGCTCGGCGTGGCCGGGCACGTGGCCCGGACCACGCCGGAGCTGCTGTCGCTGGAGGCCTGGGGCGGGGCGACCTACGACGTGGCGCTGCGCTTCCTGGCCGAGGACCCGTGGCAGCGGCTGGCCAGCCTGCGGGCGGCGGTGCCCAACATCTGCCTGCAGATGCTGCTGCGCGGGCGCAACACGGTCGGCTACACCCCCTACCCGGAGGCGGTCACGGAGGCGTTCGTCGAGGAGGCGGCGGCGACCGGGATCGACATCTTCCGCATCTTCGACGCCCTCAACGACGTCAGCCAGATGCGCCCGGCGATCAACGCCGTCCGCGCCACCGGCACCGCCATCGCCGAGGTCGCGCTGTGCTACACCGGCGACCTGTCCGACCCGGGCGAGCGGCTCTACACCCTGGACTACTACCTGCGGCTGGCCGAGCGGATCGTGGACGCGGGCGCGCACGTCCTGGCGATCAAGGACATGGCCGGGCTGCTGCGCGCCCCGGCCGCCCGGACGCTGGTGACGGCGCTGCGCGAGCGGTTCAGCCTGCCCGTCCACCTGCACACCCACGACACCCCGGGCGGGCAGCTGGCCACGCTGCTGACCGCCATCGACGCGGGGGTGGACGCGGTTGACGCCGCCTGCGCGGCCATGTCCGGCACCACCAGCCAGCCGTCGCTGTCGTCGCTGGTGGCGGCGACCGACTACGGGCCCCGCGAGACTGGCCTGTCGCTGCGGGCGGTGTGCGACCTGGAGCCCTACTGGGAGGCGGTCCGGCGGCTGTACGCGCCGTTCGAGTCCGGCCTGCCCTCGCCCACGGGCCGGGTCTACCGGCACGAGATCCCCGGCGGGCAGCTGTCCAACCTGCGCCAGCAGGCGATCGCGCTCGGCCTCGGGGAGCGGTTCGAGCAGGTCGAGGACATGTACGCCGCCGCCAACGACCTGCTCGGCAACATCGTCAAGGTGACCCCGAGCAGCAAGGTCGTCGGCGACCTGGCGCTGCACCTGGTCGCCGCCGGGGCCGACCCGGCCGACTTCGCCGAGAACCCGGGCAAGTACGACATCCCCGATTCGGTCATCGGCTTCCTGTCCGGCGAGCTCGGCGACCCGCCTGGGGGCTGGCCCGAGCCGTTCCGCACCCGGGCACTGGCCGGGCGCACCGCCCGCCCGCCGCACCCGGGGCTGACCCCGGCCCAGGCCGAGGGCCTCCGCGCCGACCGCCGCCGGACCCTGGACCGGCTGCTGTTCCCCGGCCCGGCCCGGGAGTTCGCCGAGTCGCGGGCCAAGTACGGCGACGTGTCGGTCCTGGCGACCGGCGACTACCTCTACGGCCTGCAGCCCGGCCAGGAGTACAGCGTCACCATCGAGGAAGGCAAGACGCTGCTGTTCGCCCTGCAGTCGGTCAGCGAGCCCGACGAGCGCGGCATCCGCGTCGTCATGTGCACGATCAACGGCCACCTGCGGCCCATCGGCGTTCGCGACCGGTCGGTCGAGCCGGACGCGCCCGCGGCCGAGAAGGCCGACCCGGCCAGCCTGGGCCAGGTCGCGGCCCCGTTCGGCGGCAGCGTCACCCCGGTCGCCGCGGTCGGCGACAAGGTCGCGGCGGGTGACGTGGTCGCCAAGATCGAGGCGATGAAGATGGAGGCCTCCATCACCACCCCGGTCGCGGGCGTGGTCGCCCGGATCGCCCTGGCCGGAACGGCCCAGGTCGACGGGGGCGACCTGGTCATGGTCATCGCCTGACCGGGCGCGCTCGCTGGCTTGCGAAAAGACAGGAAATCAACTGGCGAGGCGGCTGGCCCGGGCGAGGATCTCCGGGCCGCGGGCTTCCAGGCGGCGGATCGCGGCCCGGGCGCAGTACCAGCAGCTGGCGCCGGATGAGCTCAGCGCGCTGGACGCGCTCGCCCCGGAGGGCGACGCGGCCTGAGCCGGGCCGTTCCCCGGGCCGGGCCGCGCCTTACCGGGGCACCATCGGCGGGCAGTCGGCCGGGTCGGTGATGACCCGGATCGGGGACCCGGCCAGGTAGGCGGCGACATCCTCGGCCATCCGCGCCCAGGCGGCGCGGAACAGCTGCTCGTGGACGTAGCCGACATGCGGGGTGACCACCACGTTGTCGAGCGACCGGAACGGGTGGCCGGCCGGGAGCGGCTCGCGGTCGAAGACGTCGAGGCCGGCGCCCCCCAGGTGGCCGGAGCGGAGCGCCTCGACCAGGGCCTGCTCCTCGATGATGGGGCCGCGGGACACGTTGACGACGATGGCGCCCGGCTTCATCGCCGCCAGGTCAGCCGCCCGCAGGGTGTTGCGCGAGCGCTCGGAGAACACCAGGAACACCCCGAGCACGTCGGCCGCCGCCAGCAGCTCGTCCTTCGTCACCTGGGTCACGCCGAGCTCGGCACAGCGCTGCCCGGTCAGGTTCTGGCTCCAGGCGACGACGTCCATGCCGAGCGCCTTCGCGACCGGCACCATCGCCCCGCCCAGGCGGCCCGCGCCGAGCAGGCCCAGCGTCTTGCCCGCGAGCGGGACCGGGAACCCGGCCTGCCAGCCGCCCGCGCGGATGACCCGGTCCTCGATGCCGGTCCGCTTGGCGACGGCGAAGATCAGTGCCCAGGCCAGCTCCGACGGCGCGGGCAGGCCGGGCGGCGCCCCCGCCTCCGCCGCGGGCGCCGCCGCGCCGGGCGCTCCCGCGGGCACCCGGTTCGTCAGGGCGGTCCCGCAGAGCAGGATGCCCCGCTCGATCCGGGCCTCGTGGTCGATCACGCTGCTCGTGCGCCCGTTGCACACGATCAGCTTCAGGTTCGGCAGGGCCTCCAGCACCGCCCGGGGGAACCGCGCCCGCTGCTGGGTGATGACCACGGCCTCGTACGGGGCCAGCTCGCCGGCCAGCCGCTCGGGCGCGATCGCCTCCCGGTAGACGGTGACCTCGGCGCCGTCCGGCAGCGCGGACCAGTCGCCGTAGTCCAGGGCCACGCCGATGTAGTCGTCGAGGATCGCGATCTTCGTCATGAGCCCGCACGATACCCGAGGCTCCCCCGGGCCCGGCGAGCCCGCCCGGGCCGCGCGGCTGCGTTCGGGGCAGGCGGAGGTTCCGTGCCGGGTGCGGGTGCCGCATTGACGGCCAGGGAGCCCACCGCTAATCTAAACAGGAAACTTTCCTGTAAGTAGACAAGCTCCACCAGAATGCAGCAGTACTCCGCCTGGGGACCGGCGTGGGGTGGCGGTTGACCGACCTGTCCTGTTCGCCTCGTCCCTTACGGAGATGCGCATGAACCTGTCCCGCCGGTCCTTCCTCGGCGCGGCCGTAGCCGCGACCACGGCCACGGTCGCCGGGTCCGCCGCCGTCGCGGCCTCGTCGTGGTCCTCCCCCGCCCGCGCGGCCAGCCCGGCCGGCGACGTCGTGGGCAAGATCACCGTCGGCTACCAGGGCTGGTTCGCGGCCCTGGGCGACGGCGCCCCGATCAACGGGTGGTGGCACTGGAGCCAGAACTGGTCGCAGGCGCCCTCGCCGTCCAACAACGCCATCAAGGCCTGGCCCGACATGCGCGAGTATGGCAAGTGGTACCAGACCGGGTACGCGAACTTCAGCAACGGCGACGCGGCGACCCTGTTCTCGTCCTACGACCAGTCGACCGTCAATACCCACTTCCGGTGGATGCAGCAGTACGGCTGCGACACCGCGGCGCTGCAGCGGTTCAACCCGAACTCCTCCGAGGGCCCCACCCGCGACGCCATGGCGACGAAGGTGCGGACCGCGGCCGAGGCCTACGGGCGCAAGTTCTACATCATGTACGACGTTTCCGGCTGGACCACCATGCAGGCGGAGGTCAAGGCGGACTGGACCAGCAAGATGTCCGCCCTGACGGCGTCCCCGGCCTACGCGCGGCAGAACGGCAAGCCGGTCGTGTGCATCTGGGGGTTCGGGTTCAACGACAGCAACCACCCGTGGGACGCGGCGACCTGCCTCGACGTGGTCAACTGGTTCAAGGGGCAGGGCGTGTACCTGATCGGCGGGGTGCCGCGCGAGTGGCGGACCGGGACCGGCGGGTCGCGGGCGGGCTTCAGCGGCGTGTACCACGCGTTCAGCATGCTGTCCCCGTGGATGGTCGGCGCGATCGGGACCGCCGCCGACTCCGACAACGCCTACACGACCTACACCGTCCCCGACCAGGCCGACTGCGCCGCCAACGGCGTCGACTACCAGCCCTGCGTCCTGCCCGGCGACGTGTCGGCGAGCCAGCGCGCGCACGGCGACTTCATGTGGCGGCAGTTCTACAACATGACCCGGGCCGGAGTCGCGGGCATCTACATCTCCATGTTCGACGAGTACGGCGAGGGCAACCAGATCGCCAAGACGGCCGACACCCAGGGATGCGTGCCCGCAGGGTCGGGCCTGCTCACGCTGGACCAGGATGGGACGGCCTGCTCGTCGGACTACTACCTGCGCCTGACCGGCGACGGCGGCCGGATGCTGAAGGGGCAGATCGCGCTGACCGCGACCCGCCCGACGGCGCCGGTGATCGCCGGCGCCAGCACGGGCCTGGTCGTGAGCCTGCGGGCGATGGCCAACAGCATGATCGTGACGGCGGACAACGCCGGCGCCTCGGCCCTGATCGCCAACCGGACCGCGATCGGCCCCTGGGAGCAGTTCGACCTGCTCGACGCGGGGGGCGGTAACGTCGCCCTGCGCGCCCACGCCAACAACCTGATCGTCACCGCCGACAACGCGGGCGCGTCCCCGCTGATCGCCAACCGGACCTCGGTCGGGACGTGGGAGACGTTCACGCTCCTGCACAACGCGAACGGGACGGTCAGCCTGCGGGCCAAGGCCAACGGCATGATCGTGACGGCCGACAACGCCGGCGCCTCGGCCCTGATCGCCAACCGGACCGCGATCGGCGGCTGGGAGCAGTTCACGCTGACGGCCGGCAGCTAGGGCGCTGCTGCGGCTTCCCGGCCGGCGGCTAGGCGCCGGCCGGGATCAGCCCGAACACCGGGTGAATCGCAGCTGGGAAGACCTCGTCCACCGCGTCGCACGCGGGAATTTACGCCCTGGCCGCGCGGTTGAGGCGGCCAGAGGTGAAGAGCCATGGCACGGAAGAGCACTCGGCTCCTGGTGACGTTGCGCAGCTCGGCCGGAACCGGCATGACCTACGCGACGACGAAGAACCCCCGCAATACCCCTGGCCGGCTGACCCTGCGGAAGTACGACCCGAAGGTCAGGCGCGTCACCGAATTCCGCGAGCACCGCTAAACGGTCCCCGTCCCGGAAGGAGCGGTCATGAAGGTCAGGAACTCCCTTAAGTCCCTGAAGGCCAAGGACGGAACGCAGGTCGTCCGGCGCCGGGGCAGGACTTACCTCATCAGCAAGAAGTCGCCCCGGCTGAAGGCCCGTCAGGGCTAGCGCCAGCCGTAGCGCTGGCGCAGCTCGCCCGCGACCCGCTCGAACGGCTCGCGCGGCAGGGCGGCTGCCTCCCGGCGCATGCCGCCCTGGCGCACCCGGACCACGCGGTCCAGGTTGACCCAGGAGGGCCGGTGCCCGCCATCCCAGGCGCCCGCGCCGACGGGCACGAAGTCGCCCTCGCCATCGTGGTCCTTGCTGGTCAGCTGCACGGCCAGGTAGGTGCCGGCCCGCTCGGCGGCCACGATGAGGACCGGGCGGTCCTTGCCGCGCCCGTCGTTCTCCTCGAACGGCACCCAGGTCCAGACGATCTCGCCCGGGTCGGGGGCCCGGTCGGCCCGCGGCGAGTATGCCATCTTGACCGCCCGGACGCGGTGCGGGTCCACCTCGACGGTGGCGTGCCGCCCGCGCTCGCCCGGCGAGGCCGGCGCGCCGGCTGACCGGGCGGGGCGGCGGCCGCCCGTCAGCACGTCGGACACGGCCCTGACCAGATCGCCCAGCAGTCCCATGCCGTCACGATAGCGGGCCGCCGGGGCCGGGAATGCGCGGCCTGGGTGGCGTTGCGCCTTAAGCGCGGGCGAGGGGCAGGCTCGCGCCTGCCCCTCGCCCCTGCCGTCAAGGCCTTACGGCCAGGTCACGGTCACCGTGGCCGAGGACCCCTGGACCTGGGAGCCGTCCGGCTTGGCGATCGACGCCCGGTAGGCGTGGGTCCCGGCGGCGAAGGACACCCGGTCGC
>DATBEM010000022.1:0-22543 GCA_036276115.1 Trebonia sp.
CTCTGGTGCCGGCGCTGCCTCCGGTGCCGGCGCTGCCTCTGGTGCCGGCGCTGCCTCCGGTGCCGGCCCTGCCTCCGGTGCCGGCCCTGCCTCCGGTGCCGGCCCTGCTGTCGGTCTTGCTGCCTCTGCTCCTGGTCCAGCGGCTGCTCCCGAGCCTGCTCCTACTGCCTACACAGGGCCTGTTTTCCGTCCGGCCGCCCGCGCGGGTTCCGCTGTTCGCCTCGCTTCCGCTGGCTATGCCGCCCCGGTTGACCGTCCGCCCGCCCGCTCCGCCCCTCCTTCCCGCCCCGCCAACCCCGTTGGCAACGCCAATCCCGGTGCACGTGCCGTTCCCCAGAACCTGGCCGTGCCCCCGGCTCCCGTGCCCCCGGCTCCCGTGCCCCGAGGGCTTGCTGGTTCCCCGGGCCCGGCTCCTGCACGGAGCCTTGCGGTTGGCCGGGGCACTGTTGCTGACGGGGACCGGGCGGGCGGGGATGTGTCGCCGGGGGTTAGCCATGAGGTCATCGGGCGGCATGCGGCCGGGGTTATTGTCCTGCTCGGCCCGCACAGCGACGTTGGCCAGGCGATCGCGGACCGGCGGCCGGACCTGGCGCGGCGGGCGCTTGACTGCTGGCGGGCCGCTGGCGTGGAGGTTGCCATCGAGGTCGTGGATCACCTCGACGCGCCCGGCAGCACGCACCGGGCCGCCCGCATGGCCGCCTTCGCCCAGGAGCACGGACTGGACGCCGTGCTCACCAACGCGGTCCGCTACCTGGAGCCCGCTGACAGCCAGGTCGCGCAAGTCCTCGACGCGGCCCGGCACCTGGTGCCGCTCGGCTCGCCGAAGCTCGACAGCAGCCGGCAGAACGGCCGTGCCTTCCTCGCCAGCCACGACCACATGGCGGCCGTGGCCGAGCGCATCGCGGCCGCCTTCGGCGGGTCGGCTCGCACCCTGCTGCGGCAGACCGCCGAGCTAGCGGACCGCTGCCGCCTGGACCCGGCCCGCGACCTGGGCATCGGCCGCCACCACCTGCCCGCGACCCGCAGCCTGTACTCCGGCCTTTACCGGGACTCCCTGCACGAGCTGCTGGCCCGCTGCGAGGAGGCAATCAGCGCCGGCCGCTATCACTCCGCCCGGCAGGCCACCCGCCGGGGCAGGAGCAAGGCGGCCCAGGCGGCCCGGGACCGCCTGCGGCACGAGATGGACATCATCGCGAAGACCCAGACTGCCTCCTACTTCCTCATCGTCGCGGACATCGCGGACCGCATCAAGGCACGCGGCATCCGCTGCGCGATCCGCGGCTCCGGGGCCGGGAGCCTCGTCAACCACCTCCTGGGCATCTCCGCGATCGATCCCCTGGAGCATGGCCTGCTGATGGAGCGGTTCTTGTCGGAGTCGCGCAATACGCTGCCCGACATCGACCTGGACGTTGAGTCGGCCCGGCGGCTGGAGGCATACCAGGTCATCTTCGACGCCTACGGGGAGGAGAGCACCGCCTGCGTCTCCATGATGGAGACCTACCGCGCCCGCAGCGCGATCAGGGACGTTGCGGCGGCCATGTCCCTGCCGCCGGACGAGATCGGCCGGATCGCCAAGGCCTTCCCGCACGTCCGCGCCCGCCACATCACCAGCGCCCTCGCCGACCTCCCCGAGCTGGCGTCGTTCCAGGCACTAGCTTCCTCCCCGCTAGCACCGTCCTCCCCGGAAGGCAGCCGCCTGGGGCCCGGCCAGCTCGCCACCATCTTCCGCCTCGCCGAACGGCTCGACGGCCTGCCCCGCCATGTCGCCATGCACCCGTGCGGCATCCTCCTTTCCGACCCGACCCTCCGGGACCGCGCCGCGATGCAGCGCAGCTCCGAAGGGTTCGCCCTCAGTCACCTCGACAAGGACGACGCGGAGATCGCCGGGGTGATCAAGCTCGACGTGCTCGGCGTCCGCATGCAATCCGCGATGGCCTACTCCCTCACCGAGATCGCCCGGACTGGCGGCAGCCCGCCCGACCTCGACGCCATTCCCCGCGACGACGAGCCCACCTACGCCATGATCAAGGAAGGCAAGACGCTCGGCTGCTTCCAGATCGAGTCACCCGGCCAGCGCGAGCTGGTCCGGAAGCTCGCCCCCGCCAGCGTCGATGACCTGATCGTGGACATCTCGCTGTTCCGCCCGGGCCCGGTCAGCTCGGACATGATCAGCCCGTTCCTCGACACCCGGCATGGCCTTGCGGAGCCCTCCTTCCCGCATCGCAAGCTTCGCGAGGCGCTCGCGGAGACCGGGGGAGTGGTCGTCTACCACGAGCAGGTACTGCGCATCATCGACGCCATGACCGAGTGCGGCCTGGCCGAGGCCGACATGGTCCGCCGCCACCTGTCGGCCAGCGAAGGCCCCCGGCGCACCGAGCCGTGGTTCCGCGCCGCCGCCCGCGCCCGCGGCTACGATGAGGCCACCATCGCCGAGGTGTGGCAGATAGTCGCCGCGTTCGGCGGCTTCGGCTTCTGCAAGGCGCACGCCGCCGCGTTCGCCATTCCCGTGTACCAGTCGGCATGGCTACGCCGTCACCACCCGGCCGCGTTCTACGCCGGCGTCCTCACCCACGACCCCGGCATGTACCCCAAGCGCGTCATCGTCGCCGATGCCCGCTTGTCCGGCATCGCCATCCTCCCCCTGGACGTCAACGCCTCCGGCGACGGCTGGAAAGCCAGCCTCCTGCCCGAAGCAGCCCCGCCCGCTAAGGCAGGCCCGTCCTCCGGTTCAGCCCCGCCCTCTAAGGCAGCCCCGCCCGCCGAGTCAGCCCCGCCCTCTAAGGCAGTGCCGCCCGCCGAGTCAGCCCCGGCCGCCGAGTCAGCCCCGCCCGCCGAAGCGGACCCGCCCGCCAAGACGACGCCCGTTCCCGGGCCGGCGCTCGCTTCGAGGCCAGCGCTCGCCCCTAAGCCATCACCCGCACCGGAGACAGAGCTTGCTTGGGAGGCAGTGCTTGCTTCAGGGGCAGTGCTTGCTTCAGGGGCGCAGCCAGCGATCCGCCCGTCCCTCGGCGACGTTAAGGGCATCACCGCCGCTGAGGTGAACCGCATCGTCGCAGGCCAGCCGTACTCGTCTCTCCGCGACTTCTGGGACCGGGCGCGGCCCTCGCGGCCCGTGGCCGAGCGCCTGGTCCTCGTCGGTGCCCTCGATTCCCTGTATGAGCCCACGCTACCGGGAGGGTCTGACATTCCAGGGCTGCCCTCGACCGGGCTGGGCTCGACCGGGCTGGGCTCGACCGGGCTGGGCTCTGCAAGGCCAAGGCCAAGGCCGACCCGGCGGGACCTGCTCGCCCGGATCGGGGTGCTCGACCGGGCGGGCCGGGGCCGGGACGGCGGCGCCCCGCCCGACCTGTTCGGCCATCAGGCCGGCGGCGACGCCGATGACGGCATGGCCGACATCGTCCCGGCCGGGCAGCTGCGCGACCTCGACCCGGCCGACCGCGTGGCAGCCGAGCTCGACGTGCTCGGCTTCGACGTGAGCCAGCATGTCATTAGCTTCTACGAGGAACTGCTCACGGGCATGGGGACGACCCGTGCAAAAAGGTTGAATGAAAGCGCCTCGGGCGAAACCGTGCTGGTCGCGGGGGTGAAGGTGGCGACCCAGACCCCGGCCGTCCGGTCCGGGCAGCGGGTGATCTTCGCGACCCTGGACGACGCGACCGGGCTGGTGGACCTGGCGTTCTTCGAGTCGGTCCAGGCCCGTTGCGCGGCCCGCCTGTTCGGGTCCTGGCTGCTGGTGGTGCGGGGTACGGCCCGCCGGTCCGGCGCCGGCACCGGGACGCGGGGAAGCCGGGCACTCCGCCGCGGGCCGGGGGGAAACAGCGCGGCTAAGGGAAGCGGCCCGCCGCCGACCGCCGTCACCGTGACGGCGAGCGAGTGCTGGGACCTCGCGGCGCTGGAGGAGATCCGCCAGCAAGGCGGGATGGCGGCGGTGCGAGCCGCGCTGGAGGCCGGGGACGTGGCCCCGGGAGGGGCCGCCCGGCTGGCCGGATCGCACACGGTAGTCTTCAGTAACGGGTTCGCGATGTCCCGGTACGCGGAGACAGGGGCGCCCGGGGCGCCGGCCAAGCACGCTTCCCGGAACCTGTGGCACGCCAGCCCGGGCAGCTCTGGTCAGGTTGACAGCGGATCTGACGGCGGCACGCAGGTTACCGAAGTAAATTATTGACAGGGCGCGTAGCCGGCACGATGCCTGGGCCTGCGGTTACTTGCTGTGATTACTGTTACCGATCTAAGGGAGCCCATGGCATCTGGCACTACAGCGCCCGCGAGGAACGCGCTCCTGGCCAAGCTGCGCAGCGCGGTTGGCGTGCGCTTGACCCGGTTCGCCGGGGTCGCGGTGGCCTCACTGGCCACGAGCGAGGTCACCCTCACCCTGTGCGACAGCGTGTTCCACCTGACCGCGACGCCCTCCGCGGTGACGAGCTGGTTCACCGGCGCCGTCGTCAGCTACGTGCTGAGCCGGTGGGCCTGGGAGCGCAAGGGCAAGCCGGACTTGCTGCGGGAGACGGTCCCGTTCTGGCTCATCTCCCTGATCGTCGTGGTCATATTGACGCTGTCGACCAAGCTCGGCTATCGCTCCGCGGCCTGGCTGCACCTGCGCGGGGCGGAGCACACGGCGTGGGTTGACCTCGTCTACCTGGCGGCCAACTTCATCACGTTCGTTACCCGCTTCGTCATCTTCCACTACGTGCTGTTCTCCGACCGGCGCGGCAAGAAGGGCGCCGCCGCCCCGGACGCGGAGTCGGTCGAGCCGCAGGAGAGCGCCACCCGCTAGCCGCCCCGGGACGCCGGGCAACGCAAACGGCGGGCACCCCGCGGGCGCCCGCCGTTAACCGCCATCCGGAAGACGACCGGGACCGCGCCTACGCGCCCGCCCGCCGCCGCTCGCGCAGCCAGGTGCCGGCCACCACGCGCGTGAACCGCAGCCCGTAGACGAAGTTGTGGCCCTTCTTGCTCTCGCCCACCGTGCGCCGGTGAATGGTCGCCGGCACCTCCAGCACCCGGTAGCCGTGCGTGATCACCCCGATGAGCAGCTCGGACGCCTGGTACTGCTGCTGGGCGAGCATGACCGCCCCGGTGACCTCGGCCCGCATGGCCCGCAGCCCGAACGTGGTGTCGGAGATCTGCTGCCCGGTCAGGGCGCTCACCAGCAGGGCGAAGAACCGGACGCCGGCCTTGCGGATCGGGTCCCTGGTCTCCTCGCTGCCCATGCGGCGCGAGCCGGTGACGAAGTCGGCCCGGCCCTCGACGATCGGGGCGAGCAAGGAGGCGATCTCGGCCGGGTTGTACTGGCCGTCGGCGTCGGTCGTGACGATGTACTGGGCGCCGCCCTCGCGCGCGATCCGGTAGCCCAGCCGCAGCGCGGCCCCCTGGCCCCGGTTGACGGGCACGTCGCAGACGACCGCCCCGGCGGCGCCGGCTTCCTTGGCGGTGGCGTCGGCGCAGCCGTCGGCGACGACGATGACCTCGGTGTCAAGGCCGCATAGGGCAGCGGGCAGCTGCTCGATGACCGGGCCGATGGCGCCTTCCTCGTTGTAGGCGGCGATCACCAGCGCGACCGGCGGCAGCTTCGCCACCCGCTCGCCGTAGGTGGCGCGCAGCGCCTCCAGCGCGGCGTTGTCGGCCCGCTCGTCGGCCGGGCTGGCGTAGCGCGTGCCCGCGGAGTGTCCGGTCTGGGTCACGAGTGAGCCTCCGCGGCGATAGTCATGGGTGAGCTGGCGGTGAGCGCGGTGGGCGCGGTGGCGCCGGCGCGATCCGGGTCGAACTCCGGCCACACGGTGGCCAGCCCTGCTTCGAGGTTCATCGTCGGCTGGTAGCCGAGGGCGCGGGCGGTGCTGATGTCGACCACGACGGCCGGCATCTCACCCGGGCTGACGGGCACGTTCTGGGCCGGGATTGGCTTCCCGGTCACCCGGCGGGCCGTGTCGACCATCTCGTTGACGGTGACCGACGTGCCGCCGGCCACGATGAGCGGCCCGGTGTGCCCGCTGCGCCAGGCCAGCAAGATGCCCGCCACGATGTCGTCCACGTGCACGACGTCGCGGAGCATGGTCCCGTCGCCGCGCACCCGGACGCCCTCGCCGTCCCGGGCGGCCCGCATCAGGCGGGGGATGAAGCTGTCCTTCTCCGCCATGCCCGGCCCGTACACGTTGGAGAACCGCAGCGCGCAGCCCCGGATGCCGTAGCAGTTCGAGTAGGCGCTGACCAGCATCTCGCCGGCCGCCTTGGTCGCCCCGTAGGGGGTGAGCGGGCGCAGTACCGTCTGCTCGGTGATCGTCGCCCGCCCGACGTTGCCGGTGACCGCGTTGGTGGACGCGAGCACGAACGACCTAACCGAGTGCTCGCGGGCGAGCTCCAGCAGGCGGCCGGTGACGTCCACGTTGACCACGTGCACGTGGACGGGGTCATCGATTGACAGCAGCACCGACGTGATGGCCGCGAGGTGGATGATGGCCACGGTGTCGTCAGTGACCGCGCGCGCCGCGACCCGCGGGTCGCACAGGTCGCCGGTGACGTCGGTGACGGCCTCCTCCCCGGCCATCCGGGGGAAGCGCCGCAGGTCGGCGACGGTCACCTGGTGGCCCGCCGCGAGGAGGGCGCGGACGACCCTGCGGCCGATGAAGCCGGCCCCGCCGGTCACGAGGACCCGGGTCCCGGGGGAAGCGGGGATGGGCTCCCCGGGATGGCTGCCGCTTTCCTGCGCCAATGCATGCTCCGTTCGATACTGCGACCTTGCCGCGGCAAGGTGCCGCGCGGGCGGCGTCGTCCAGGCCACGGCCCCGCACAAGCGGGCATGCTACCCAGCCCGGCTCAGTACTTGCTGAAGGTTGGTAAAGATCCTTCATGTCGCCCGCGCGGGTCAGTCTAGTGGGCGCTTGTTAACGTTGTGTTGGGGACGGGCAGCTAGAGTGTAACTTTCTGTACCTATGTTTGACCTTTATCTGGCTTCGTGTCCGAACTCAGGCCGTCGCCTGGTCACGGCTGGAGCCGAAATTGTTGCGGCGGTGTATCCAGGCAGGGCGTCCCGGCCGGGGTCGTGGACATAGCGGGCGCCCGGGTGGTTGGCTGCTGGGGTGAGCGAGCCCTACCGCGTGCTGCGGTCCCGGATTGACCTGAGCGGGCTGCCCCCGCTTACCCGGGCGGTCACCGAGGAGGTGCTGCTCGCGACCGCGGACTTCGACTTCGTGACCGACCTCGCCTGTGACGAGCCCGCCCTGGCGGCCGGGGTCGCGGCGATCGCGGCCGGCGCGGCCGTGGTGGCTGATGGTGCCATGGTGGCGGCGGGGATCGAGGGCTACCCGGTCACCTGCAAGGCGATCGAGCCGCTAGCGGCCCGGCTGTCGCGGACCACGGGCATCACCGTTCCCGCGGCCGGCATCCGGCTCGGGTTCGGCGAGTGCGGGCCGGGCGCGGTCTGGGTGGTGGGCAGCGCGCCCGACGCGGTCGAGGAGATACTGCACCGCGTGGTCGAGCCGGCCCTGGTCATCGGCGTCCCGGCGGGCTTCGCGGGCGCGAGTGAGGCGAAGGCCGGCCTGCGCGCCAGCGGCCTGCCCGCCCTGACCAACATGTCGCCGAAGGGCGGCCCGGTCATTGCCGTGGCCGCGTTCACCGCCTTGCTCCGGGCCGCGACCGGCGAGCCGCCCCCGTAGCGTCCAGGGCCAACTCTCAGGAGCTACAGGCGAAGATCCGGGCGGCCGTTAACTCCCTCTCCTCCAGCTGAACTGGGCGCTTGGGGCGACGCGGGGCCGGGGCCGCTCGCCGGGCCGGATAGCGCGCCGACGGCGCTGGCTGACCTGCGCGTGAGCCCGCAGACGGCGGTCGGGTACCGTCTGCGGCATAGGGCAAAGGCCGAGCGGCGGGCGGCTCGCGGCGAGCGGGCCGCGCAGCCCCGGCGGACGCGCAAGGCGCGATCGCAGCGGCAGTGCGATCGCCAAGGTAGTGGGAGCACGGGAACCGGATGAGGCGGCGGGCGTGACGGATGGTCGGGAGCAGGCCTACCTGCTCGGGCTGCGGCTTGACGGCAGGCGGGTGGTGGTGATCGGCGGGGGCGTAGTCGCAACCCGCCGGGTTCCCGGCCTTCTCGCCGTTGGCGCCGACGTCCTGCTCGTCTCGCCCGCGGTGAGCGCGGGCCTGGAGGGCCTGGCCGCCGCGGGCCAGATCACCTGGCTGGAGCGGGGCTACCAGCCGGGGGACTGCGCCGATGCGTGGCTGGTGTGCGCTTGCGGGCCGGCCGACGTGAACGCCCGGGCGGCGGCGGAAGCCGAGGGGCACCGGACGTGGTGCGTCCGCTCCGACGACGCGGCGGCCTCGGCTGCCTGGACCCCGGCGGCGGCCACCGTATCGGGGGTCCAGGTCGGCGTGCTCAGCGGCGATCCCCGCCGGAGCGCCGGGATCAGGGACGCGATCACGACCGGGCTGAGCAGCGGGTCGATTTCCGTCCGGCACTACCGGGAGCGCCGGTCAGGCGTCGCGCTGGTCGGCGGTGGCCCCGGCGACCCCGGGCTGCTGACGGTGCGCGGCCGCCAGTTGCTGGCCGAGGCGGACGTGGTCGTGGCCGACCGGCTCGGGCCGCGCACGGTGCTGGGCGAGCTCGCCCCGGATGTCCTGGTCATTGACGCGGGCAAAATCCCTTACGGGCGGGCGATGACGCAGGGCGAGATCAACGACCTGCTCATAAAGCACGCGTCGGAGGGCCGCTTCGTGGTACGCCTCAAGGGCGGCGACCCATTCGTGTTCGGGCGCGGGGGAGAGGAAATGCTGGCATGCCTGCGAGCCGGAATTCCTGTCTCGGTTGTTCCCGGAGTTTCGAGTGCGGTTGGCGTGCCCACTGCGGCGGGCGTGCCGGTCACGCACCGGGGCACCACCCAGGATTTCCACGTTATATCGGTTCACGTGCCGCCCGGCGATGAGCGATCTAGTGTTGACTGGGAGGCACTCGGGCGCGGTACCGGGACGCTAGTCCTGCTGATGGCCGTGGAGCGCATTGGCCCGGTCGCGCGGGAACTAATAAGGCGCGGACGGCCCGCGGGCACTCCCGTAACGGTGATCGCAGACGGTACCATGCCCACGCAGCGAACAATGTACGCAACACTAGAAGACGTCGAGCGGCGAGTGACCGGCGAGGGTGTCCGGCCGCCGGCCGTGATCGTCGTCGGCGAAGTGGGAGCCGTCGCGGCGGAGCTTGCCGGGCTTGCGCGGGCGCTTGACCCGGAACCTGCCATCGGCACGCCGGCCGGTGGAGAGAACAGCACGAGTTGACCCAGGCGGAAAGATGGAAGGAAGGGGCGTGACGGCACATTCGTCGCCGTCGCCCGAGGCCGGGCACGCGGCCGGCCAGCAGGCCGAGCGCGAGGCCGGGCACGAGGCTGGGCGAGCACCACTATCAGCCGCGCAGCCTGGAGAGCCTGCTGTCCAGCACCCGCAAGGGCCGCCCCGAGTAGGCACGCCAAGTCCAGGCGAAGCCATGCTCGCCCCCCCACCGCCAACATCCCCCCAGCCCACCTGGCCTCCCCACCTCCCGCCGGTCAGCCAGGCCCCGCCGATGAGCCAGAGCCCGTCGGCCGCCCAGCCGCATGGGGTAGCGCAGTCGCATGGGGCTGCCCAGCCGCCGCCGCTCGGTCAGGTGCCATCGCCCCCGCAGGCACCTACGTCCGGCATTCCCCGGCCAGAGGCCAGCAGCGGGGTAGGCAGCGAGTTCCCAGCGGGCGCCCCGCAGGCAGGCCGAGTTCCCGAGGAAGACGGTTCCGCCCGGGAACGCAGTGCCCGCCAGGAAGACGGTGCCCGCCAGGAAGACAGTGCCCGCCAGGAAGACAGTGCCCCCGAAGGCGGCGAGACCGGGATCGACATCCCGATGGCGCGCGCACGGGTTGACGCGCGCCTGCTGGAATCGACCCTGCTGAACCTGCGCAAGCGGGTTGCCGCCATCCCGCTGGTCTTCGATATCCCCGGCGCCCATGAGGTCTCGCTCGAGCGGGGCAAGGTCTTGTCGCAGATTGACGACTACCTGCTGCCGCGGGTCCGCCAGTCCGCCGCCCCGATCCTCGTCGCCCTGGTCGGCTCGACCGGGGCGGGCAAGTCCACGCTGGTGAACAGCATCGTCGGCACTCAGGTCAGCCAGACCGGAGTGCGGCGGCCGACGACGAACTCGCCGGTCCTGGCCTGCCATCCGGACGACATGCACTGGTTCGCCGAGAACATGTTCCTGCCGACAATGCCCCGCGTCCGGCAGGAGGGCCTGGCCCGGCCGGGCCGCGACGGGCTGCTGGTCCTCGCCGCCTGCGAGGAGATGACCCGCGGGTTCGCCCTGCTCGACACCCCCGACATCGACTCGGTCGCGCACTCGCACCGCGAGTTCGCCTACCAGTTCCTCGACGCGGCCGACCTGTGGCTGTTCATGACGAGCTCGTCCCGGTACGCCGACGCCCCGGTGTGGGAGATCCTGCAGCACGCCCGGGAACGGGGCGCGGCGCTCGGCGTGGTGCTGTCCCGGGTGCCCCACAGCCACCGGGAAGAGCTGGTCAGCCATTTCAACGCGATGCTGGACGCGAACGGCATCACGCCCGGCCGCCGGTTCACCATCCCGGACTCGGCCGTCGTCGACAACATGCTCCCGCCGGAGGTGTTCCAGCCGGTCAAGGACTGGCTGACCGAGACGGCCCAGCGCGACGACCGCCGGGTGGCGGTGCTGAGCCAGACGATGGCGGGCGTCCTGGACACGTTCAAGCTCCGCGTCCCGAAGCTCGCCGAGCACGTGGACGCGCAGGTCAAGCTCCGCCAGCGGCTGCGCCGGGTCGTGGAGGGCGCCTACGGCGACGCGCTGGCGGCGTTCGACGCGCGGTCCCGCGGGGCGGCCCTGCTGCGCGGTGAGGTGCTCGCCCGCTGGCGCGAGTGCGCCGACAGCGGCGACCTCGGGGCGGCGCTGACCCTGCGACGGCCGGCGCGCAAGGGCAGGCGCGCCCGCAAGGGAACCGGCAACGCCCGGGTCGCGGCCCTGGACACGGCGCTCCGGGCCGCGATCGAGGCACTGGTGGTCTCGGTGGCTGACCAGGCGGCAGAGAAGGTGGCGATGGCCTGGCGGGCTGACCCGGCGGGCGCGACGCTGCTGGCCAACGTGGACGCCAGCCGGGCGCGGGACGAGCAGGCCGAGCGCGAGTTCGCCTCCGCGTTCGGCGCCGAGAGCGCCGCCTGGGCGGCGAGCGTGGCCGCCGCCCACGAGGGCGCGGCCCCGGCCGCCGGCACCAGCGGCACCCGCCCGCGGTGGGACCCGGAGGCGGCTCCAGGCACCCCGGAAAGCGGTAACACGGCCAGCGCCCCGCCCGTGGAGCATGCGTTCGAGCGGGCCTCGGCTGACTTGGAGGCGCGGGCCGCGCGGGCGGCCGGCGCGTGGCAAGATGACCTAATGCGGCTGATTCAGTCCGAAAGCCAGCCCAGCCGGTCCGGCAAGGGCGCTCTCGGCAGCGAGCCGCTGAGCCTGCTCGCGCTCATCGCCGTCCTGGGCGACGGCGCCGCCCCCGGCCCCGGGAGCCCGCCCGCCGGCACCACGGCCGAGGCGCCGGACGAGGCGACGAGCGAGATCGTCGCCGTGCCGCGTGAGGTCCTGGGCCGGGCGCTGGGCGCCTCCGCGGTCGACCCGCTGCTCGCCCGTGCCCGGGGCGCCCTCGGCGAGCACGTCCGGCTCCTGCTCGATGAGGAGCTCATCCGCTTCGTCCAGGTCCTCGACGCGGCGGGCCCGGTTGACCCGATCGCGGCGGTGCGCCTTTACCAGGCCGAGTACAACCTGGAGGCCGTCCGTTGAGCGAGCGCGGGCTCGTGAGCGAGCGGGCGAGCGAACTGGCAAGCACTGCGCTTGCGCGAATGCGGTCGACGAGCGCCAGCGAGGAGGGCTCGTGAGCGAGCTCGCGAGCGAACTGGCAAGCACTGCGCTTCCGCGAATGCGGCCGGCGGGCGCCAGCGAGGAGGGCTCGTGAGCGAGCTCGCGAGCGAATCAAGAAGCACTGCGCTTCCGCGAATGCGGCCGACGAGCGCCAGCGAGGAGGGCACATGAGCGTCCTGCCGGCGGTCGTCCCGCCGGGGGCGGCCGAGCGGGGCCTGTCCCGGCGGCTCGATGCGCTTGCCGACCTGGTCCGGATCGGCCGGGAGCGCGAGGGGGCCGACGGCGTCAGCGCGACGCTGATCACCGACTCCGACGCGCTGCTGCGCCGGGCCGGCGAGCGGCTGCGCCTGTCGGGCAGCCACACGGTAGTGGCCCTGGCCGGCGGCACTGGCAGCGGCAAGTCCACGCTATTCAACACCCTGTCGGGCGCGACGTTCTCCCCGCCCGGGGTCACCCGGCCGACGACCAGGCACGTGCACGCATGCGTGTGGGGGATGCAAGGCGCCGGGCCGCTGCTGGACTGGCTGGGCGTGCAGCGCCGGCACCGGTATGCCCGCGCGAGCGCCCTCGACTCGGGTGAGTCCGCCCTGAACGGCCTCCTTCTCCTTGACCTGCCAGACCACGACTCGGTGCTAGCGTCGTCGATGGAGACGGTGGACCGGCTGACGAAGCTCGCGGACATGCTCGTCTTCGTCCTGGACCCGCAGAAGTACGCCGATGCCTCCGTCCACCGCCGGTACCTGATCCCGATGGCCGCCCACGCCGGCGTCATCACCGTCGTCCTCAACCAGGCTGACCTGCTGACGCCCGAGCAGGTCAGCGACTGCGAGCAGGACCTGCGCCGCCTCCTGGACGACGAGGGCCTGACCGACGCCCAGGTGCTGCCCGTCTCCGCCCGCACCGGGGCTGGCCTCGATGCCCTGCGCGGGGTGCTCGCGGGCACGGTCGCGGCCCAGCACGCGGCCAGCGAGCGGATCTCAGCCGACATCGACTCCTTCCTCGGCGGCTTCGCCCCCCACGCCGGGAACCAGGTCGCCCCCGACCGCGCGATGCGGTCCCTCGCTCCTCCCTCGGCCCGCGACAGCGGCGCGGGGACGGCCCCGGACGCCGGCGGCGGGGATGGCAGGCCAGCGGGCGGCGCGGAGGGCGGCCCGGACTTCCGCACCGGACTGCCTCCGCTCAGCGCGGCGGCCAGCGCCCTCGCCCACAGCGGGCCGCTGCCGCGCAGCGAGCCGGGCAAGGCCCCGTGGGACGCGGCGGACTGGGACGACGGGCAGCCGCTGGCCGCCCCCGTCGCGGTGACCCGGCCCCCGTGGGAGGACGCCCTGCCGGAGGGGACGCCGCGGGCCGGCGCGGAGCAGGACCCGGTGGAGTTCGTTCCCGACGAGCCCGGGGGCGCCCTCATCGAGGCGTTCGCCCAGGCGGCAGGCATCGCCGCGGTGGCCCAGGCGGTGGCCAGCGCCCGCGAGGCGCAGGCGATCCGGCTGGCCGGCTGGCCGGTGGCGCGGATGCTCAGCCGGCGGCCGGACCCGGTCCGGCGCCTGAAGGGCGGCGACCGGCACGCACTCCCGGTCCCGGCGGCCGCGCAGCAGTCCGAAGTGGACAACGCGATCACCCGGCTGGCGGACGCCCTCGGAGCGCAGTTGCCCGCCCCGTGGACCCGCTCGGTGCGGGAGGCCGCCCGGTCGCAGGCACCGCAGGTCCCGGCCGCGCTGGCGACCGCGGTCAGCGCCGGCATCCCCCCGCGGGCCAGCATCCCCGGATGGTGGCGGCTGGTCGCGGCCTGGCAGTGGCTGCTGGCCGTGCTCGCCGTCGTCGGCATCGCCTGGTCGGTCGTGATCGCCGTCGGCCACGTCCTGAAGGCCAGCTCGGCGCTGCTATCGGACCTGTCCCTCATCCCCTGGCTCCTCATCATGGCCGCCGCGGTGCTGCTGCTGGGCTGGCTGACCGCGTCCGGCTGCCACAACATGGCCCTCGCCGCCGCCGAGCGCGAGCAGGCGGCCGCCGTCCGCGACATGCGCGACCAGGTCGCGGCCACCGCCCGTGACCTGGTCCTCGCCCCGGCGGGGGGCGAGGTCGCCGAGTACGAGCGCTTCCGCCTGGCGCTGGCCGCCGCCCAGGCGCCGGCCCCCGGTGGCGCTCCCGCCTAAGCCTCCCGAACGCTTCCATCCTGGGCCTGGGCCTTGCGGGCAAGCAGCTGGACCTCCCGGAACTGCCGTCGGTCAGCGGGCTGCGGCTCGCGAACCATCCGGGCCACCTCGGCCAGCCCGGACGCGCGGAGCATCGAGGCGAGGTGATCGGGCCACCACCGGTAGGCCGGCGTCACCGCGTGATCGAAGACCTGGGTCGCGTGGGCCGGATCACCGCTCGCGGAGAAGCCGAGCAGGAGGTGCCCGCCAGGTGCCAGCACGCGATGGAACTCCGCCAGGATGACGGGCAGTTCCCGCGGCGGGGCGTGGATGATGGACCAGCGCGAGAGCACGCCGCCGAGCATGCCGTCGGGGATGTCCAGCGCGGCCATCGAGCCCACGTCGAACCGCAGGCCCGGATAGGCCTGCCGGGCCAGCTTGATCATGGCGGGCGAGGCATCCACGCCGAACGCCGCCAGCCCCAGCTCGTGCAGGTAAGCAGTGACATGGCCCGGCCCGCACCCTAGGTCCGCGACCTGGCGTTCCCCGCTCGCGCGCATGACCTCGGCGAAGGCACCCAAGATCGCGCGGTCCAGGGGGCTGTCACGCAGCGAGTCGCGGAACAGCTCCGCATAGGCGGGGGCAGCGGCGTCGTAAGCCTCGCGAGTGGCGCTGAGGGCATCGTGTTCGGCCATGCTCGCGACAGTAGCTCCAGGCGCGCTCCGGGGCCGCTCGGCAGGATGGCCGGCATGAGGATGCTAGTCACTGGCGGTGTCGGCTTCATCGGTTCCAACTTCGTGCACTACACGGTGCGTAATCACCCGCAGTACGAAGTGACCGTGCTCGACGCCCTGACCTACGCCGGCAACCAGGCGAACCTGGCCCCGGTCGCGGGCGACGTGCGCTTCGTCCAAGGTGACATCCTCGACGCCCCCCTGGTCGGCCGGCTCGTCGGCGAGCAAGGGCGCGAGCGACCTGCTGGTCCGGGCCTGGGGCCGCTCGTATGGCATCAGCGCGACGCTGTCGAACTGCGCCAACAACTACGGCCCGTACCAGCACGTCGAGAAGCTGATCCCCCGCCAGGTCACCAACGTCCTGACCGGGAGCAGGCCGAAGCTGTACGGCGAGGGCCGCAACGTCCGGGAGTGGACGCACGTCGATGACCACAACGCGGCGGTGCACCTGATCCTGGACGGCGGCCGCAGCGGGGAGACGTACCTGATCGGCTCGGGCGACGAGCGCGGCAACCGCGACATCATCGCTGAGATCCTGCGGGCGATGGACCAGCCGGCCGACGCGTTCGACCTCGTGGCCGACCGGCCTGGCCACGACCTGCGGTACGCCAACGACTCGACCAAGATCCGGACCGAGCTCGGGTGGGTGCCGGCCTACGGGGACTTCACCGCGGGCCTGGCGGCGACCATCGACTGGTACCGGGCCAACGAGTGGTGGTGGAAGCCGCTGAAGGAGCGGACCGAGGCCCGCTACGCGGCCCTCAACCGCTAGCCGGCCTCGCCTACAACCGCTGCGCGGTCTCGACCACGATGCGGCGCAGCCAGGCGTTGGCCAGGTCGTCCTCGTACTGGCGGTGCCACCACAGCGCCTCGACGATCGGCTCGGACTGCCCCGGGCACTCGATCACCCGCAGGTTCATCCGCGGGGCGAGCCGGGTCGCCAGCCGCTCCTGCATGAGCGCGACCCGGTTGGTGCCCGCGACGAAGTACGGCACCCCGAGGTAGCTCTCCACCCGCACGGCGATCCGCGGCGCGATCCCCAGCAGCGCGAGCTGGCCCATGACCGGCACCGGGGCCGGGTTCTGCCCGATGCGGTAATAAGGCGCCACCCACGGCAGCCGGGCCAGGTCGGTCAGCGTCACGCCGGGCAGGTCGAGCACCGGGTTGGCCGCGTCCACCAGGCACACCCAGCGGTCCCGGAACAGCTCGGTCGACCGGGAGTCCGGCAGCGAGAAGCCATGGACCGACGACGGCGCGATGATCCCGTCGATGAACCGGATCCCGTCCTGGTACTGGGCGCTCAGCGACTCCCGCACGAGCTTGATGTGCAGCCGGGCGCGCGGCGCCTCCCGGCTCATCGCCAGCGACAGCGCCTCGCCCATCGCCATGATCGTGTAGTCCGCCATGAGCAGGGTGAACTCCCGCTCGGAGGTGGCCGGGTCGAAGCGGGCCGAGGTCGCGAACAGCCGCTCGGCGGCCGAGCACACCCCGTCCACCTGCTCCGCCAGCTGCGCGCCGAGCGGGGTCAGCGCGTACTCGCCATGCTCGCGGACCAGCAGCTCGTCCCCGAAATGGCGCCGCAGCCGGGACAGCGCGGCGCTGGCGGCGGGCTGGGTGACCCCGAGCCGCTCGGCCGCCCTGGTCACGCTGCGCTCGCGGACCAGCTCGCGCAGGGCCACGAGCAGGTTCAGGTCGAGGTTGGCGAGATGGGTGACCGGGCGGGGCATGCTGCCCATTGGAACCCGGACCGCCCCGGAAGGCAAGACCACGATCTTCCCGCTATCAGAAGGACTCCGACTCCGGATTATTATGTAATTATGTAATTGCCGTAAAGGGGTGATCATGGTGGATGCAACTGCCGACGGCAGTGCGAATGAGGGGGCGCTGGACGCCTACTCGCGCGTCGTGGCCGGGGTCGCGCGGCAGCTCACGCCGCGGGTGGCCAGCTTGCGGGTGCCCCGGGGCAGCGCCGGCGGCCGGGAGGCCCCCGGGCGCGGCCTGGGACCGGGGGAGGCGCTCGGCTCGGCCGTGGTCTTCACCGGCGACGGCTTCCTGCTGACCAACGCGCACGTCGTGGGGCGCTCCGGCGGCGGCACGGCCAGCTTCGCCGACGGCACCTCGGCGCCGTTCCGCGTCGTCGGCACCGACCCGCTGTCGGACCTGGCCGTCTTGCGCGCGTCGGGCGAGGTCCCCGGGCCGGCCGACCTCGGGGAGGCCGACGACCTGGTCGTCGGGCAGCTCGTGGTCGCCGTCGGTAACCCCCTGGGGCTTTCCGGGTCGGTTACCGCGGGCGTGGTCAGCGCGCTTGGCCGCTCGCTCCCGGCCGGGGAGCGGGGGCTGATCGAGGACGTGATCCAGACCGACGCGGCGCTGAACCCGGGCAACTCCGGGGGCGCCCTGGCCGACTCCCGCGCCCGGGTCGTCGGCATCAACACCGCCGTCGCCGGGGTGGGGCTCGGCCTCGCCGTGCCGATCAACGCGACGACCCGCCGCATCGTGTCCGCCCTGATGCGCGAGGGCCGCGTCCGCCGCGCCTACCTCGGGGTGGTGGTCGCGCCATCCCCGGTCGCGCCGCCGTGGCGGGAACGGCTGGGCCGCTCGACCGGGCTGCGGGTGGCGTCGGTGGTGGCCGCCGGGCCGGCCGACCGGGCCGGGCTGCGAGCCGGGGACCTGCTGCTGACGGTCGCCCGCACCCCGGTGGCGGCGGCCCAGGACCTCCAGCGGCTGATGTTCGCCGAGGCGATCGGCCAGCCGATGCCGATCACGGTCATGCGCAACGGAGCGCTGGTCGACGTCATCGCCGAGCCGACCGAGCTCGTGCCGGCCTGAACCAGGCGATTTCTCCCCGCACGGGCCCGGGCGCCTCGCTTCCCCTTTAGGCGAGGCTGGTGAGGAAGCGGCGGACGGCGCGCGGGCTGGTGAGGCGGACGAACGCCAGGTGCCCGTTGGCCGGGTCCCGGCTGGCGGCCAGGTACCGGCGGTGATTGTCAGCGTGCTTGCCCCAGGCATAGACGATGACGGACTCCCCCGGGTCGAGGCTGAAGAAGTTCCGCCAGTGCTCGCGGTTGCCGTTCCACAGCTCCTCCCGGGTCGCGACGCGCCGGAGGGTGCGCGCGATCAGGCGGCGCATGACCAGGTAGCGCGGCAGGTCGAGCCAGACCACCGTGTCGGCCCGCGTCCAGACCAGGTCGCGGATGGCCGAGTAGTTCCCGTCGATCACCCAGCTGTCGCTCGCGATGGCCGCCGCGACGCGGGCGCGGAACTCGCCGGCGTCCAGCGGAGTCCAGCCGGCCTGATGAAAGACGCCGTCGAGCTCTACCCGGGGAACCCCGAGCTGGCCGGCCAGGGCCAGCGCCAACGTTGACTTGCCCGACCCGGAGGTGCCTACTACCGATACTCGTCGCACGAGCGATGCACGGTACCGGGTGCCACGGTCGCGCGCAACTGGTTATCCACAATGGGTGGGCAAGTCCGGCGTGTTATCCACAGGCTGGAAAGTACTTTTCCACCGACGCACGTGCATCGGCCACCGTGGTGGGTGAGTCCCTGGCGGCGAGCGCCGCGAGGGGAGCCTAAAGGAGGACGGGCATGACTAATGCGTTTGTCACCGTGCGGGGCTTCGTGGCGATGGACCCGAAGCTGTGGTTCACCAAGCAGGCCCAGACGCCGGTGGTCAACCTGCGGGTGGGAGCGACGACCCGCCGGGTTGAGCCTGGCACCGGCGAGTGGCGCGACGGGCCGAGCTTCTTCTTCACCGTGACGTGCTGGCGGAAGCTGGCGGTGAACGTCCACGCCTCGCTGAAGAAGGGCGACCCGGTCATCGTGGCCGGGCGGCTGCGGACCCGGGCGTTCGAGGCGGACGGCAAGTCGCGCACCGTGGTGGAGATCGAGGCCGACACGGTCGGGCATGACATCGTGTTCGGCTGGTCGCACTTCGTAAGGAGCGGCATGCCCGCCTCGGTGACCGAGGCTCCCGGTGGCGCCGACGGGCGAGCCGCGACCGGAGCTGGCTCCGGGACGGAGGCTGGCGCGGCCGGCGGTCCGGGCGGCTTCAGCGCGCCGGGGGACTTCGGGTTCGGGTACGCCGGCGACGGCGCGGACGCGGGCAGCGCGGACGCGGGCAGCGCGGACGGGGGCTTCCCGGATGGGGGCTTCCCGGGCGGCGGAGGCGAGGACGGGCCCGGACTGGACGAGGCGGCGGTGGCGCTCGGCCTGGGGGTGCCAGACGGCGAGCTGGCGGCTGAGGGGAGGCCGTTCTAGCCGAACAGGGTTTTGTCAGCCCCAGATCACGCCTGCCATGGGTGATGCCCTTCTCTACGTCACCGGCCTGGTGCGGTGCCGCGCGCGTGGGGCCGCGCGCGGCACGAACATTACACGTTCCGCCTACTAGGCGCACCCTCCGCACTTATCCTGTGACCTAGCGTTACTCATTAGCGTTACCCACAGTGCTGGCGGAGGGCACACGCCGGGGGACAGTAGCGAGGCTCATGACAGGCGGAGGCATGTCAGCAGTCGAAGACGTGATCAGGCAGCGACAGCTCGGGATACGGCAGGGGGCACTGCGCCTCATCCGGTGGCCGTGGTGCTGGCCGCTGCTGACGATGCCGGTCCCGGTCATCGCCTACGTCCTATCGGTCATCGCGGCGGACTCGGCGCTGGCCGGGTGGGAACTGGCCCGGCTCCGCCCGCGCGCCACCGACGTGGCCTTGTTCGCCACGCTGATGGCGTGCGGGGCGCTGTGCGTCGAGGCGACCAGGCGGCTGGGGCACCCGTCGGGCGTCTCCCGCGACCTGCTGTCCGCCTGGTGGCTGCCGGTCGCGCTGCTGCTGCCGCCGCCGTACGCGATGCTGGCCCCGGCCATCCTCGGGGTCGTGCTGTACCTGCGGATACGGCGGACCCCGGTGTACCGCCGGGTGTTCAGCTCGGCTGCCCTCGGCATCGCCGGCGCGCTGACCTCGATGCTCTACCAGTGGCTGTCGGCCGACCGGGCCGGCTTCCTCAGCCCGCACCAGGTAGCGGTCGGGGTGGGCTGCGCCCTGGTGTTCAGCGTCCTCAACACCTGCCTGGTGGCCGTCGCGGCCCGGCTCGCCGAGCCCGACGGGAAGCTGGCGGACCAGCTGTGGGACCGCGAGCGGACAGTGCTCGACCTCGCCGAGATCTGCGTCGGCATCCTCGTGACCATCGCCTGCGCGCTGAGCCCGCTGCTGCTGCTGATGGCCCTCCCGCCGGTGATGCTGCTGCAGCGCAGCCTGATGCACGCCCAGCTCACGGCGGCGGCCCGGACGGACGCGAAGACCGGGCTGCTGAACGCCGCCGCCTGGCAGCGCGAGGCCGACGCCGAGCTCGCCCGCGCGGTGCGGCGCGGGGAGTCGGTCGCGGTCCTGCTCGCCGACGTGGACCACTTCAAGGAGATCAACGACACCCACGGGCACCTGACCGGCGACGACATGCTCCGCGCGCTGGCCAGCGAACTGCGCCAGCAGGTCCGCGAGACCGACATCGTGGGCCGGTTCGGCGGCGAGGAGTTCGTGATCCTGCTGCCGCACACGAGCACCACCGAGGCGTGCGGCATCGCCGAGCGGCTGCGCCGGGGAGCCAGCGCGCTGGCGGTGCTGACCGGCGACGGCAGCGTCCGCGCGACGATCTCCATCGGCGTGGCCGCCCTCTACCAGCACGGCCGCGACCTGTTCGAGCTCCTGGCGGCGGCCGACCTGGCCCTCTACCGGGCCAAGCACACCGGCCGCGACCGCATCTGCCTGTACGACCCGGACGAGGCCGCCGACCACGCGCTGCCCCAGGGCACGCTCCCGTGCCCGCCGCAGGCGAAGCCGGCTGTGCCCTCGCCGCGGGTGGCCGGGCGCACGCCGCCTGGCACCGAGGTGCCCCAGGCATAGCCTGGCGCCCCGCCAGCACCGGCGGGGCGGCGGCGGAAGGCACCGTGACCTGGTGACCTCGCGCGAATCGCCGCAGAGCATGGATCGGGAACCAATAGGCTTGTGCCATGGCGGAGTTCATTTACCAGTTGCGCGCGGTGCGCAAGGCCCACGGCGACAAGGTCGTCCTTGACAACGTCACCCTGAGCTTTCTGCCCGGGGCGAAGATCGGTGTCGTCGGCCCCAACGGCACCGGTAAATCGACCCTCCTGAAGATCATGGCGGGCATCGAGCAGGTATCCAACGGCGAGGCGCGGCTGATGCCGGGCTACACCGTGGGCATCCTGGCCCAGGAGCCACAGCTCAACGAGGACAAGACCGTGCTCGGCAACGTCGAGGAAGGCGTCGCCGAGACCAAGAAGCTCGTTGACGCGTACAACGAGGTCGCCGAGAAGATGGCGACCGACTACAGCGATGCGCTCATGGAGCAGCTGGGCAAGCTCCAGGAGCAGATGGACCACAAGAACGCGTGGGACCTCGACAGCCAGCTTGAGCAGGCGATGGACGCGCTGCGCTGCCCGCCGCCGGACTCCGATGTCACCAGCCTCTCGGGAGGCGAGCGGCGCCGGGTCGCGCTCTGCAAGCTGCTGCTGCAGCAGCCTGACCTGCTGCTCCTGGACGAGCCGACCAACCACCTGGACGCCGAGTCCGTGCAGTGGCTGGAGCAGCACCTGGAGAGCTACGCGGGCACCGTCATCGCCATCACCCACGACCGGTACTTCCTCGACAACGTGGCCCAGTGGATCCTTGAGCTCGACCGCGGCCACGCCTACCCCTACGAGGGCAACTACACGACGTACCTGGAGACCAAGGCGGCCCGCGTCAAGGTCGAGGGGGCGAAGGACGCCAAGCTCCGCAAGCGCCTCGATGACGAGCTTGAGTGGGTCCGGTCCAGCCCCCGCGCCCGCCAGTCCAAGTCCCGGTCCCGCCTGGCGCGCTACGACGAGATGGCGGCCGAGGCGGACAAGAACCGCAAGCTCGACTTCGAGGAGATCCAGATCCCGCCGGGCCCGCGCCTGGGCAACACGGTGGTCGACGTCAGCCACCTGTCGAAGGGCTTCGGGGACCGGCTGCTGTACGACGACCTGAGCTTCACCTTGCCCCGCAACGGCATCACCGGCGTCATCGGCCCCAACGGCGTCGGCAAGACCACGCTGTTCCGGATGATCGTCGGCGACGAGAAGCCCGACAGCGGCACGGTCAAGGTCGGCGAGACCGTCAAGGTCTCCTACGCCGACCAGAACCGGGCCGGCATCGACGCGAAGAAGAACGTCTGGGAGGCAATCTCCGACGGCGAGACCTTCATCCGCGTCGGCAACGTGGAGATCCCGAGCCGGGCCTACACGGCGGCGTTCGGCTTCAAGGGCGCGGACCAGCAAAAGCCGGCTGGCGTGATGTCCGGCGGCGAGCGCAACCGGATGAACCTCGCCCTCACGCTCAAGCAGGGCGGCAACCTGCTGCTGCTGGACGAGCCGACCAACGACCTGGACGTCGAGACGCTGTCGTCGCTGGAGAACGCGCTCACCGAGTTCCCCGGCTGCGCCGTGATCACGAGCCACGACCGGTGGTTCCTCGACCGGGTCGCCACCCACATCCTCGCCTGGGAGGGCGGGGCGAACTGGTTCTGGTTCGAGGGCAACTACGAGTCGTACGAGAAGAACAAGGTCGAGCGCCTCGGTGCGGAGGCGGCCCGCCCGCACCGCGTCACCTACCGCAAGCTCACCCGCTAGGGCCGACGCGACGGGCGACCCCGGGAACCGGCGAGGTGGGCTCGGCCCGCTCGACGCTGAGCGTCTTCGCCGGGCCTCGCCGGTGGTGCTAGCCCAGGGGGGCGACCCCCTGGAACCCCCGATACGGGCGCTTGCGCGCCCTTCT
>DATBEM010000023.1:0-27445 GCA_036276115.1 Trebonia sp.
TCTGGTTCGGGCCCGAAGTCGGGGGGGCAGGTAACGGTCGAGGAGGCCGGCCTGAACTCGACCTTTGACCCCGCGCTCAACTTCATTTCGACGTTCACCGACGGCCCGGAGATGGAGGCCCTGTACGGGCCGGGGCTGCTCTACCAGAACGCCACCACCGGGGCCGTCGAGATGGGCTTCGCCCAGTCCATGACCGGGTCCGACGGCAACAAGACGTGGACGATGGTGCTCCACGGCGGGCTGAAGTTCTCCGACGGCACCGCCTTCGACGCCCAGTCCGTCGTGGACAACATCACCCGCATCGCCAACCCGGCGACCGGCTCCACCCAGGCCAAGCTCGCCGCGGCGATCACCGCCAAGGCCGTCAGCACGACGACGGTCCAGTTCACCCTGCCGTCGGCCAACTCCCAGTTCCCGTCGGAGATCTCGCAGTACTTCGCGCTCATCCCCTCGCCCGCCGCCGTGCAGAAGGAAGGGACCTCGTTCGGCTCCCAGCCGGTCGGCCCGGGGCCGTTCATGATGGGCAAGCTGACCCCGTCGGTATCGCTGGCGCTGGTCAAGAACCCGAACTTCAAGCTCTACGCGGCGAACGAGCCCTACCTTGACGCGCTCACGTTCGAGGAGGTCACCGATACCTCCCAGACGCAGGCGAACCTGTCCTCCAGCCAGGCCCAGGCGGCCGCGGTGACCACCGGCCAGCAGATCACCTCCCTGACCGGCATCGGGATGACGGCGATCGTCAGCCACCCGGTTGGCGGCGCGTGGCTGGACATGAACCAGGGGACGGCGCCGTTCAACGACGTGCGCGCCCGCCAGGCGGTGTTCCTCGCCCTGGACCGCACCGCGCTGGCGAACGTGTGGGCACCCGGCAACCCGGTCTCGACCAACTACTTCCCGTCGTCCTCGCCCTACTTCGACGCCTCGCTGAACTACGAGGCGCAGGACAAGGCGAAGGCGCAGGACCTGTTCAACCAGCTCGCGTCCGAGGGCAAGCCGGTCAAGTTCACGGTCTTGTGGCCGACCGGGACGAACTCCACCACGGCCCAGTACGTCGCGTCGGCGCTGAACGCCTACAAGAACGTGTCGGTGTCGACCAAGATCGTGCTGCCCGCCCAGTACACGGTTGACCTCAACCAGACGCAGAACTACCAGATGACGGCCTACGGCTTCTACAACTCGGCGCTGTTCCCGACCACCTCGGCGATCTTCGGGACCGGCGGGGCGCTGAACTACGAGAAGATCAGCGACCCCAAGCTCGACGCGGCAATCTCGGCGATGCTCACCTCGACCGACGCGGCGGGCTACAAGGCGGGCGTCAACCAGTTCGTCCAGGAGATCGCCGCGCAGTACGACTTCATCCCCGCCCAGCAGGGCGACATCGGGTTCATCTACAACGCGAAGTCGGTCGGCGGCGTCCAGCCGGTGGAGTTCGGCATGGCCGCGCTGTGGGGCCAGGTGTACTCCGTGAACGGCTAGCCAGCAGTCCCCGCATCACCCGGTCCCGGGCCGCCGCTAGCGGCGGCCCGGGACGGCCGGTGCCCAGCGCCGGCCTCGATCGTCCCGGTAGCGGGCACCTGTCAACGTGGAAAGGACGCCCCGTGGCGAGCTCCGCCCCTCCTCTCATCGGCAACCCGTCCGCCCAGCTCGACCTGCCCGAGGGCCTGACCCGCGCGCTCATCGACCTGGTGCGCGACCTTGACTTCGGCGCGCTGCCGGAGCCGGTGCGGCGCCGGGCGCGGCACTCACTCACCGACACCCTGGGGGTCATCGCCCTCGGCGCGACCACCGACCCGGCCCGGATGCTGCGGCGGGCGGTGCTCGGGCCGCCGGTGGCCCCGGGAGCGGACGGGGCGGCCACGGTCTTCGGCCCGGACCCGGCCGGTGCCCATCCCCTGGACGCGGCGCTGGCCAACGGGCTGGCCGGGCACATCCGGGACTTCGACGACGCCGGCGCGGGCGGCCACATCTCCGCGATCATCGTCCCGGCGGCGCTCGCGCTGGCCGAGTCCCGCGGGGCGTCCGGCGCCGACGTGATGTCGGCCCTGGTCGCGGGGTACGAGACCGCCTTCCGGGTAAACCACTTGCTCACCGACTCCCACTACTACATCGGCTTCCACTCCTCCGGCACCGTCGGCACGTTCGCCGCCGCCGCCGCCGGCTGCCGCCTGCTGCGCCTGGACCCCGGACAGTGGTCGATGGCCTTCGGCATCGCCGGCTCCCTGGCCGGCGGCCTGCTGGCGAGCTTCGGGTCGATGACCAAGCCGTTGCACTCCGGCCACGCGGCCCGCTCCGGCCTGCTCGCGGCGCTGCTGGCCAGCGAGGGGTTCACCGGCTCGGACCGGGTCCTCGAGCACGAGGCCGGCTTCGCCCGCACGCACACCCTGCGGTCCGACGCGGCGGCGGCCCTGGCCCCGCTGGGCGAGCCGTGGGCGCTGGCGGGGATGATCTACAAGTTCAACGCCTCCTGCTCCGGGACCCACTCCGGCGGCGACGGGATCCGCGCCCTGGTCCGCGAGCACGGCTTCTCGGCGGCCGACGTGGCCGCCATCACCATCCGGGTGCCGAGGATCCAGACCGAGGTCGCCAACATCCAGTGGCCCCAGACGGTGGAGCAGGCGAAGTTCTCCATCCGCTTCGTCGCGGCGGCGGCGCTGCTGGGCATCAACACGGCCGAGGCGTTCCCGCACCGCGACAGCCAGGTCGCCGACCCGGAGGTCCAGGCGGCCATCGGGCTGGTCACCGTGCTGCCGCTGGACGGGGTCGACCACGGGGGCGCGGCCGACATCGAGGTGGTGCTGAAGGCCGGCCCGGTCCTCGCCGCCAGCGTCAACTCGATCCGCCCGATCGAGGACGCCGACGCCGAGCAGGCGGCCATCGAGGACAAGTTCCGCCGCACCGCCGGCACGCTGTGGCCGCCCGGCGCGGTCGCCGCCGCGGCCCGGCGCCTGGCCCGCTTCGAGGACGAGCCGTCGGTCCGGTCCTTCCTCGCCGACCTGTCCGGCAGTGCCCTAGCCGGCACCGCCTCAGCCAGCACCGCCTCAGTCGACACCGCCTCAGCCAGCACGGCCGACGCCTAGGAGGGACCACGATGCGAATCGGGATGTGGCTACCGCTGGTCGACTCGGGCGGGGCGCTGCTGGACGGCCCCGCGATCGCCCGCCGCGCCCAGATGATCGAGGAGGCCGGCCTGGACGGGGCGTGGCTCGGGGACCACACGCCGATCCCGGGCGACACCGACCGGGACCTGCCCGACCCGCTGCTGTACCTGGCGATCAGCGCGCTGGCGACCTCGCCCGCCCTGGAGCTGGGGACCTGCATCTACTCGCTGCCGCTGCGCAACAAGTACGACGCCGCGCAGCGCTTCTACACCCTGGAGACGATCGCCAAGGGCCGCTTCACCCTCGGCCTGGGCACCGGCAGCCAGCAGGTCGAGTACGAGGCGAACGGCCTGGACTGGGACGGCCGGTTCCGCCGGATGGCCGGCCACATGGACGGGATCCGCGCGATCTTCGCCGGGCAGCCGCTGGGCCCGCTGTACCGCCAGCACCCGGCGCTGGACGATCCCGGCACCCCGGTCGTCATCGACCCCGCCATCGACCGCGGCCCGACCTGGGCGGCGCAAGTGGGGCCGCCCCGCTTCGCCCTCGGCGCCTGGCACAGCCCGCGCCAGCTGCGCCGGGCGGCGACCGAGTACGACGCCTGGCTCGCGTCGGCCAGCCCCGGCGCGCAGTTCGGCGGGTGGCGCAAGGTCTTGTCGGAGTCGATCAAGGCCTACCGCGACGCCGGCGGCCAGCGGGCCGTCGTCTGCACGGTCGCCATCGACTTCTGGGGCCCGCGCGCCCCGCTCACGGACGAGGGGCAGTTCACGCTGTTCTGCTCCCCCGCCGAGGCGGCCGAGCGGCTCGCCGAGCTGGCCGCCCTCGGCTACGACGACGTGATCGTCGCCCTGCTGAACCGCCCGGCGGGCGAGGGCCGCACGGGCCTGGCCCGCCGCTATGACTTCACCGCCGAGGACCTGGCCCAGGTCCGGGCGCTGCTGCCGAAGGACGGCCGAGACTACCACCACGCGGGAGGCAGCCGATGAGGCTTCACCTGAACTTCGGGATCCTCGGGGCCGACGGGATGCCGCTGGGCTTCGCCGAGATCGCCGCCCGGGCCCGGCTGATCGAGGACGCCGGGTTCAGCGGCATCTGGTCCGGCCACCACATCCCCATCCCGGGCGACACCGCCCGGACGCTGCCCGACCCGCTCATGGGCCTGCTCATCGCCGCCTCCGCCACCGCCCGGGTCGAGCTCGGCACCTGCATCTACTGCCTCGGGCTGGTCAACGCGGGGAACTTCGCCCAGTCGGCCTACACGCTGGAGTCGTTCGCGCCCGGCCGGGTCACCTTCGGCGTCGGCACCGGCTCCCAGAAGCAGGAGTGGGACGTCGCCGGCCTGGACTGGAGCCAGCGGTTCGCGCGGATGGACGAGTCGATCGCCTTCGTCAAGGCGATGTTCACCGGCGAGTCCGCCATCGAGGTGGAGGAGCTGACGTTCGGCGACTCCGCGAAGAAGTACGACCGCCAGAAGCCGCCCAGCCTCGGCGAGCCGACGCTCGCGCAGAAGATCGGCTCCCCCCGCTTCCTGCTCGGCACCTGGCGCTCCCCGGCCCAGCTGCGCCGGGCCGCCACCGTGTACGACGGCTGGCTCGGGTCGGCCGGGCCGGGCACCCTGGAAGGCGGCTGGCAGAAGGTGTTCACCGAGTCGATGCGCCGGTTCCGCGACGCCGGCGGCACCCGGGCGCTGGTGTCGACCATGCTGGTCGACCACGAGGCGCCGACCACCCCGCTGCGCACCGACGGCACGTTCGAGCTGGTCTGCCAGCCCGCCGCGATCACCGAGCGGCTGGCGATCCTCGACGAGCTCGGGTTCAGCGACGTGATCCTCAGCCCGTGGGACAGCGCCGCCGGGAAGGGCCGCCCGCTGACGGCGGACCTGCTGGCGCGGCTGCGCGCCCTCTACCCGGTCGACGCCACCACCGCCTGCACTGTGCCGGCCAGCCCGGTGCCGGCCAGCCCGGTGCCCGCCGGCCCGGGGACACGGCAGCCATGACCGCGCAACTCGGGGCCCTGTGGGAGCGGTACGGGAAGCTGTCGCTGGCCGACGTGCCCGACGAGGCGCGGACGGCGGCGTGCCAGTGCATCCTGGACTGGCTCGGCTGCGCCCTGTCCGGCAGCACCGAGCCGCTCGCCCGCATACTGCGGGAGGAGCTCGCCGACGAGGCCGGCCCGGCCACCGTGATCGGGGCCGGGCAGCGCGCCCCGGCGACGGTCGCGGCGCTCCTGAACGGGGCGGCCGGGCACGCGCTTGACTACGACGACACCAACCTCGTCGGCGGCCTGCACGCCACCACGGCGGTGCTACCCGCCGCCCTTGCCCTCGCCCAGCAGTCCGGTGCCTCCGGCGCGGACCTGCTGGCCGCCTACATCGCGGGCGTCGAGGTGTGCGCCCGGCTGCGGGTGGCGATCGGCGAGGAGCACTACTCCCGCGGCTGGCACATCACCTCCACCCTCGGGGTGTTCGGGGCGGCGGCGGCCGCGGGCCGGCTGCTGGGCCTGGACGGCGAGCAGTTCGGCCGGGCCGTCGGCCTAGCATCCTCCCAGGTCGGCGGGGTGCACGCCAACTTCGGGACGATGACCAAGCCGTTCCACGCCGGCTTCGCGGCCGAGCGCGGGCTGCTGTCCGCCCGCCTGGCCCGGCGCGGCTTCACCGCGAGCCCGGCCGCCTTCGAGCGGGCGTTCGCCCAGATGAGCGGCGACATCGACTGGACCCGGCTGGAGCCGCTGGAGGGCACCTTCGCCGTCACCGACACGCTGCTCAAGCGGTTCGCCTCCGGCCACGGCACCCAGGCCACCATCCTCGCCACCCAGGCGCTGATGGCCGGTGGCCTGGTCGCCGAGGACATCGTGCACGCCGAGGTGCACGCCCCCACCTGGGTCCCCCCGTCCGGCTACGGCGTCCGGGTGCCCCGGATCGGGATCGAGGCCAAGTTCTCGCTGCCCGGCGTCTGCGCGCTGGTCCTGCTCGGCCATGACCTGGCGGTGCCCGCTACCTTCAGCGACGAGAACGTGCACAGCCCGGCCTTCCGTGACCTGATCAGCCGGATCGAGCTGGTCGGTGACCCGGCGTTCGAGCAGGGCGAGGGCGAGATCGTCGTGGCCACCCGGGGCGGCGCCACCGTGCGGCAGCTGTTCCCGCGCACCCGCGACTCCAAGACGGTCGAGTCCCGGGCGGGACTGGTGAGCGGCAAGTTCCGGGCGATCGCCGGCCCCGTCATCGGCGAGGACGCCGCCAAGCGGCTACGGGACCTGGTCCTGGACCTGGCCGCGCAGCCCGGGGTGGCCGAGATGTGCGCGCTCGCCGAGCGCCGGTGACGACCGCAGGACACGACAGGATGGGAGAGCGGTAGTGGACAAGGTTGTCGCGAGCTTCGCCGACGCGGTCAGCGATATCGGCTGCGGGGACACGATCGGGATCGCCGGGTTCGGCGTCATCCACGGGTTCCCGGTGCAGCTCATCGCCGCGGTCCGGGCGCGGCCGCTCACCGGCCTCACGATCGTGTGCAACTCCCTGGGCCGCGACGCGGCCCACCCGGTATCGCTAGTCGCGGCCGGGCAGGCCCGCAAGCTCGTCGCCGCCTTCTCCGCCCGGGCCGGCGGCGTCGCCGGCTCGGCCGCGGCCCTCAGCCCGGTCCCGCTGGAGATCGAGATGGTCCCCCAGGGGGTGCTGGTGGAGCGGCTGCGGGCCGTGTCGGCCGGCATCGGCGCGTTCTACAGCCAGGTCGCCGAGGACACCGTGATCAGCGCGGGCAAGGAGCGGCGCGAGATCGGTGGCCGGGTCCACGTCCTGGAGACGCCATTGCACCTGCACTACGCCCTCATTTACGCGCATAGGGCCGACCGGGCGGGCAACGTGTCGTTCCGGGGGACGAGCCAGAACTTCGGGCCGAGCTTCGCCAAGGGCGCCCGGACCGTGATCGTCGAGGTGGACGAGCTGGCCGAGGTCGGCGAGATCGACCCGGCCGACGTGGACCTGCCCGGCATCTTCGTGGACCGGGTGGTGGTCAAGGAGCGGAAGGCCGACCCGCTGTGGCGGATCCCCCGTGAGGCGGCCGAGGCACGCGCGTACCTGGGGCGGCCCGGTCGCACGGCCACCCAGATGGCCCAGCGGATCGCGGCCCTGCTGCCCGACGGCGGCTACGTCAACCTCGGCGTCGGCCTGCCGACGATGGTGTCGGACCACCTCGCCGGGCGCGACGTCGTGCTGCACGCCGAGAACGGGGTGCTGGGCTACGGCACCCGGCTGTCGCCCGGCGACGCCGACCCCGACTACTACAACGCGGGCGCCGAGCCGGTCTCGCTCCAGCCCGGCGCCTCGGTCTTCGACTCGACCGAGGCGTTCGAGATCGCCCGCTCCGGCCGCCTGACCGCCGTCGTCCTGGGCGCCTTCCAGGTCGACCAGCACGGCACGTTCGCCAACTGGACGACCCCGGCGATGGGCGGCGGGGCGATCGGCGGGGCGATGGACCTGCTGGTGGCCCCGGGCAAGCTCATCATCGCGATGTGGCACTGCGAGCGGTCGGGCCAGCCCAAGATCGTGGGCGCCTGCCAGTACGACGTGACCGGGACCGGGTGCGTGGACTTCATCGTGACCGACCTCGCCGTCATCGAGCGCGACGGCCGCGGGCTGGTGCTGCGCGAGTGCGCGCCCGGCTTCGAGGCCGCCGACGTCGTCAAGCTCACCGAGGCGCCGCTCACCGTGGACCTGTGGGACGTGCCCGTCATGATCCCCGTCCGGTCCGCGCTGTAAGGCTCCCGAGAAACCGAGAGAGGACAACTCCATGACGATCGCCACGATCGACCGCCTGAAGGAACGGCTATCCGACGCCGCCCTCCTGAGGGACAAGGGGCACATCGGCGGCGAGTGGGCCGGCGCCGTTTCCGGCGCGACCTATGACGTGCTCGACCCGGCGACCGGGGACGTGGTGGGATGCGTGCCGCGGATGGTCGCGGCCGACACCCGGGCCGCGATCGACGCGGCCGCCGCCGCCCTGCCCGGGTGGCGGTCGCGGCAGGCGGCCGACCGCTCGGCCACCTTGCGCCGCTGGGCCGGCCTGATGCGCGCGCACGCGGACGACGTGGCCGGCATCGAGACGGCCGAGCAGGGCAAGCCGTTCGGCGAGGCGCGGGCCGAGGTCGTCTACGCGGCCGGGTTCCTGGACTGGTTCGCCGAGGAGGGCCGCCGCACCTACGGCGACGTCATCCCGGCGGCGGCGGCCGACAACCGGATCGTCGTCCTCAAGCAGCCCGTCGGCGTCACCGCCGGCATCACCCCGTGGAACCTGCCCGCGGCGATGGTCACCCGCAAGGTGGCCCCGGCCCTGGCCGCCGGGAACACGATGGTCCTCAAGCCGGCCCCGTTCACCCCGCTCACGGCGCTGGCGATCATGGAGCTGGGCGTGCGCGCGGGGCTGCCCGCGGGCGTGCTCAACGTGGTGGTGGGCGACGTCGAGGACGCGCCGCCGATCGGGGCGGAGATGACCGGTAACCCCGTGGTCCGCAAGATCGGCTTCACCGGCTCGACCGCGGTCGGCAAGCTGCTCCTGGCCCAGTCGGCCGGGCAGGTCAAGCGGGTGTCCCTGGAGCTGGGCGGGAACTCGCCCTACATCGTGTTCGACGACGCCGACGTCGAGGTGGCCGTCGAGTCGATGATGTCCTCGAAGTTCCGCAACGCCGGGCAGCTGTGCACCGCGCCGAACCGCCTGCTGGTCCAGCGGGGGATCTACGACGAGTTCACGACCGCGCTGGCCGAGCGGACGGCCCGGCTGGCTCCCGGCCACGGCTTCGATCCCGGCAGCGACCTCGGGCCGCTTATCAACGAGGGCGGCCTCGCCAAGGTGGAGCGGCACCTGGCTGACCTGCTCGACCGGGGCGGCAAGGTCCTGGCGGGCGGGCGCCGGCACGAACTCGGCCGCACCTTCTTCGAGCCGACCCTCGTCACCGGCCTGGACCCGGCGGCGGTGATGTGGCGCGAGGAGACGTTCGGGCCGGTGGCCGGCATCGCCGCCTTCGGCGACGAGCAGGAGGCCATCGACCTGGCCAACGACACCGACTACGGCCTGCTCGGCTTCGTGTTCACCCGCGACCTGGCCCGCACCTGGCGCGTGTGCGAGGCGCTGGAAACCGGCATGGTCGCCGTCAACACCGGCCGTGTCTCGGGCGAGATGGCGCCGTTCGGCGGGATCAAGGAGTCGGGGCTGGGCCGCGAGGGCTCCAAGTACGGGCTGGAGGACTGGCTGGAGCTGAAGTACCTGAACATGGGGGGCATGAGCCGCTAGGCGGCCCCGGGAGACAGCCCATGAGCATCATCCCGGACATCGAGGGGCCGGTACCGCCGGAGGAGCCGGCCCCCGGCGTGAGCGACGAGGCGGCGCCGGGCACGGGGTTGCGGGCCATGTTCGGGTCCCTGCGGATCCGCAACTACCGGTTGTTCTGCCTCGGGCAGCTCTTCTCCAACACCGGCCAGTGGACGCAGCGGATCGCCCAGGACTGGCTGGTGCTCAGCATTACCGGCAACACGACCGACGTCGGGATCACCACCGCCTTGCAGTTCGTCCCGTCGCTGTTCTTCGCGCTGCCCGGCGGGGTGATCGCCGACCGCTACCCCAAGCGCCGCATCCTGCAGGTGACCCAGACCGGCATGGCGCTGCTGGCGGCGGTGCTGGCCGTGCTCACGCTCACGCACACCGTCCGGGCATGGCACATCTTCGTCATCGCGTTCGTGCTCGGCTCGTTCTCCTCGGTCGACAACCCCACCCGGCAGTCGTTCGTCAACGAGCTCGTCGGTTCGTCTAAGCTGCGCAACGCCATCAGCCTGAACTCGGCGATCTTCCAGTCCGGGGCGCTGGTCGGGCCGGCCGTCAGCGGGGTGCTGATCAACCTGGTCGGCCCGGGCTACTCCTTCGCGATCAACGCGCTGTCGTTCGCCGCCCCGCTGACCGCCCTCGCCCTGATGGACACGTCCCGGATCCTGCGGCGGGCGGTGCCCGCGCGGGCACCGGGCCAGCTGCGCGACGGCCTGCGCTACGTCCGGGACCGGCCGAGCCTGCTGTGGCCAACGGTGATGGTCGGGGTGTTCGGCATGTTCGCCGGGAACATGCAGGTCACCCTGGCCGCCCTGGCCAAGTACGTGTTCCGCACGGGGGCGGGCGGGTACGGGACGCTGGCGTCGGTCATGGCGGTCGGGTCGCTGGCCGGGGCGCTGCTCACCGCGACCGGGCTGCCGCGGCTGCGATGGGTGGCCCAGTGCGGCCTGGCGGTCGCGGCCCTGGACGTGATCGCCTCCCAGGTCCCGGGCCAGCTCGCGTTCAGCGCGCTGCTGCTCGCCATCGGGGTGTTCAGCATGATGATGCTCGCCTCGGCCAACACGGTCGTCCAGGTCACCGCGGGCGACCACATCCGGGGGCGGGTGATGAGCGTGTACTTCATGGTCTACCTGCTGTCGGCTGCCGTCGGCGGCCCGCTGATCGGCGCCATCGACCAGCACCTGGGACCGCGGGTCGGCCTGTTCATCATCGGCGTGGTCCCCGGGACCGTCATCGGCCTGGTCAGCCTGCGGCTGGCCCTGCTCAGCCGGCGGGGCGGGCGGCCGGGGCCGCGTCGGGCGGGGGCGCCTGACCCGGCCGGGCCACCGGAACTGGCGCCGCCGGAGGGGTAACGGGCCGCCAGGCCACCCGGCGGTACCAGGGCCTCATGCCGCCTCATGCCAGGCGGCATGAGGCGGCGGGCGGGAATCATGCCTGATGCGGTCCCGTGGGCCGATGCCCGGGCCGGCCGCGCGGCCTAGCGTCGGGGTACCGGCCTAGCGTCGGGGTACCGGCCCAGCGCCGGGCGGCCACTCCCCCGCGACCGGCGGGCGGGGACCGCGCAACGGGGGAAAGCGGGCCATGTCCGTCATCCAGATCCTCGTCGTGATCGCCGTCATTGGCCCGACAGCCCCTCGAGCGGAGGCGGCCGGGCGGCGGGGGCGCCTCTTGCTGTTATCAAGGAGCGGAGCCTGGTCATGATGATGCGGTGTCCGTTGATGAGACGGCGCGGGGCGGCGGGCGGGCCTACGGTGCGGGTGACCGGTGCCCAGGGAAGGGTGGCCCCATGCTCGAAGGCCTGAGCTATGACGACAGCGAGCCTCCGTCGATCACCCTCGTGCCACCGGGCACCTCCTGGGCCGACGTGCACGACCACATCAAGATCGCCCACGACTTCATGCTCGTGCTGGGTTCCGGCGGCGGCTACGCCGGGGCGTACTGGACCGGGATGGAGATGATCGTCGTCGGCGACCTCGGCCCGGACCAGGACGAGGCGCTGGCGGAACTGCGCGAGGAACTACGGCAGCGGGGCGAGCTGTAAGCGGTCAGGCCTCCAGCGCGCACAGGGCGACGCCGTCTCCGGCGCCCAGGCGGGGGTGCCCTGCGGGCTAGCGGTGGCGGCGGGCTAGCGGTGGCGGCCGAGCCGCACCAGGCTCCGCAGGCGCCCCTGGCCGGCGGCGTCGGCCCGCTCGTGCTCGTGCTCCGGCTCGGCGCCGGCCGGGCCGTTCTGGCGGGGAACGCCGGACGAGTCCTGCCCGGGGGTCGCGTCCGGCCCGGGCGTCGCGTCGTCTCGCTCAGGGGCCGCGCCGGCGTCGCCCGGCCCGGTTGCGCCTTGCCCGGTCGCGTGGCCCTCGCCGAAGGCGACGTCGATCACCTGGTCCTCGCGGCGCTTCTCGGCCAGGACCAGGTCGCGCAGCACCTCGTGGTCGGCGTCGGTCGGGTCGCCGCCGAAGGGCAGGGCGCGGGGGTACAGGCGGCGCGACAGGACGGGGTTGAGCTCGGCCGCGTACATGCTGAGCTTGGCCAGCAGCAGCAGGAACGCGACGATGCCGATGACGGTGCCGAACGCGCCGTAGGTGGCCGAGGTGTTCTTCAGCTGGTGGGTCACCAGCCCGGTGCCGACGGTGATCAGCGCGGTGAAGATCACCCCGCCCGCGACGGCGCCCGGCAGCAGCCCGCGGGGGCCGATGACCCTGGCGGTGAGCAGGGTGAAGACGCCGAAGTAGAACCCGGAGTTGAGGATCACCAGGCCGGCGATGATCGGGATCCGGATCGCGTAGCTATGGGTGCCGCCGGTCGCGTAGCCGGTGACGAAGGAATTGAGGACGAACGCCAGGCCGATCAGGAACAGTGCGCCGTAGCTCCGGCCCAGCCGCCCGACGTACCCGGTCCGGTCGATCTGGGGGATGTTCCAGACCTGGGCCATCGCCAGCTGCGCCGTCTGGGTGACGCCCTGGGCGCCGTAGAGCAGGCCGACGAGGCCGACGATCAGGCCGACGATGCTGCCGCCGTGGAGCTTGCTGTCGCTCTCGGGGGTGAAGCTGGAGCCGATCACGGGGAACTCCTGCAGGGTGCGGAGCAGCCCCTCCCCCAGGGACCCGGCCCCAATGAGGTGGAACGCCGTCACCACGACGAGCAGCAGCGGGAAGATCGCGGTGAAGCCGTACCAGGCGAGCGCGACGGCCACCATGTTCGCGTTGTCGTTGCCGAACTTCTTCACCACCGCGTAGGGCACGCCCGCCCAGCGGTTCCGCCGCTGGTAGTCGTCAATCGCGCCCATCACCTTGTGCGCTGGCTCCATCGGGCTCACTGGACGTCCCCTGTCCGCCTGGTCTCCATGACCGGCTGCTACCCCCGGCCGGGCAGGCTAACCAGCCTCGCTAGCGCTCCCGTCGGCGTCCGGGGTGCGTCCCAGCAGGTGGCCGAGCGCCGGGCCGATGGCCGGGTGGCGGAACGGATGGCCGGCGGCGGTCAGCCGGGCCGGGAGGGCCCGCTGGCTGGCGAGCGCGAACTCGGTCGCGCCCTCGTCGCCGAGCAGGAGGCGGGGGCCGAGGGCGGGGACGGGCAGCAGGGCCGGGCGCCGGAGCGCCGCCGCGAGGGCGGCGGTGTAGCCGGCGTTGCGGACCGGGGCCGGGGCGGTGGCGTTGACGGGGCCCTCGATCCCGGGATCGACGATGGCCCGCAGGTAGATGTCGGTCAGGTCATCGATCCCGATCCACGACATCCAGGCCCGGCCGTCGCCGAGCGGGCCGCCGAGGCCCGCCTGGAACGGCGGGCGCAGGACGCGCAGCACTCCCCCGCGGGGCGACTGGACGATGCCGGTGCGGACGTTCACCACCCGGGTGCCCGCGTCGCGGGCCGGGCCGGTCGCGGCCTCCCAGTCGGCGACCAGGTCGGCCAGGAAGCCGCCGCCGCGCTCGCTGCCCTCGCTCAGGTATTCATCCCCCCGGTCGGGGCCGTAGATCCCGATCGCGGACGCCGCCACGAACGCCGGTACGCCGGAGCGGGCGGCCAGCTCGGCCAGGCGGCGGGTCGGGCCGACCCGGCTGTCGCGGACCGCCTGCTTGTGCTGGTCGGTGAACCGGCCCGCGATCGACGCGCCCGCCAGGTGGACGAGCGCGTCCACGCCATCGAGCAGGCCCGGGTCGGGCGCTTCGGGCTGCCAGCGGCGGCTGGTGCCGCCCGCCGGGCGGCGGGCCAGCGCGATCACCTGGTGCCCGCCGGTGGTGAGGAGGGCGGCCAGGGCGGAGCCGACCAGGCCCGAGGCGCCGGTGATGGCGACCGTCACGGGCCGCCCGCCGGGCGCCGGCCAGCGCTGGTGGGCGGCCAGGTCGCCGCCCAGCTGCCGGGTCCGGTAGGCGAACATGGCCCGCAGCGCGCCGGCCGGGACGCGGCTGTCGACATGGTCGGTGATCGTCGTCCCGCCGCCGGGCGCCTCGGTGAAGACGTGCTCGTGCCGCCAGCTCACCACGTCCTTCAGCAGCGGGGTGACGAGCACGTCGGTGAAGCGGCGGCCCGGGTCGTACCCCTCAGGCAGGTGGCGCGCGCGCCACTGCACGCCACCGGGCAGCCCCAGGACGGCCAGGCCGTCGCGCAGCGAGGCCGCCTCCCGCACGACGCGGGCCGGCTGCCAGGGCGGTGCCAGCCGGGCAAGGGCACCGGGCCGCTCGTGCCAGGCGAAGACCTCCCCGACTGGGCGGCCGAACGTCGCCGCGTGCTCGAAGGCCGTGGGCTGGAAGGCGGTGCGCCCGAAGGCCGTGCGCCTGGCGGTCATGGACTGCTCCTCTCGGGAGGATGCTGGCCGCAACCACCAGTCACTCGCAGTCTGTCCCGCCAGCACAGGCCCGCCGCACCCCGGCGGAGAACTCCCCCCGCCCGCTAACGCGAAACATGCCCCGCGGCCTGCTGGTCAGTCCTGCCGGTCCCGGGCCGCTTGCGGCCCGGGACCGGGACCGGGGAAGGGGATAGCTGATTCGCGAGCGGTGGAGCCCAGGAACGGCCAGGGAGGCCAGGATGCATGACGACATCGCGCCGGGGGGTAGAGGCAGCGCTCTACCCCGGCGGGAGTGCCACCGCCGTCGGGCTTGGAATCATGTCGTCGTGGTGTTCGTGCTGCTCTTGCGCCGTGGGCGGTGACCCGCCTCCCCGCTACGGTGACACCTGCTCCAGGACGCGGTCGCGGGTGTGCGGGGTGAACTGCGCCAGGACGGCCGCGACGACCAGGAAGCCGGAGATCGCCAGCAGCGCCGCCAGGACCGACAGGTGCGGGATCAGCGGCGCCAGCACCAGCACCCCGATGCCGCCGCCGATGTGGCCAACCCCGTCGACGAGGGCGAACCCGGACGACCGGGCACGGGTCGGGAAGGACTCGGCCGTCAGCGCGTAGGTCGGCGACACCCACAGGTTGAAGCCGACGAAGATCAAGATCGCCCCGGCGAACGCCAGCCCGATGTGGTCGCCGGCCGCGGCGACCAGGGCCGCCCCGGCCAGCGTGACCACGGCCGCGATGGGCAGCCAGTACCGCCGCTGCAGCTTCTCCACGATGAACGACATGAGCACCGCCTCGCCCACGAACCCGAGCGTTCCGACGGCGGCGATCACCCCGGCCTCGGGTGGCGTGTACTTCAGGGCGGCCAGCACCGAGGTGAACCCGGCGCTGTAGGCGTAGACGGTCACGTACCCGGCCAGCCACAGCGCCAGCAGCAGGGCGCAGCGCCGCCGGTACACCCGGTCGGTCAGCAGGTCGGTGAACGGGACGCGGCGGGGCGCCGCCCAGTGGGTCGGGACGTGCCCGGTGAGCGGCTCGGCGAGCGGCCCGCGCAGGCGGGCGCGGGCCTCCATGCGGGCCACGACCCGCTCCGCGTCGGCGTCGCGGCCCCGGTGGACGAGCCAGCGGGGCGACTCGCACAGGTCGCACCGGAGCATGATGGCGACCACCGCCAGGATCGCGCCGACGCCGTACATCCAGCGCCAGCCGCTGGTGAAGGAGCCGCTGGCGAGCGCGAAGGGCAGCCCGGCCGGCCACGGGGCCTTGCTCGTGGTGAGCAGCAGCCCGAGCCAGATCCCGGCCAGGGCGCCGAGGGCGGAGTTGATGAAGATGACGGTGATGAACCGGGCGCGGGCCCGGCGCGGGCTGACCTCGCTGATGTAGGTGTTCACGATCGCGAGGTCCGCGCCGATGCCGACGCCGGTGATGACCCGCGAGATCGTGAAGTTGACGTAATCGGGGCTGAGCGCGGTGTAAAGCGAGCCGAGGCCGGTGATGAGCATCGTGACGAGGAGCATCTTCCGGCGGCCGACCCGGTCCGACACCGGGCTGAGGACGAGGGTCCCGGCCACGTAGCCGGCCAGGTTGAGGACGGTTGGCAGCGGGAGCCGTCCCAGCGCCGTCGGGGGCGTGCAGCCGGGCACGAGCTGGGTGCACGTCTGCACGAAGCTCACGTTGATGTCGAAGATGTCGTAGAAGGTGAACAGGAAGCCCAGCCCGATGATGACCAGGAAGGACGGCGCCAGCGACCACCTTTGCAGCCGGTCCAGCCGGGCGATCAGCAGCCGGGACTCTTCGGGAATGGCCTGGGCGGCCAGCACGGGGGAAGCATTGACGGGGGTCACGGGTAACTAGTTCCACACTCAGCGTAACCCAATACATAGATTGTTATCGATGCCAGCACCATAAACCCGTATTGGCCGGTTACCTCCCGTGAATTAAGGTCTGTCCCATGAATGAGGCGCATCAGAAACTGCTCGCCAGCCCGGAGTGGGCCGCGTTCCTGCACGAGGAGGTCTTGCCGGTCGTCACCCAGGGGGTGGACCTGGGGAGCGACCTGCTGGAGATCGGGCCGGGGCCGGGCGCGGCGACTGAGTGGCTGCGGCACCGGGTCTCCCGCCTGGTCGCCCTGGAGCTGGAGGAGGGGGCCGCCGCCCGGCTCGGGACCCGGTTCGCCGGGACGAACGTGGCGGCGGTGGCGGGGGACGCGACCGCGCTGGCGTGCCCGGACGGCTCGTTCGACACGGTCGCGATCGTGGGCGACCGCCTGCTGTTCCGCGCGCGCAAGCCCGCCTGACGCCGGCCGCGGCCGGCCGGGCCGCGGGCCGGCTCAGCCCAGGAGCTCGACGTAGCCATCGGTCCCGTGGACGCGGACGCGCTGGCCGTCGCGGATCAGCCCGGTGGCGTCCTGGACCCCGACGACGGCGGGCAGCCCGTACTCGCGGGCGATCACCGAGCCGTGGGTCATGAGGCCGCCGACCTCGGTCACCAGCCCCGCGATCCCCACGAAGACGGGCGTCCAGCTCGGGTCGGTGTAGGTGGTGACGAGGATGTCACCCGGCTCCAGGGCCGCCTGCGCCAGGTCCGGGACGACCCGCGCGCGGCCCTCGGCGGTCCCGGCCGACACGGCCAGGCCGGGCAGCGCCCCGGCCGGGACGTCGCCGCGCCGGTACGAGCCGGCGACGACCTCGCCGTCGGACGTCAGCACTCGCGGCGGCGTCAGCGCGGCCTGGGCGAGGAACTGCGCCCGGCGGGCGCGGATGAGGCCCTCGTCGGCCGCGCCCGCGGCGAGCACCGGGCCCAGCTCGCCGAACGTGAGGTAGAAGATGTCATCGCGCTCGCGCAGGCCGCCCGCCGCCGCCAGGCGGCCGGCCTCGGCCAGCAGGGCCTGCTTGTAGGCGAAGTAGCGGCTGACGATGTGGTACTTCGGGTACTCCCGGTACCCCGCGAAGGCCCGGACCCGGTCGATCATCGCCTTGGCCTGCGCTGCCTTCCGCTCCCCGTCCGGCTGCGCCCGCAGGCGGGCGAGCAGGTCCCGCTCGGTGCCGGCCGCCTGCTGGCGGCCGCGGTCGTAGCGCTGCCGGGCCGCCCCGGGGCTGGCATTGCGGACGTTGCCGAGCAGGGCCGGCACCAGCAGGTCGGGGCGCTCGGCCCAGCGCGGCCGGGTGATGTCGATCTCGCCGGTTCCGCGCATGCCGTACCGGGCGAGGAACTCCTCGATGGCGTCGCGGGCCTCGCGCCCGCCGTCGAGGGCGGGCAGCTGGCCGAGGAACTCCGGGCCGGCCAGGTGCTCGGGGGACGACGCGTGCTCCGGCGACGGCACCTGCTCCAAAAACGACACTACGGCCGGGTGCGGGCGGATCGCGTCGGCCACGTCCAGCAGCGCCAGCCCCATCTCGGCCGTCACGTTGCCGGGAGCGGACCGGGTGAGGGCGTCAGCGGCGTTCTTCTCGCCCAGCCACTCGCGCAGGTGGTCGTTCAGCCACCCGCTGGCGTCCATCCCGGCCATGATCACCCGCAGGCTTTCCGGGGAGAACACCTGCCTTTTCAGTTCGGCGGCGTCGGCCGCGATGAAGTCGGCCAGGTCCTGGCCGCGCCTGCCCCGGATGTCGCGCCGCAGGGCCGCCAGGGACGTCTCGGCCCGGCCGGTGATCGCGGTGACGATGGCCGGGTCGGCCTCGACCGGGTCGGGCGGGCCGCCGGCGGTCGCCCGGCGCGGGGGCGCCCCGGCCGGGTCGCCCGCCGGGACCTCGGGGATGAAGTCGCCCCGTTCGATGAGGCGCTGCAGCGCGTCCCCGGTCAGCGGGTCGGCCGTGCCCAGCAGCTTCACCAGGTCCGCGCGGGTCTGCGGCGAGCCGAGCCGCCGGGTGGCGTCAACGAACAGCCGGCCGCCGGCCGCGAGCATGGGCGCCGCCGCCGTGTGCTGCCACAGGGTCAGCCCCAGGGGCCGCATCGCGTCCGTCATCATCTGCTGGTGGCCGACCGACAGGTACACGCGGTTGCCGCCGTCGCTTGCCTCGGGGACGGGGAACAGCGTGGTGATCGCGCGGCTCTGCACGACGGCGACCTCCTCGCCGGCCAGGCACCACTCGATATCCTGCGGGACCCCGAAGTGCGCCTCGATCCGCCGTCCGAGCCGCGCCAGCGCCAGCACCTGCTCGTCGGCCAGCAGGGACGCCCCCGGGGGCCTGCGCTCGGTGACCTGACCGTCCCTGACCTGGTAAGCGTCCGCGCTCGCGCGGCCGGATACGAGGTCCTCGGCCAGCCCGGGGACCGCCTCGATCGCGATGACCTTCCGGTTCGCGGTGACCGGGTCGGCCGTGAACAAGACCCCCGACGCCCGCGGGACCACCATCGCCTGCACGACGACGGCCATCGCGACCTTCCGGTGATCGAAGCCGCCCCGCTGCCGGTAGGCCACCGCCCGCTCGCTGAACAGGGACGCCCAGCACCGGCGGACATGGGCGATGATCGCGGCCGGCCCGGCGACGCCCAGGTAGGAGTCGTGCTGGCCCGCGAACGACGCCGTCGGCAGGTCCTCCGCCGTCGCGCTGGACCGGACGGCGCAGGCGACCTGGCCGCCGAGCGCCGCCACCGCCCGGCTGATCTCCGCCGCCAGGTCGCCCGGGACGACGGCGCCCTCGATGGCGGCCCGGACCTGGGCGCTGAGCGCCGAGCGGGCCGGGCGGTCGCCGCGGCCGGCTCGCGCGAGCCGGTCAAGCAGTTCGCCGGTCCCGGGCACGGCCGCCATGACGCGGCGGAAGGCGACCGTGGTGACGCAGAACCCGGGCGGGACCCCGGTGCCGCCGATGCGGGCCAGCTCGCCCAGGTTCGCGCCCTTGCCGCCCGCGAGCGCGACCCTCGTCGCGTCGATCTCCGCCAGGTCCAGCACGTAGCTTCCGGTCATCTGGTCTCTCCCCGTGTGGCCGCCGTCATGGGCTTGCGGTTCCAGCCAGTGATTATGCGGCACGACCGGGGCCTTGCGGCAAGCCCCCTGGACTGCTCGCCCGGCGGACCGGCTCCGGGCGCACTTCGAGTTCATGGCCGACGCCATCGGCGGCGCCCCGGTGATCAACGGGTGCATGATCGCGAACTTCGCGGCCGAGTCATCGGATGAGACGCCGCTCCTTCGCGGCAGACCGCCGGCATATACCGCCAGTGGTCGGGGCTCATCGCCCGGAACCTGCGGCAGGCGGCCGACATGGCGGGCACCGGCGGCATTGACGCCGAGGAGCTGGCCTGGGCACTCCTGGACGGCTACGAGGGCGCGGCCCCGCGGGCCCGCGGGGCCAGGTCCGCGGCGCCGCTGCGGAACTTCCTCCAGGCGACCCTGCCGCTGGCCCTGTCGGCCGTCTCCGGCTCCCGCTAGCCGGCGTTCCGCGCGCGTGAGGCCCCAGCTCCGCTTCATTCAAGATGACCGACCATATTGATCGAGGCCGGCCTACTCAGCCAGGAGGGCCCGTCATGTCCACGTACAAGGTCATCGAGGTCGCGCCGGACGGGACCCTGCGGCCATCGGTCCGCGAGCTGGTCGAGCCGGCCCCCGGGCAGGTCCGGATCCGCGTCGAGGCGTGCGGGATCTGCCACACCGACACCTTCAGCGTCCAGCCGCACCAGGCCGGTGCCGGGGACCGGGTTCCGGGCCACGAGGTGGTCGGGGTCATCAACGCGGCCGGGGCGGGCGTGGCGGGATGGCCGGCCGGGCGGGCCCGGAGCCGGGCACCGCGGCGGGCGGACTGGCAACGGCCCGGAAGCCGGAAGCCGTGAGGCGCGGGCCCTTGCCAAGCGAGCCCCGCCCGGGCGGCGGCCATCCCTGATTCCCGTGGGAAAGTTGAGCGTTGTCCCCGGCTGCTGTATCAGCCGGGCGCGGGGTCCCTCTCTTAGTCGAAGTACCTGCGAAAAGCCCACGCGCAGGCATGTCCCGGGGATGCTACGTGTCTTCGTTCTTTGACTATCCGGACCAGTCGCCCGCCGCGCCGGCCAAGGTCGAGCTCTTGCTGGGGGACGCCACCGACGACGAGTGGGCGGTCCTGCTCCGGCACGGCCGTGACCGGCGGTTCGGTCCCGGCGACACCGTCGTGACCATGGGCTCGCGGGAGCAGTCGCTCTACATCGTCCTGGAGGGCCAGCTTGAGGTGCTGGCTCCCCGGGGCCGGCGCGGGTACAAGCGGATCGCCCTGGTCGAGGCGGGCAGCGTGATCGGGGAGCTGTCCTTCTTCGATGGCGGCGTCCGCTCGGCCCACGTGCGCGCGGCCACGGCCGCCGTCCTCGCCGAGCTGACGCCGACCGAGTTCGACGCCCTGGCCGTGGCCCGGCCGGACCTCGCCCGGCGGCTGCTGTTCGACCTTGGCCGGATCCTGGCCCAGCGGCTGCGCGCCGCCCAGCGTGCCCCTTCGACCGCCGGGGAGAACTAGTGGCCGGGCCGCCGATCATCGAGATCCGGGAGCTGGGAAAGCCAGTGCGCCGGGTCGTCTTGCACCACGCGATCGAAGTCGGCCGGGAGTGCGACGGCGAGAACCTGTCCGACGACAGCGTCTCCCGGCGCCACCTGCGCCTGGTCCCGACCCCGGTTGCCCTGTCGGTAGTCGACCTCGGCAGCCGGAACGGAACCCAGGTCAACGGGACGCCGGTCACCGGCCGGGTGGTCCTGGAGCCCGGCGCGGTGGTCCGCCTGGGCAGCACCGAGATCGTGATGGTCGGCCGCCAGGAGATGGCCGCGGCGCCGATGGCGATGCGGACGATGCGCCCCGGGCAGTTGCCCGCCCTGGTGCTGCCGCCGCCCCCGCCGGCCCCGGTCGCGCCGCCGCCGGCTCCCTCGGCGGTGGCCACGTTGTGGGCGCGCGCGCTGGGCACCGGGCCGCGCGCGGGCGAGCCGCTGTTCCCGGCCTACACCGAGATGCGCCGGCGGATCCCGGTCCGGGCCTGGCACGGGGTCCGGATCGCCAGCGTGGTGGCGTACCTCGCCCTGTGCGTCACCTTGTTCATCCGCCCGGCCGGCGGCCAGTTCTGGTTCTTCAAGGTGATCGTGCCGCTGCTGCCCATCTTGTTCTTCACCGCCCCGGGGCTGTGGCGCAACATCTGCCCGCTGGCCGCCTCCAACCAGGCGCCGCGGTGGCTCAGCTTCACCCGGGCGCTCACCGCGCCGGACTGGCTGCGCCGCTATGGCGCGCTGATCTCCATCGGGCTGTTCTTCGGGATCACCAGCGCCCGCATCGCCTTCTTCAACAGCAACGGGGCCGGCCTGAGCGTGCTGCTGCTGGTGACGATCATCAGCGCGTTCTTCGCCGGCATCGCGTTCAAGGGCAAGAGCGGCTGGTGCTCCAGCACCTGCCCGCTGCTGCCGCTGCAGCGCGTCTACGGCCAGACGCCGTTCGTCACGGTGCCCAACAGCCATTGCCAGCCGTGCGTCGGGTGCACGAAGAACTGCTATGACTTCCGGCCCAGCGTCGCCTACCAGGCGGACCTGCACGACCCCGACCCGGACTGGACCGCCCCGCGCAAGCTGTTCGTCGGGGCGCTGCCGGGCTACGTCCTGGGCTTCTTCCTGCTCGTCAGCCACCCGGGCCTCGCGCTGCCGGAGGTCTACCTGCGGCTCGCGCTGTTCTTCCTGGGGAGCGTGGGCGCCTTCTACGCCCTGCAGGCGCTGGTGCCGGTGGACACCACCGTCGCCGTCGCGGTCTGGGCCTCGGCCGCCATCAACATCTTCTACTGGTTCTCCGGCGTCACCTTGTCGGGCTCGTTCACCACCATCACCGGCGTCCGCTGGCCGTGGCTGCCGTGGCCGATCCGGGTGATCGTGGCGGTGCTGTCGCTGTTCTGGATCGCCCGGACCTACGTCAAGGGACGCCAGTACGAGGACGACGCCGCCTCCCGGCCCGCGCTGCCGGTGATCCAGATCAGCCCCCGGGCCGCGAAGGTCGCCCAGCGGGCGGCGGAGTCGGACGGGATCGAGGTCGGCTTCGCCGGCAGCGACAAGCCCGCGCGGGCCGAGCCGGGGATGAGCCTGCTCGCCCTGGCCGAGCGGGAGCGCCAGCCGATCGAGGCCGGCTGCCGGATGGGGGTGTGCGGCGCCGACCCGGTCGCGGTGCTCGCCGGCGGCGACTGCCTGACCGCGCCGGACGAGGATGAGCAGAACACGCTGCGCAGGCTGGGGCACGCCGACAATACCCGGATGGCGTGCGTCGCCCGGCTGCAGTCCGGGCCGGTGCGGGTCTCCCTCACCCCCGAGCCCGGCCGTCCCCAGGCGGGGAAGGTGGCCCACTTCGACCGGTCGATCGTGAGCGTGGCCGTCATTGGCAACGGCATCGCCGGCGTCACCGCGGCCGACTTCATCCGGCGCGGCCACCCGGACTGCGAGATCCACGTGGTCGGCAGCGAGTCCCACCCGCTGTACAACCGGATGGGGATCTCCCGGCTGGTGTACGGCCGGTCGGCGATGCAGGGCCTGACCCTGCTGCCGGAGCAGTGGTATGACGAGCACCAGGTCGTCGCCTGGCTGAACACCGTGGCCAGCCGGATCGACCTCGCGTCCCGGCGGGTGTTCCTGGCCACCGGCGACACCATTGCCTACGACCGGCTGATCCTGGCCATGGGCAGCAGCAGCACCCAGCCCCCGGTCGGCGGGTTCGGCCGCCCGGGCAGCTTCGTCTTGCGCAGCGCCGGCGATGCCCTGGCGATCAGGGCCTACGTCCAGCAGCACGGCGCCCGCGAGGCGGTGGTGGCCGGGGGTGGCCTGCTGGGCCTGGAGGCCGCCCACTCGCTGCACGAGCTCGGGCTGCGGGTGACCGTGCTCGAGCGCGGCCAGCGGCTGCTGTCACGCCAGATCGACGAGCACTGCAGCGAGCTGGTGCACGCGCACTTCGCCCGCATCGGCCTGCAGGTGCTGTACCGGGCCGAATCGGAGGCGCTGACCGGGGACGACCGGGTCCGCGGGGTCAGCCTGAAGGACGGCCGCACGCTGCGCAGCGACATCTTCCTGGCCGCGGTCGGGATCCGGCCGAACGTCGAGCTCGCGCGGCAGGCGGGCATCGCCGTCAACCGCGGCGTCATCGTCAACGACCGCATGGAGACATCGGTCCCCGGCGTATTCGCGGCGGGCGACGTCGCCGAGCACGGCGCGCAGGTCTTCGGGCTGTGGCCGATCGCGGCCAAGCAGGGCGAGGCCGCCGCGGTGAACGCCCTGGGCGGCAACACGTCCCTGGTCGCGGAGGTCCCGGCGACCATCCTCAAGGGCGTGGGCCTCGACCTGTTCTCGATCGGCCAGGTAGCGGCCCGGCCCGGTGACGTCGTCGTGGTCCACGAGGACCCCGACCCGGCGGCGCCGTCCTACCGGCGGCTGGTGATCTCCAACGGCCGGGCGGCCGGCGGCATCGTGCTGGGCACCGACCCCGAGACGATGGCGGCGGTCACCGCCGCGGTCAAGTCACGCGCCGCGATCCCGCCGCCGCTGGTCCTGGAGCTACGGCGCGGGCACTGGGGGCGCCTGAAGGACGGCGGCCTGGTCCCGGCCCTGCCCTGACCGCACCGGGCCCGGCCGCACGGGGCCCGGCCTCACAGGCGGCTCGCGCCCAGCACCTCGACGGGCTGGGCGCGGCCCTTGACCTGGATCGCCGACGGCGGCGTGAAGGCGAAGCTCGCCGCCGCCACCTGGTGGACGGCCCCCGTCACGAGCACGTCGGGCCGGCCGTCGCGGCCGGCCAGGCTCGCCAGGCGGAAGGCCACGTTCGTCGCGTCGCCGAGCACCGTCACCAGCATCTGGGTCAGGTGGCTGACCGCGGCCGGGCCGCGCGCCACTCCCCAGCCCATGCGCACCGGGCCGCCGCCGGGATCGCGCAGGCCAAGGCCGGCCCCGATCCGCGGGACCGCCTCGGCCGCCTCCACCGCGAAGGACAGCGCCGCGCGGGCGGCCGCCGCCGCCGGGCCGCCTGGCCCGGGCTCCTCCGGGGCCAGGAAGGAGTGCGATTCCCAGGTCGCGAAGAAGGCGTCCCCGACGTAGTTGCTGAGCGTGCCCTGGTGCCGGGAAAGGATCTTCCCCAGCCCGGCGTAGAGGACGTCGATCCCTTCCAGGAGCGCGCGGCCGTCGGTGAGCTCGGCGATCGTGGAGAACCCGGCGATGTCGCCGACCACCATGACCATCTCCGGCACGGCGATCTCGCGGACCGTCTTGTCGCGGTCGGCCGGGCCGGGGCCGGGCGCGGCCGCGAACCGGCCCGAGCGGAACCGCAGCTCCGTGCCCCCCACCCGGACCAGGTCACCCGGCCTGATCTGGACCGGTATCGAGTGCGCGATCCGCTTGCCGTTGAGCCGGGTGCCGTTCGTGCTGTGGTCGGTCAGCCAGGCCTGGTCCAGCTCGAAGTCCAGCCGCAGCCCCAGGTGGATCCGGGAGACGGCCGGGTCGTCGATGACCAGCCGGTGCCCCGGGTCGATGCCGGCGCACTCACGGCCGACCACCAGCCAGTCGTAGACGGGGGTCGCCGGCCGGGGCACTCCCCCGGCCCCGGCCCCGGTCACGAGGGTGGCCGGGACGGGGCCGCCCTCCCCCGCGGCCGGGCTACCGGCCATCGCGGGACCCGATGGCCGTGAACGTGAAAACCTTCCCGCCGATGCGCAGGCTCCAGCCCGGCGGCAACGGGACCGGCTCGCTGCCGATCCGCGTCCATTCCTTGTCGCCGGGAGCGCTGATGAAGGTCCCGTGGGCCGATGCGGCGTCCAGGACCAGCACGACCGGGCCCTCGACGAAGATATACGCGTGGACGCGCGAGATCACGTTGCCGGCGTCCTGCAGCAGGACCGGGGAGACGGTCCCGCGGTCGACCGCGCGCTCGGCGCGAGGCTCGCGGCCAAGGACGTAGGCCCGGTCCAGGGTGATGACCGGGCCGCCCTCGGCCGACAGCACGCCCAGCGGGACCTTGACTGGCCCAGTCGAGCGCTCCATCAGCAGCTGCGCCTTGGGCGGGGCCACCACTGCGGGCGCCGGGCCCGGCCCCTGCGGCGAGGGCGCCTTGGGGGAAGGCGCCTTGGGCGAGGGCGCCTTGGGCGGCACCGCCGGGGGCTTGCGGGCCGGGGCCTCGGGCGCGGCCTCCGGGGCCGGGGCGGCCGGCTTGTCCGGGACTGGCGTGCCCGGGGAAGCCGGGACGCTGACCCGCCGCAGCGTGAAGCCCTGCCCGGGAACAACGCCCGCGCGCAGGTCCGACAGCGGGTCGGGCCGCACCGGCCGGTCGGCCGTGCCGCCGATCGCGATCTCCTCGAACGAGTCCGGCACGGTCTGGTCAACCCAGGTGAGGGCCTGCTGGCCCGACACCTGGCGGGTCGCGCCGCGCTCGGTGACCGTGCACCAGACGGCGCCGCGCAGGAACATCCAGACGCCGTCGGGAACCGGGGCCACGATCGCGAAGGCGATGTGGCCCTCGTCCATCCGGCCAATGGCCCAGGTGGCCAGGCGGGCCGCGATCTTGCCCGGCGGCACCTGCGCGTCGGACGCGCTGGCGGCGATGCCCAGGAGCGACTCGGTGGCATCGGCCGCGCCGTCTTCCTGGCCGGGCAGGACCAGGATGGCGAGGTCCCCGAACCGGCCGACAAGGCCCGCGCCCGGCTCGATCCCCACGCGCGTACTTAGCCGCTCCACGCCACCTCACCCCAACGCGCAGCCGATGCCTCGCGCTCAGCAGTTCATGCGTGCTGGCGCCGATGGCCCTGGCTATCAAGGAACGGTTCCGCGTACCGGCCATGACCGGTACCCCCACCGAAATCGTACACCGAAACCACGCCGTCATCACTGGCCCGGCGGGGTCCCCGTGCTAGCGGGGCGGGCGATCGCCGGCCGACCTGGCCGGCATCCGTGCACCCGCTTGACATGCGGGTTTGTCCCTGACAGTCTGTACTGAGTCAGAACATAATCTGTAATGCCAGCGGTGCCGGACGCCGCGTGATGAGCGGCGCACCTAAGCGATAACTAGGCATCCGGCCAAAACACGCGTGTTGGCCGCTATCCCGCTGCGGAGCCGACATTGGATTTCAAGATCCTTGGGCCGCTCGATGTTACGGCCGGGGCCGAGCGGCTCGACCTAGGTGGCACCAGGCAGCAGGTCGTCGTGGCCACGCTGCTGCTCAGCGCGAACAAGGTCGTGGCGCTGGACCGGCTGCTGGAGGCCGTCTACGGCGAGGAACTGCCGCCCACCGCCCGTGCCCAGGTCCAGATCAGCATCTCCTCGCTGCGCCGCACCTTCGCCGCGGTCAGCGGCCGCCCGGTCCTCACCACTCACCCGCAGGGGTACGTGCTCACGGTGGAGCCCGGGCGGCTCGACGCCGAGCGGTTCGACGGCCTCCTGCTCGCCGCCCGCGCCGCCCGCGACGCCGACGCGCCGCACCTGGCGATGGCGCGGTACCGCGACGCGCTGCGGCTGTGGCGCGGGCCGACCCTCGACGGCATCGACAGCGCGCTGCTGCGGGCCGCCGCGCACCGGCTGGACGAGCAGCACCTGTCCACCACCGAGGAGCGGATCGCGCTGGAGCTGGAGCTCGGCCGCCACTACGAGCTGGTCGGCGAGCTCACCGAGCTCGTCAGCGAGCACCCGCTGCGCGAGCGGCTACGCGGCCAGCTCATGCTGGCGCTGTACCGCTGCGAGCAGGCGGCCGAGGCGCACGAGGTCTACCAGCAGGCCCGGCGCACCATGGACGAGGAGCTGGGCATCGACCCCAGCCAGCACCTGCGCCAGCTGGACGGGGCGATCCGCAGCGCCGACCCCACGCTGCAGCTGCGCCCGGAAGCGACCGTGGCGCACCCGGCCAAGCTGCCGACCCCGAGCCTGCTGCCGGCCGACATCGCCGACTTCACCGGCCGGGCCGCGCAGCTCAGGCAGATCCGCCGCCGCCTGGCCCAGCAGGCCGGCGGCAGCGCCGCCAGCGCCGCGCCCATCGTGGTGATCACCGGCAAGGGCGGGACCGGCAAGACGCGCCTGGCCGTGCACGCGGCGCACGAGATCGCCGGCTCGTTCCCCGACGGCCAGCTGTTCGCGAACATGCACGGGGCCGAGCCGCACCCGGTGAGCCCCCTGCGAGTCCTGGAGCGCTTCTTGCGCATGCTCGGCCTGCCGGACTCCCAGCTCCCCGAGGGCCTCGACGCCCGGGTCGAGACCTACCGGAACATGCTGGCCGGCCGCCGGGTCCTGGTGGTGCTCGACGACGTGGCCAGCGAGGGCCAGGTGGTCCCCCTGATCCCCAGTGACGGCACGGCCGCTGTCATGATCACGAGCCGGGCCAGGCTGGCCGGGCTG
>DATBEM010000024.1:0-30179 GCA_036276115.1 Trebonia sp.
CCGGCCCGGTTGCACCTCAAGGCGGACACCGGGCTGAGCCGGGGCGGGGCGACCAGCGCCGACTGGCCCTCGCTGGTCGGCGCGGCCCTGGCCGCCCAGGACGCCGGGCTGGTGCGGGTCGTCGGGCTATGGTCGCATTTCGCCTCATCCGACGATCCTGGCAACCCGTCCATCGCCGCCCAGCTCGGCGCGTTCCGCGAGGCAGTGGAGCACGCCGAGAAGGCGGGGGTAACCCCCGAGGTACGCCACATCGCCAACACCGCCGCCGCCCTGACCGTCCCGGAGTCACGCTACGACCTGGCGCGGATCGGCGGCGGCAGTTACGGGATCTCGACCCTCCCGGGCGGGGCGCCGCCCTGGCTGCGCCCCGCCATGACCCTGCGGGCCACGCTGGTGCAGGTCAAGCGGGTGCCAGCCGGCACCGGGGTGTCCTATAACCACCGGTACGTGACGACCGCCGAGACCACCCTCGGGCTGGTCCCGCTCGGCTACGCCGACGGCATCCCGCGTACGGCGCGGGGCCACTGGCTCGCGTTCGCGCGCGGGCGGCGCTGGCCCGTCGCCGGGACGGTGTGCATGGACCAGTTCGTCATTGACTTCGGCGATGAGCCCGTCGCCACCGGCGACGAGGTGGTGCTTTTCGGCCCAGGAGACGGCGGCGAGGCGACTGCCCAGGAATGGGGCGAGGAGCTCGGCACCATCTCCTATGAGATCGTCACCGGCCTCGGCCCCCGGATACCCCGGACCTACTCAGGAGCCACGTGCCCATGAACGAGGAGATCACCATCGCCACCGGTGAGGACATGCGCGACCTCGGCCGGCGGCTCGCGGGCCAGTTGCGGGCAGGTGACCTCGTCATCCTCAGCGGCCCGCTCGGCGCGGGCAAGACCACCCTCACGCAGGGCATCGGGGCGGGGCTGGGCGTGCGCGGCCCCGTTACGTCCCCGACCTTCGTGATCGCCCGGGTGCACCCGCCGGCGGGCGGCCGCGGGCAGGGGATCCCGCTGGTGCACGTGGACGCCTACCGGCTGGGCAGCGTCCTGGAACTGGACGACCTGGACCTGGACGCCGACACCGACTCCTCGGTCACCGTGGTGGAGTGGGGCGAGGGCCTCGCGGAGGGATTGTCCGCTAATCGGCTGGAGATCACCATCGGGGGTGACCAGCCCCGGACCGTGTGCATCAGCGGAATAGGACCGCGATGGCAGGACATGCGGTTGAGCCGCGCGGATGTGATCGATCGTCTATAGTTCGGACCTGTACAAGTTCCGGTTTGTACGTTCTAGCTGCTCTGACGGTCTACCCTCCGGAGGCACTCCGTGACTGCCCACGGGTCATTCCCTGACCGCCCACGAGGCCGCCGAGCACGGCACGGCAGCGATGGGCCGGACTGGCAGGGGCGCGAGGCCGTCCCGCCGGAGGAGCGCGAGTTCCCCGACCTCGAGCCCATCCGCGACCGGCGGCTCAGCGACTCCGACAACCGCGGCCTGCCCCCGGGCGTGCCCGGGAGCCGGGGACGGCATAGCTCCGACCGGGACGCCGGCGGCTGGGGCGACGCCCCCGACGCCACCCGCGCCTGGAGCGGCCAGGGCCAGCAGCCGGAGGGCTACGCGCAACCGGGCCAGTACGCCGAATCGGGCCAGTACGCGGCGCCCGAGCAGTATGCAGCGCCCGAGCAGTACGTGGTGCCGGACGGCCAGCCGGAGCGCTCCGCAGAGCCCCAGCAGTCCAGCTCGCCCCGGCAGTACAGCCAGCCCCAGCAGTACGCGGGCGAGTCCCCGATGAGCAGCCAGCAGTACGCGGACCCGCAGTACGCAGACTCGCCGTACGCCGACCGGCCGTCCGGGCGGCAGGCGCCCGGGCCCATCCCCGGCCGCCCGGCCGCCGCCTCGCCGGGCGGTGCCAGCGGGCGGGCGCCAGACGAGCAGGCAGGCAGGCGCCCGCGCGCGGGCCAGGACCGCGCCGGCCGGCCGCGCGGGGCCGGGGTGGCGACGGATGACGACGAGATCACCGACGACCCGATGGAGGCCTTCTCCAAGCGGTGGGCGCAGCGCGGCGGTGACGGCTCACCGGACCCCCGGCCGCGCAAGCGCCTGCTGTTCATCGGCGCGGGTGGCGTCTTCGTGGTGGCCATCGCGGTCATCGCCTACCTCGTGTTCGGCACCGGCGGAGCCAAGTCCAACTCGCCTAACTTCGGGTCGCTGGTCACGACGTTCCTGCCCGGCGAGATCCAGCAGGTGCCCGACGCCTGCAAGTCGGTCTCCACCGCTACCCTCACCCAGTACCTGAGCGGCAGCCAGCCGCAGATCGCCGCGCCGCCGCTGAACGGCGGGGCCGACAGCCAGTGCACCTGGACGCTGGACCACGCGCCGACCTACCGGGTGATCGAGGTCGACGTCAGCGCCTTCTCGCCCAGCGGCCTGGCCAGCGGCGACGGCAGCGCGACGTTCGCCGCGATCGACGCCTACGCCAACGACCTCCAGCTCCTGCAAAAGCCCGCCGCCAACAGCGGCCAGCCGGCCGCGACCATCACCCAGGTCAGCGGCCTCGGCGACACGGCCTTCTCCGGAACCCAGGTCTTCAACGTCAACGGCGCGACCACCTACAAGGCGACCGTCATCGTCCGGTACCACAACGTCCTGGTGACCGCCACGGTGAATGGCATCGACCAGGCGAAGACGAAGGACGGCACCGTCTACGGGCCGGTCAGCATGTCCGTGCTGGCGAGCGCCGCCCGCCAGGCCGCGACCGAGGCCGCTGCCAGGCTTCCGACGAAATAGCGCTGGCGGCGCGGGTACGCTCAATCCGTGCTGCTGCTAGGACTTGATACCGCGACCCCCGCGGTCACGGTTGCGCTGCATGACGGGACGCGAGTGCTCGCCCAGGCGACCACCGTCGACAAGCGCCGCCAGGCGGAACTGCTGATGCCCGCCATCGCCCAGGTGCTGGACGAGGCCGGGGCGGAGCGCGCCGACCTCACCGCCATCGCGGTCGGCGTCGGCCCCGGCCCGTACACCGGCCTGCGGGTGGGCCTGGTGACCGCGCGGGTGCTGGGGTCCGCGCTTGGCATCCCGGTGCACGGTGCCTGCTCGCTCGACATCATCGCCGCCGACGTCACCGTCACCGCGGGCACGGGACGGCGGTTCCTCGTGGCCACCGACGCCCGGCGCCGCGAGGTGTACTACGCCCGCTACGACGAGGCCGGACGGCTGGCCGGGCCGCTGGTCGACCGCCCGGCTGACGTCGCCGGCCGCGACGCCCTGCCCGCCGTCGGCGAGGGTGCCTGGCTCTACCGGGACCTTTTCGAGGCCGTCGAGGGACCGCAGTACCCGGCCGCGGCGACGCTGGCCCGGGTCGTGGCGGCCGAGCTCGGCGCGGGCTCGCCCGGCCAGTCCGGCCGCCGGGTGCCCTTGCTGGCGCCGGAGCCGCTGTACCTGCGCCGCCCGGACGCCCGCGAGCCCGGCGCGCCCAAGCGCGTCACCGGGACCCCGCCGCCGTCGCGCCCGCGCGGCCCGGCCAGGGGCGGGGCGTGACCGGCGCGAAGCCGTTCAGCCGGGCGGCTGAGGTGGCCACCCGGCTGCGGCCGATGCTCGCCGCGGACCTGGAGGCGGTGATGGCGCTGGAGCATGAGCTGTTCCCCGAGGACGCCTGGCGGCCGGAGATGTTCGCCGAGGAGGTCGCTCAGCCCCCGGAACTGCGGCTCTACCTGGTGGCGGAGGCCGGGCCGGGGGCGGCGAGGCAGCTCCGGCTGGCCGGGTACGCGGGAATGATGTTCGTGCCCGGCGCGCCCGGCAAGGGCGGGACGGCGGACGTGCTGACGATCGCGGTAGCGCAGGCCGCCTGGGGACAGGGAATCGGGTCGGCCCTCCTCGAGGCCCTGACCGGCGAGGCCCGGCGGCGCCGCTGCGATGAGGTGTTCCTGGAGGTGCGGAAGGACAATCCGCGAGCGCGGGGGCTGTACCTGCGGCGTGGGTTCACCGAGATCGGCGTGCGGCGCGGCTACTATCAGCCCGCGAACGTGGACGCCATCGTGATGCGGAAGGATCTTGCTGCGTCGTGAGTGACGAGCCACTGGTACTGGGGATTGAGACATCGTGCGATGAGACCGGCGTGGGAATCGTGCGCGGCCGGGAGCTGCTCGCCGATGAAATAGCGTCCTCCATGGACGAGCACGCGCGCTTCGGCGGGGTGGTCCCCGAAGTCGCCAGCCGGGCGCACCTGGAGGCCATGGTTCCCGTCATCGAGGGCGCGCTCGCCAAGGCCGGGGTGAAGCCGGCCGACATTGACGCGGTCGCGGTGACCGCCGGGCCGGGACTGGCCGGGGCGCTCATGGTCGGGGTCGCGGCGGCCAAGGCGTACGCCTGGGCGCTCGGCAAGCCGCTGTACGGCGTCAATCACCTCGCTGCGCACGTGGCCGTGGACCAGCTTGAGCACGGGCCGCTGCCCGAGCCCTGCGTGGCGCTGCTGGTGTCCGGCGGCCACTCCTCGCTGCTGCTGGTGCCGTCGGTCACCGGCGATGTCGAGCCGCTCGGCTCGACGATCGACGACGCCGCGGGCGAGGCGTACGACAAGGTGGCCCGGGTACTGGGAATGCCGTTCCCCGGGGGGCCGCCGATCGACCGCGCCGCCCGCGAGGGGGCGGCCGACGCGGTCAGGTTCCCGCGGGCCAAGCTGCACGACGGGACACTGGACTTCTCGTTCGCCGGGCTCAAGACGGCCGTTGCCCGCTGGGTCGAGGCCCGGCGCGACGCCGGCCTGGACGTGCCGGTGGCTGACGTCGCCGCGTCGTTCCAGGAAGCGGTGGCGGACGTGCTCACCCGCAAGGCAGTCGCCGCGTGCCAGGCGCACGGCGTGGACCACCTGGTGATCGGCGGCGGGGTGGCCGCCAACTCGCGGCTGCGCGCCCTGGCCGCTGACCGCTGCGAGGCGGCCGGGATCAGGGTCCGGGTCCCCCGGCCGGGCTTGTGCACTGACAACGGGGCAATGGTCGCGGCGCTCGGGTCCTCGATCGTGGCGGCTGGGCTCGAGCCCTCGCCGCTGGACATCCCGGCCGACTCATCCCTGCCGCTGACCGAGGTTCTCGTCCGCTGACGCCGGGGGAGCGCCGGGCTACCGGGCGGTGCGGGTCAGGCGCCCCGGCGCCGCAGGAACCGGCGGACGGCCAGGACGATCCCGCCGACGGCAGCCGCGCCCGCGGCCGCCGGGGCGACGCGCTTCAAGACCGGCAAGACGATGAACTTGAAGGCGTTCAGCGACTGCTCCTGCTGCGGGGCCGGCGGGGGGGTGACGGGCTGGTGGGTGGCCGGAGCAGCGGCGGAAGGGGCGGCATCGGCGACGGCATCCGCGGTCGGAGCGGCCTCAGCGCCGCCCTCGCCCGCGGTCCCCGTCCCCGCCTCGGTCCCCGCCGCGGTCGCGGTGCTAGCGCCAGCCGCGGTGCCAGCGTCAGCCTCAGCCGCCGGCCCGGCCTCGTCGGCGGAGATCAGCGCGGCCAGGTTCTCCGCGAACTGCGCGATCAGCTTGCCGCTGATCTCCGGCAGCAGCGAGCGGCCGAACTGCGCCGGCCGGCCGGTCACGTTGAGGGAGGTATGGATGGTGGCGGTCGTCGTGCCGGCCTCGTCGCCCGCCTTGAGGACGGCGTTCACCGATGCCGACGCGGTACCCGCGCCTCGCGTCTCCTTGCCCGAGGCGTCCAGCACGATCGTGTAGTTCGCCTGGTCCTTGTCCACGAACTTGGCGGTGCCCTTGTAGGTCAGCGACAGCGGGCCGAGCTTGACCTTGACCTGGCCCTCGACCGCGTCGCCATCGACCGACAGGACGCTGGCACCCGGCATGCAGGGGGCGACCCGCTCCACGTCGAGCAGGACGTCCCATGCCTTCTCCGGTGGAACGGGAACGGTGAAGGAGTTGTCAAGCTCGATGGCCATGGGGGTCACGCCCTTCGCTCGCGTCGCGAATACTGCTATGGCAGCTACTGCCATGCGAGAGTCTACGCTCGCCGGGCGCCACGCCATGGCCCCGGGCGGGGCACTGGCCGGGCGGGCGGGCTACGGCTCGCTGGCAGCACCCGAGCGCCTGGCCTGCACCGGGACGTACGGGCGAATGCTCGCGCGGATCACGCGGCGCTCGTCGCGCTCCCGGGTCAGCTCGGCCAGGCGGTCCCCGGACGCTGCCTTGAGGGCCTGGGCCAGTTCGCTGTCGGTCATCTCATCCGGTTTCAAGTCCATCTCTCGTTCACCTGTTCAGGGCCGCATGCCGTGGGCGTAATGGGGAGTCTCCCGGCCCTTGCCCCGCGGAAGCCAGGACGGGTCGGGCCGGGAAACGTGTCTAATCTGCGCTAGTAGCCATCCGCCTACCTAGAGCACGCGGCAAGAGTGCCAGGCGCGGCCCGGCAGTGGAATTCCGGTCGGCCCCGTGAAGACGGCGGCACCGCTGGTGCAGTCCGCTCACCAGCGTGGATGCCGGGCGCAGGCGTCACCTGGGCTAGGGGAACAGGCCCGGGGGCGGCGGTCGCGGACCTTGATCGTAGCGGTCGCGGCCTGCGGGTGGGGCGGGTCCCGCGTGACCTGCGGGCTCGAATGAGGCTACTGGGCGTAACCGGGTGCGAGCAGGGGAATAACCCGGCCAAGTCGCCAGGCGTAGCTCATTGCGGATTCCAGCGGTTTTGGTATCATTGCGCCACTGAAAAGCGCGTCCAGTGACACTTTTTCTGCTGAAACAGTCGCTCGGCGCAGGGAAGAGGGGTGCCCTTATGGCCACTGCCAAGGATCTGCCTCCCGCCGCCGGCGAGCTGCAGGTCGAAAAGGGCCTGAAGACCGGAGCGCTCGGGCTGATTTCCGCCACCGTCATGGGCGTGGCGTCTACCGCTCCCGCCTATAGCCTGGCGGCGACGCTGGGCCTCATCGTCGCCGTCGTCGGCCTCGGGGCGCCGATCGTCGCCGTGCTCGCGTTCATCCCGATCGTGCTCACCTCGATCGGGTACAGCGAGATGAACAAGGCCGACCCGGACTGCGGGACGACGTTCACCTGGGCCGCCCGGGCCTTCGGGCCCAAGACGGGCTGGGCCGGGGGCTGGGCCATCGTGGCCGCCGACGTGCTGGTCATGGCGAGCCTGGCCCAGGTAGCTGGGCAGTACCTGTTCCTGCTGTTCGGCGCGAACGGCATCGGGACCAACGCGACGAGCGGCTGGGTGCTTCTCGTCGGCCTGGTCTGGATCGCCGCGATGACCTGGATCTGCTACCGGGGCATCGAGGTCTCCGCGTGGTTCCAGCGCATCCTGCTCGGCGTCGAGCTGGTCATGCTGCTGGTCTTCTCGGTGACGGCGCTGGTCAAGGTCGGGACCGGGAGCCACCCGGCCGTGTCGATCACCCCGGCCTGGTCCTGGTTCAACCCGATGCAGGGCGGCTTCACCGGCTTCGTCAGCGGGATCATCCTCATGCTGTTCATCTACTGGGGCTGGGACACCGCCGTCGCCGTCAACGAGGAGACCAAGGACCCGGCGAAGACCCCGGGCCGGGCGGCCATCTTGTCGACCCTCATCCTGCTGGTGACCTACTTCATCGTGATCTTCGCGGCCCAGTCGTTCGCGGGCGTCGGCGGCAGCGGCATCGGCCTCGGCAACGGCGACAACTCCGGCGACGTGCTGTCGGTGCTGGGCGGCGCGGTCTTCGGCCACTCCGGGTTCGGGACGTTCCTGTCCCGGCTGCTGATCCTCATGGTGCTCACCTCGGCGGCCGCCTCGACCCAGACGACCATCTTGCCGACCGCCCGCACCACGCTGTCGATGGCGACCTACAAGGCGATCCCGCAGGCGTTCGCCAAGATGCACCCGCGCTACCTCACGCCCACCGTCTCCACCATCGCGATGGGCGTGATCTCGGCGGTCCTGTACCTCATCTTCAACTACGTCTCGGGCGGCTTCGTCATCGCCGACGCGGTGACTGCCATCGGCCTGTACATCGCCTTCTACTACGGCCTGACCGGCTTCGCCTGCGCCTGGTACTACCGCAAGTCGCTCCGCGACAGCCAGCGGAACCTGTGGATGCAGGGCATCTTGCCGTTCCTGGGCGGGCTGATCATGTACGCGGCCGGCGGCTGGTCGGTCTGGGCGGACTGGGACTTCGCGAGCGACAACAGCTACACCTCGTGGCTGATGCCGTTCTGGCCGCACTGGTACATCGGCGGCGTGTTCATCATCGCGTTCCTGTCGGCGCTGGTCGGCCTGCTGGCCGGGATCTGGGTCCGGTTCGTGATGCCGGCCTACTTCCGCAAGCAGACCCTCACCCGGTCCACCGCCACGCTGGTCCCGGAGTAACCGGCGGCCCGCCCGCAACCGCGTGACCCGCTGGCCGTCCCCGCGCGGGGACGGCCAGCGGCGTTCGCGGACGGCCCGCCACAGCGCTAGCAGTTCCCCGGGCTAGCCCCGAGCGGCCTGGACCTGCGCGATCTCGGCGGCTACGAGCTCTTCGGCCCGCTGCGCGGTCAGCCCAAGCCCGCCGAGGGCCTCCGCTGCCCCCTCGCCGGAGTACAAGAGGCCGAGCAGCATGTGCTCGGTGCCGATGTAGTTGTGGCCGAGGCGCAGCGCGGCCCGCAGCGATGCCTTGAGGACCGCCCGGCTGACCGGGGAGAGGTCAAGCTCCAGCAATTGCGCGGCCGGGAAGTCCGCCGCCGGCGTCGCCGGGCCGGCCCCGGTCGCGGCGTAGAGCTGGTCCGGGGCGATGCCGGCCGCCGCGACGACCTTCGCCGCCACGCCCCTGGGCTCGGCGAGGAGGGCTGCCGCCAGGTGCGCGGCCGTGATCTCCCCGCCCGGGCCCGCGAGCTGGCTGGCTGCGCCGAGGACGTTGCGCGCCCGCAGCGTGAACCGGGAGAAGTCGGGCTTGACGGTCGGCTCGGGGTTGACGAACCGCTTCTGGGCGGCCTGCTTCGACACGCCCATGGCGCCGCCGATCTGGCTCCAGGAGGCGCCGGACTTGCGCGCCTGGTCGACGAAGTGCCCGATCAGGGCATCGCCCTGCTCGTCGAGCTGGGTCGAGACGGCGAAGGCGCCCGACACGTTGTCCAGCGGGCCGCCGCCCGGGTGGAGCGTCTTGACATAGGCGATGAGCCGGTCCAGCGGCACGGGAAACTGTTCCATGTCGTCAACTCTAGGTTGACGCACAGGGATCGTCAACCGGTAGTTGACGATTCAGTCGAGGAGGGCGCGGATGTCGTCGGCGTCCAGGGCCGAGCTGAACGCGCCCTCGCTGTCGATGACGGAGGTGAAAAGCTCGGCCTTGCGGGCCTTGAGCGCCATCACCTTCTCCTCGATCGTCCCGCTGGAGATCAGCCGGTAGACCATCACGTTCCTCGTCTGGCCGATGCGGTGCGTCCGGTCCACCGCCTGCGCCTCGGTCGCCGGGTTCCACCACGGGTCGAGGAGGAACACGTAGTCGGCCTCGGTCAGGTTGAGGCCGAACCCGCCCGCCTTCAGCGAGATCAGGAACGCCGGGGCGGTGCCGGTCTTGAACGACTCCAGCACCGCCGCCCGGTTGACGGTCGCCCCGTCCAGGTAGCAGCACTCGATCCCGGCCGCCTCCAGCCGCTGCTGGGCCAGCCGCAGGAACCGGGTGAACTGGCTGAACACCAGCGCCCGGTGCCCGCCTCCGGCCACGTCGAGCACCTGCTCCACGAGCGCGTCGATCTTCGCCGAGGGGACCTCGGCCTGCTCGGCGTCGATCAGCCCGGCGTGCAGTGAGAGCTGGCGCAGCAGCGTCAGCGACCGCAAGATCGTGAACCGGTTACGGTCGACGTCGCCCAGCAGCCCCAGCACCTTCTGCCGCTCGCGCTGCAGGTGGGTCTGGTAGAGCTTGCGGTGACGGGGGTCCAGGTCCACGTCGAGGACCTGCTCCTGCTTGTCCGGCAGGTCGGCGGCGACCTGCTCCTTGGTCCGCCGCTTGATCAGCGGCCGGATGCGGCGGCGCAGCTGGGCCAGCAGCTCGGCGTTGCCGCCCCGTTCGATCGGGCGGGCATAGAAGTCGCGGAACCGCTCCGGGTTGGGGAACAGCCCCGGCGCGGTGACCGACAGCAGCGACCACAGCTCGGTCAGGTTATTCTCCATCGGCGTGCCGGTGATCGCCACCTTGAACGACGACGGCAGCTTGCGGGCGCACTGGTAGGCCTTGGACTGGTGGTTCTTGACGTACTGCGCCTCGTCCATGATCAGGCCGGCCCAGCGGGTGCTGCCGTAGGCGTCGAAGTCCAGCCGCAACAGCGTGTAGGAGGTCACGACCGCGTCGGCTCCCGCGATGACGTCGGCCAGCTCCTGTCCCCGGCGGCCGAGGGTGTCGCCGAGCGTGACGACCTTGAGGTCGGGCGTGAACCGGGTGGCCTCGGCCGCCCAGTTCGGCAGCACGCTGGTGGGGGCCACGATCAGGAAGGGCTTGCCCTCGCCTTTCCCGGGCCCGGCGGGCTGCCTCCGGGCATGACTGATGAGCGCCAGCGTCTGCAGGGTCTTGCCCAGCCCCATGTCGTCGGCGAGGATGCCGCCGAGCTGGTGCTCCCACAGGAAGGCGAGCCACTGGAAGCCCTCGAGCTGGTAGGGGCGCAGCAGCGCCGCTAGCGTCGCCGGCGGGTCGGCCTTGGTGATCTGCTCGGCTGACAGCAGCCCCTGGACCTGACGCTGCCAGGCCCGCGCCTGGTGGTTGACCTCGCCGAGCCCCGCCAGTTCCTCCCACAGCCCGGCCTGGAAGCGGCTGATCCGCAGCGACTCTTCCGCCGGCCGGTCGGTCAGCGTCCGGGCCTCCTCGATCAGCGCGGCGAGCGAGGCGAGCTCGGGCTTGTCGAGCGCGAAGTAGGCCCCGTCGTCGAGCAGCAGGTGCGACTGGCCGCTGGCCAGGGCCACGAACATGTCCATGAACGGGACGTCCTGGCCCTCCACGGTGATCGTGATGCCCAGGTCGAACCAGTCGGGGTCGCCGTCGAGCTCGTCGGCCGACACCCCGATCCGCAGGGAGTCACTCGCCTCCCGGTAGTCGGCCGGGGAGCCGGTGACCTCGACCGCGAGGCCTTCCTGGCCGGCCAGCAGCGGCAGCGCCTGGGTGGTGAACCACATGGTGTCCAGGCCGGCCAGCCGGGACGGCCCCGGGACCGGGGCGCCGGTGACGCCGGGGACAGCCCGGTCCGGGCCGAGGGCCGGCGGCAGGCTCAGCCCCGCCAGGACCCGGCGCTCGGCCTCGTGGTCACGAATCCCGTCGGCGGCCCCGGCCCCCTGCAGCGGCGCCCGGACCACCTGGCCGGCCACCTCGTAGGCCCACTCCCAGTCGATCTGGACATCGTGGCCGCCGGCGTAGTCCGCCCGCAGCACCAGCTTCGGGTCATGCAGCTCAGGGGCGGTGAACGAGCCGTCGGAGGAGATCATCGCCGCCATGCGGGCCAGCCGCGGGTAGTACCGCAGCGTGAACGACCCCCGGTCGGCCTCCGGGACCTGGAAGTGCTCGCCGGCCAGGGCCAGCCGCTGCAACTGGGGCGGGACCGGCTTGGTGAGGCGAGCCAGCTGGAAGCGGGCGCGCTCGCCCAGGGGGGCCTGCGTCCGGTCGGTGTAGACGACGCCGTGGCCGCCCGAGCCGACGAACCGCAACGGGACCAGGCCCGGGCTCGCCCCGGGGGGACCGCCCTTCAGCTGGATGACCGGGCTGACCAGCAGGCTCATCCTGTCGGTAGTGACGTCGAGGCAGAGCTGGGCGGTGCCTGGCGGCGCGATGACGCCGAGCTTGCGCGGGTAGACCAGCGCCAGGCCGACCGTGGCCGCCTCGTCCAGCAGGTTCCACAGCTGCCGGGACTCACAGCCCGCCAGGTCGATGTTCTTCAGGTCGTGCCCGTAGCCGCCGTACCCGTAGCCGTAGTCGTGATACGGGTTGGTGCCCGCCCGGTAGATGGCATACAGCTCGTGCAGGAGGCGGACGTGGGCCGCCGGGTACTCGTCGCGGATGGTCATGTAGTCGATCCGGGACCACGACAGGTTCCCGGCGATCCAGGTCCGGTTACGGCCCATCTGGACGATCCGGGCCTGCAGCCGCATCCGGTCCGGCTCCGGGGCCGGCACCCGGCCGGTCCGGCCGCCGGGCCCGCCGTTGATGACGGTCTCGTAGGAGGGGGCCAGGCGGCTGCCCGGGTAGGGGCCGGGGCGTTGGTCCGGCTGGCGGACCAGGGACAGCTCGATCGCCAGGCGGGTGGCATCGTCCCCGTCGGGGGCATCGTCGAGGCCGGGCAGGGCGGGAGCGCGGGTCGCGTCCAGCAGGGAGTCCAGCGACTGCTCCCACGGCAGCGAGCTGCGGCGGCGCGACCGTTCCGGCCCCGCGGCGGGCGTGACGGACTCATCGGTCGCCGCCACTACCAGCGCCGCGACGTGGCGGCAGTTGACGCCCTCGGCGCAGCTGCAGTACCCGACGCGGAACCGCAGCGGGAACCCGGCTGACGCCCGGAACTCGCCCGACACCGTCCGCAGCTCATCGAGGTCGCGGACGGTCCCGGTGAGCATCTGCTCGGACGGGTTCCAGTGCATTTGCAAGACCTCGCCCTGCCGGACCGCCTCGCTGCCCACTGCGTAATGGTCAGACCCGATCGCGTCCCGGACGGACGCGACGTCAACGCCTCGCAAGATGACACGCTGCATGCGGTGAGAGTAATCCCGTCCCTACTGTTGCCCGGTCAGGTCGTGCCATTCTAGGTGTCGATATGGGTATGATCGCCGGCGCTCCCTGGGAGCTCCAGGTGATCCGCGCCCGCGGGCCCCTGCCTAGACTTCCTAGTGTGCCTCACGTCGCCCCCCAGTCAGGTGAGTTCGAGCTCGGTACTGACGGCCCTTCCGCCATCCTCGTCGGCTCGGACGACACGGTGACGGCCACGCGCGCGACCGCGTACGCGGCGGGCCTGGCCCGCCGCCAGCGCGCCCGCCTGATCGTCGTCTACGTGGCCCCGGCCGGGGGGCCGGTGGCAGCCGCCCCGGGCGGGGCGGCCCTGCTCGCCGCCGAGTCCGCCGCCTATGGCGAGCTCGCCGCCTCGTTGCGGGACCGGGTCGAGGCGATCGGCCGGGAACTGGGCATCGCGGTCACGTTCATCGCCGCCCACGGCGACCCCTACGGCCAGATCAAGCGGATCGCGGACGAGACCCGCGCTGACGCCATCGTGGTGGGGGCGTCCATGCAGGCCGGCCACAAGCTGGTCGGCTCGCTGGCGGTGCGCCTCGTGCGGGCGGGCCGCTGGCCGGTGACCGTCGTTCCCTGAATTTCATGAAGCTTCGATGACTGGTCCGTAACCAGCCTTCTCCGTGGCAGTCTTGATCGCGTGGACACGGACTACCCCCGCAGGCTCGTGCTCATCCGGCACGCTAAGTCTGACTGGCCCGAGGACATCGCCGACCACGACCGGCCACTCGCGGGGCGGGGGCGGCGGGACGCTCCCCTCATTGGCCGCTGGCTGGACCGGTCCGGGCACGTGCCCGACGCCGTCATCTGCTCCACCGCCCGGCGCGCGCGGGAGACGTGGGAACTCGCCGCCACCGCCTTCCCGCAGGCGGGCGGGCCAGCCGTCCGGCTGGAGCCGCGAGTGTACGAGGCGACCGTGCTGGGGCTGCTGATGCTGGTCCGCGAGCTGCCCGACCGCGACAGCGTGGTGGCGATCGTGGGGCACAACCCCGGCCTCGCCGAGCTCGCCGTCGGCCTGGCCGCGCCGCCGCCGCAGCCGCCGGCGTCCTTCCCGACGGCCTCCGTGGCGGTCATCGGCCTGTCCGGCGAGTGGTCCGCGGCCGGCCCGGGGGAAGCGCGGGTGCTGGCGTTCGCCGTCCCGGCCGACATGCGCTAGCCGGCGCTCAGGCCAAGGCCGCGCGGACCTCGGCCGCGATCTGCTTGTCCTCGCGGGCGGCGATCACGAAGGCGCGGGCGGGCGCCCCGGGCGCCCCGATCTCGTGGTCCCCGGCGCCCGGGGCGCCCGCATTGGCGGCCTCGTCCAGCCGGATGCCCAGGAACCCGAGGCCGCCGGCCGCCCGCGACCGGATCTCGGGGGAGTGCTCCCCGACCCCGGCGGTGAACACGAGCGCGTCGAGGCCGTCGAGCGCGGCCGCCATGGCCGCGATGCCCGCGCGCAGCCGGTGCAGGTAGACGTCGCGCGCCAGGGCGGCCCGGGACGCGCCGGCGGCGGCCCGGGACAGCACTTCGCGCATGTCGGCCGTCCCCGCCAGCCCCATCAGGCCCGAGCGCGACTCCAGGGTGGCGGCCACCTCCTCGCAGGACATGCCCGCGTGCTCCTGCAGCCACAAGACCAGGCCCGGGTCGACCGATCCCGACCTGGTCCCCATGACCAGCCCGTCAAGCGGGGTGAACCCCATCGTCGTGTCCACGCAGCGGCCGTCGCGCACCGCCGCCAGCGAGGCTCCCGCCCCCAGGTGGCAGGTGACGATCCGGCTGGCCGTGCGGGCGCGAGGAGCGGTGCCGGCGGCGCTATCGGGAGTGACGGTGGCGGCGAGGAGCTGGGCCGCGCGGGCGGCCGCGTAGGCGTGCGACAGGCCGTGGAAGCCGTACCGGCGCAGCGTCCAGCGCGCCCGCCACTCCGGCGGCAGGGCGAAGGTCGCGGCCGCCTCCGGGATCGTGGCGTGGAACGCGGTGTCGAAGCACGCGACCGCCGGGACGCCGGGCAGCGCCTGCGAGGTGGCGTCCAGCGCGGCCAGCGACGCGGGCTGGTGCAGCGGCGCGAGGTCGCACAGGGAGGCGAGCCGTCGCCGGACCTCGCCGCTGACGACGGCCGGCCCCTGGTAGCGGGTCCCGCCGTGCACGATCCGGTGGCCCACCGCGTCCACCGGCCCGAAGTCCCGCAGCGTGCTGGCCAGCAGGGCCGCGTCCTGGCCGGCGACGCGGCCATGAACGAGGCCGTGCAGCGCCGGCAGGTCGGCCGAGGCGACGACGTCATCGGCCGGCCCGAGCACCCGCAGCCGCAGGCTGCTCGTCCCCGTATTGACGACCAGGATCCGGCTCAGGCCCATGACCAGCCCCCGGCCCGCGCCACGTTCACCCCGGCGCCCCCTTCCCTGAGTAATGATCAATGACTATGAGTAACAATAGGCGGAGCCGCGGCCGGAACGGGCCGCGGGGGCCTGCGGGCGGACCCGGACGCGGGGCGTCGTTCGCCGGCTCGTCGTCCCGGTCACGACCTCCCGGCGAAATGCGAAACGGCCGGGCACCGTCAGGCGGTGCCCGGCCGTCAGCGCGGTGGCGTTACTCGCTGCCGAAGTTCTTGATCTCGGCCAGCTCGGTCTCGCTCAGCTCGCGCGGGGCCTCGCCCTTGGCGAGCTTGGCGTTCTGGACCTGGCGGCGGATCTTCTCCACGACCTCGGGGTTGGCCAGCGTGGTGATGTCGCCGGTGTCCGCGAAGTTGGACGCCGCGGCGATCACGCGGCGCATGATCTTGCCCGAGCGCGTCTTGGGCATGTCGGGGACGATCCAGATGTTCTTCGGCCGGGCGATCTTGCCGATGTCGGTCACGATCGCGTCCCGCACCTTCGCCTCGATCTCCGGCGTCGGCTCGTTGCCGGGCTTGAGCGACACGTACATCTCGACCACGCGGCCGCGGATGTCGTCGACGACCGGGACGGCCGCCGCCTCCGCGACCTCGGGCACCATCAGCGCGGCCGACTCCAGCTCCTTGGTCCCGAGCCGGTGGCCGGCGACGTTGATGACGTCGTCCACCCGGCCGAGGATGCGGAAGTACCCGTCCGCCGCCTGCACCGCGCCGTCGCCCGCGAAGTAGGGCCAGTCGCGCCAGTCGGTCGACTTCGGGTCCTTGTTGTACTTGGCGTAGTACGTGGAGACGAACCGCTCGGGCTGTCCCCAGATGGTCTGGAAGACGCCCGGCCACGGGTTGCGGATGCAGATGTTGCCCGCGTTGCCGCTGCCCGCCGGGACCTCGTTGCCGTCCTCGTCGAGGATCACCGGGTAGATGCCGAGCGCGGCCGGGCCGCACGAGCCGGGCTTCATCGGGTGGATGCCGGGCAGGGTGGAACCGAGGAAGCCGCCCGTCTCGGTCTGCCACCAGGTGTCCACGATGACTGCCTCGCCCTTGCCGACGGTGTCGTAGTACCACCGCCACACCTGGGGCTCGATCGGCTCGCCGACGGTGGTCATGTGCTTGAAGTGGAAGTCGTACTTGGCCGGCTCGTCCGGGCCGACCTTGCGCAGCATCCGGATCGAGGTGGGCGAGGTGTGGAAGATGTTGACGCCGAGCTTGACGGCCTCGCGCCACGGGCGGGCGGGGTCGGGGTAGTTCGGGGTCCCCTCGTAGATCACGCTCGTCGTGCCGAGCGTGAGCGGGCCGTAGACGATGTAGGAGTGGCCGGTGATCCAGCCGATGTCGGCCAGGCACCAGTACGTGTCGTCGGGGTGAATGTCCTGGTAGTACTTCGAGGTGCCCGCCACGTAGGACAGGTAGCCGCCGGTCGAGTGCTGGCAGCCCTTCGGGCGGCCGGTAGTCCCGCTGGTGTACATCAGGAACAGGGGCGCATCGGCGGGCAGGGACACCGGCTCGACGACCGCGCCCTTGTAGTCGCTGAGCACCTCGTCCACGAAGTAGTCGCGGCCGTCGGCCATCGGGGTGGCCGAGGCGTACTTGCCGGGATAGCGGCGGAACACCAGGACCTTGTCGACCACCTGGCCCTCGGCTGCCGCCGCCTTGACCGCCTCGTCTGCCTTGACCTTGTGGTCGAGCAGGTCCCCGCTGCGGTAGTAGCCGTCCATCGTGATGAGCACGCTGCTGCCGGAGTCGGCGATGCGGTGGCCGGCGGCGGTGCCGGAGAAGCCGGCGAACACCTGGGAGTGGACCACGCCGAGGCGGGCGCAGGCCAGCATCGCCACCGGCAGCTCAGGGACCATCGGCATGTGCAGGGTGACCCGGTCGCCCGCCTTGAGGCCGGCGAAGTCGCGCAGCAGGGCGGCGAACTCGTTGACCCGGTTGTACAGGTCGCGGTAGGTGATCGCCACGTGCGGCTCGGACTCGGGCTCGGGGATCCAGACCAGGGCCGCCTTGTTGGCCTTGTCGGCCAGGTGGCGGTCCACGCAGTTATACGAGGCGTTCAGCTCGCCCCCGACGAACCACTTCCAGAATGGCGCGCTGGAGGTGTCGAGGGTGGTGTGCCAGGGCTTGGACCAGGTCAGCAGGTCAGCGTAGGCGTTGAAGCACTCCGGGTACTTGTCCTCGGTGTACTGCTCCAGGATCGCGGGGTCGGACGCGTTGGCCTGCGCGACGAACGCCTCGGGCGGGGGGTAATAGCCCTCTTCCTTCCAGTGAACCGCGATCAGAGCTTCTGAGGTCTCCTCGGGGCCTAGTTCCTCGTCGACAGGTTCCGTCATGTCCTCGTCCCTCCGCTGGCTGCTTTGCCCTTTTCGCGGGCGCAGTCCAATCTAACGCGACCGGACTAGAGCGACCATGCGGTCTCGCGCGGGAACGGGCCTCAGTCGGCGGTGACGGGCACCTGGCGCGGGCTGGGCACCATCGAGAGCACGGGAGTGCGGATCTCCGGGAAGGCCGCGTCCATGCCGGTGATGCGCATGATCCGCACCAGCGAGGGACGGGGCGAGGCCAGCCGGACGGACCGGCCGGTGTTGCGGGCGTAGCTCGCCAGCCGGGCGAGGACGCCCAGGCCGGCCGCGTCGCAGAACGTCAGGTCGCCGACGTTGAGCGTGAGCTTGCCCTTCTTCTCGCCCTCCAGCACGGCGCGCAGGTAGTCGTGCGCCTGGCCGGCGGTGGCGATGTCCAGTTCGCCGCGCGCGGTAACGAGCGCGTGGCCGTCGGCGGTCCGCTGGTACTGCAGGTCCAGTTGCCCGCTCATGCGCCCGTCGTTGGCGCGTGCTAGGTCAGCGGCGATGGCCCCCATGGCTCCAATCCCCCCGTTAGGCGCGGCCTCGCGTGTCTTGATGCGGCCTGCGCGAACTGTCATGTAGCTAGCCCCTCCCGTGATGCTAGTGACCCCCGGTGCCAGTCTGCGGCGACTTATAACTTGTCGTTCTATCTCGTTATATTTAGCGTCGTCGTGCGACCAATCGGACACGCCATGTGCAACGCGCCGCGTCCGGTTTTCATGCCCGGCGTTCCTTGCCACGCTTCCAGTAAGCCCTGGCAAGCTTGCGGCGAGCTGGGTGCATCGCTGAATAAAACGTCTGAGCGTGGCCAATGGTTCGTGGGTTCTTCATTTACTTCACTGTGTGATGTGTCACGCACGTGCCGTTAGTTACCTCCCGGGGAGCGTGAGGACGCCCCCGGCGCGCGGTGCCCGGCGTCCATGATCCTGGGCGAGTCTCCGCCCAGGATGTAGGCGCGCCGGCAGCGGACATCTCCTCCGTTCAGCCTGCCCCGCGCGGCGGCCCGGCGCGAGGGGCCTTCGCCCCGCGTCCCGGGGACCAAGGTCCCCGGTCCTCCCGCGGCCAGGCGGCCCGGAATGTGGCCGGCGGCCGGTTACCTAAGCAAATGACCTTTATGGTCCCCGTCAGCCGGTTCCCAGATACTGTGAACGCGGGAACGCCGCGACGGGACAGAGGTAGGGGCATGCGCATCCGGGGTAGCGTCGCGATCGACCTGGGCACGGTCAATACCCTCATCTGGGTGGCCGGCCGGGGGATCGTCCTCGAGGAGCCCTCCGCTATCGCCGTCGACATCGTGACCGGCTCCGTCGTCGCCGTCGGCCAGGCCGCCGACGTGCTGGCCGACAAGGAGCCCCAGGACATCCGGGTGATTTACCCGCTGCGCGACGGCGTCGTCGCCGACCTTGACGCCACGGCCGAGATGCTGCACGCGTTCTTGCACAAGGCCGGGGCGCGCAGCGGCCCGATGCGCCCCCGTGCCCTGGTCTGCGTGCCCGCCGGGGCGACGTGGGTCGAGCGCCGCGCCATCTTGGCCATCTTGGGCACGCGTCGCGCCCGGTACGCCGTCCAGCTCATGGACGAGCCGGTCGCCGCGGCCGCGGGGGCCGGGCTGGACCTGAGCGGGGGCCAGGGCGGGTTCGTCATCGACGTGGGCGGCGGGACGACGGAGGTCGCGGCGATCGCCGGCTGGCGGGTGGTCCGCGCCCAGTCGCTGCGGATGGCCGGCAACGCGATGGACGAGGCGATCATGAGCGCCGTCCGCGCCCAGCTTGGCCTCATCCTCAGCCGGCGGGCCGCCCGCCAGCTCAAGATGACCCTGGGGCTGACCGGGGGGGACGCGGGCTGGGCGGAGGCGGTCGGCATCGACTCCGCCCGCCGAACCCCCCGGGTGGACAAGGTTCCGGGCGAGCTGGTCACGGCCGCGCTGGACCCGATCGTGGCGGCCGTCGGCACGGCCGTCAGCGAGATCCTCTCCGACATCCCCGCCGGGCTGGCCGAGGACGTCGTGCGGGGCAAGGTGCGGCTGTCCGGCGGCGGGGCGCTGCTACCGGGCCTCGCCGCCCGGATCGAGGCGATCGCGGAGATCGGCGTCGCCGTGGCGGACGACCCGCTGCGCTGCGTCGTGCGCGGGGCGGCGGTCCTGCTCGACCGCGACGCCGGCCGCGAGGGCGTCCCCGGCCTGGCCTGACCCCTTCCTGCTCGCCGCTTCGCCCCTGAGCACTAAACCTTGGCGCTAAACGTGAGCGCCGCCCGCGTGTTCGCCGTGGGCAGGCCTGCCCCAGGGCCGGCGGAGAACTAACCACGCCGATGGTGGTGTTGGAGAAGATGTATCGCAATTAGACGCTTCCTGAAAGGGAAGGGAAGTCACGTGAGCAAGCAGGCAACGCCTCCGCCGCCAGGCGACCGGACACCGGGCGGTAACCCGCCTCCGCCGCCACCCGCCTGGCGGCACTGGCTGATTCCCCTCGGGGTGCTCGTTGCCCTCATCTTGTGGTTCGTGCTGCCAGCGGTGCACCAGGGATCCACCACCAGCCTGAATTACTCGCAGTTCCTGACCCAGGTGCAGCAGCACAAGGTCAAGACGATCACCCTCGCCCAGACCGGGGGCACCAGCAGCGGCACGCTGGCCAACGGGACGAACTACACGGTGGTCATCCCGTCCCAGGCCGGGCAGTCGTCGCTGGACACGCTGACGTCGTCGGGCGTGACGGTGACCAGCTCCACCTCCTCGCCCGGGTTTGGCTCGGAGGTGCTGAGCTGGCTGATCCTGCTGCTGCCGATCCTGCTGCTGGGCTGGTTCTGGGTCCGCCTGTCGCGGGGCGCGGCCGGCCAGCTGCAGGGCGTCCTCGGCGTCGGGCGCAACAAGGCCAAGGTGTTCGACGAGGAGCGCCCCGACACCACGTTCGCCGACGTGGCCGGCTACGACGGCGCGAAGCAGGAGATCAGCGAGGTCGTCGACTTCCTGCGGCGGCCGGGCCGCTACTCCCGGGCCGGCGCGGTCGTCCCGCGCGGGGTGCTGATGATCGGCCCGCCCGGAACGGGCAAGACGCTGCTGGCGCGGGCCGTGGCGGGCGAGGCGAAGGTCCCCTTCTTCTCCGTGAGCGGGTCGAGCTTCGTCGAGATGTTCGTCGGGGTCGGCGCCGCCCGGGTCAGGGACCTGTTCAACGAGGCCCGCAAGCGGGCGCCCGCGATCATCTTCATTGACGAGGTCGACGCGATCGGGCAGCGCCGGGCCGGCTCGGGCGCCGTGGTGTCCAACGACGAGCGCGAGCAGACCCTCAACCAGTTGCTGGCCGAGATGGACGGCTTCGACCCGGCCACCGGCATCGTGGTCCTCGCGGCCACCAACCGGCCCGAGGTCCTCGACCCGGCCCTGCTGCGCCCGGGCCGGTTCGACCGCCAGGTCACCATCCCGCTCCCGAACGTCGTGGAGCGGCGCGCGATCCTGGTCGTGCACGGCAAGGGCAAGCAGCTCGCGGGGGACGTGGACCTCGGCGCGGTGGCGCGCGGGACGCCCGGCTTCTCCGGGGCCGACCTGGCCAACCTGGCGAACGAGGCCGCGATCTTCGCGGTCCGGGGCGGCCGGGAGGTGCTGACCCGCGCTGACTTCGACGACGCCCGCGACCGGATCATCCTCGGCCGCCGGGAGGGGTCCAACGTCCTGCTGCCCGAGGAGAAGCACGCGGTCGCCGTCCACGAGTCGGGCCACGCCCTGGTCGCGGCGCTGTCCAAGAACGCGGACCCGGTCGCCAAGGTGACCATCCTGCCCGCCGGGCAGGCACTGGGCGTCACCCAGCAGCTCCCGCTGGTCGAGCGGCACATGTACGGCGAGGACTACCTGCACGACTCCCTCGCCGTCCGGCTCGGCGGCCGGGCGGCCGAGCTGGTGGCACTTGGCCAGGCCTCGACCGGGGCGGGCAACGACCTCGCCGGGGCGACCGAACTGGCCACCAAGATGGTCCGCGAGTTCGGGCTGTCGCCTGCGCTCGGCCCGGTCGGGTACCCCGAGGGCGGCTCGGTCTTCCTCGGCGGCGGCGGGCAGGGCATGTCCAGCCGGCCCTACTCGGAGGCCACCCAGGCCGCGGTTGACCGTGAGGTATCGCGGCTGCTGCGGGAGGCAGAGGAGCGGGCCGTGAGCCTGCTGCAGGCCCACCGGGAGGAACTCGACTCCCTCGTGGCGCTGCTGCTTGAGCGGGAGACCGTGGACGGCGTCGACGTCTACCGGCTGGCGGGCGTTCCCGACCAGTCAGCCGACCCCGGCGCCGCCACGGTGGCCGAGGCGGCTGGCAGCCGCGGCGCCCCGGCGTAGCCCGGGCGCCGGGGGCCGTCACCAGCGCTGGCGGTTCCACCGGGGGGCGGTGACCGCCCAGTCGGCGGCCCAGGCGGCGAGCCGCCGGCGGTTCGCCGCCACCCGGGTGATCGTGGCGAGCGCGAGGCAGCTGGCCAGGGTGACGACGATCGCCATGATGGCGGCGAACGTGCCCTGGTCGGCAGCTTGTGCCCGGGTGAGCGGGGGACCGGTCACGGTGCCGCTGGCGTCGGTCCAGATCTGGATCGCCTGGCCCAGGTGGCTCCCGGCCGGAACCGCTATCTGGCCGGCCCGGGTCTGCCCGTTGGGCAGTTCCCACCGTGCCCGGGCCGGGACCATGCTGCTGATGGTGTAGCCGTCCAGCGCCGAGGCCGGCGTCGTCGTGATCGTCGCGGTCACGTGCTGCCCGGCCAGCCGCTGGGCCTGCGCCGCCCGCAGCGTGCTGTCGTACGCCTGATGGCTCGCGCTCGCCGCGGCGAGCGGGGCGACAGTCAAGGCGGCCACGAGCAGGCCGCCGAAGACGAAGGTCTCGATCCGGTCCACCCGGCGTCGAAGCGGGTTGCGGTCTGGGCGCAGCCCGCGCATGGCCCGGACGGGCCACTGGTCCTGTTTCCTCACTGAATTGCCCTCACACCATCAGCCCCACTGCCAGGCACAAGGCCCGACAGTTCCCAACAGCGACGAAGTGACCTCTGTCGGTAGCAAGAGTATGGGGCGTTTCCGGTACTCAGTGACACTTTCGTAATGCTCTTGGCATGAAAGGCATGAAAGTGCCGCCCGCCCGCCCGGGCAAGGCCCGGGGCGCCCTGGGCCTGCCTGGCAGCCGCCCCGGGCCGACGAGGCAGATCGGCCCGGCAGGTACCCTCAGCAGCATGGCGCGTCCCGCGGTGGCCCTCCCGCAGTTCATCCCCAGCCCCTCGATCAGCGGCTTCCACATCGGGCCGCTGCTCGTGCACTTCTACGCGCTGGGCTACATCATCGGGATCACCCTCGCGATCCTGATCACCCGCCGCCGCTGGCGCGACCTCGGCGGCGACCCGGACGTCGTCAACGACCTCGCGCTGTGGATCGTCCCTGCCGGGATCATCGGCGGCCGCATCTACTTCGACATCACCACCCCGGGTGACATCCCCCACGTCTGGTACGGCCCGCTCGCCGTGTGGACCGGCGGCCTTGGCATCTGGGGCGGGGTGGCGCTGGCGGCCATCGTCGGCGCCTGGCGGCTACGCCGGATGGGCCTGTCCGTCGGGCCGTTCGCCAACGCGATCGCGCCGGCGCTGCTCGTCGCCCAGGCCGTCGGCCGGATCGGCAACTACTTCAACACCGAGCTCTTCGGCGGCCCGACGACGCTGCCGTGGGCCCTGCGGGTTCCCCTGGGCTACCGGCCGCCTGGCTACGCCCAGTACGCCACCTTCCAGCCGTCATTCCTGTACGAGCTGATCTGGGACCTCGCGCTGGCGGCGGCCCTGGTGTGGCTCGGCCACCACGCCAAGGTCAAGTACTGGGGCCTGTTCGCCCTGTACGTGGCAGGCTACTCGGCGTACCGGATCTTCGAGGAGTCCATCCGGATCGACTCCTCCGAGCACTTCCTCGGCTTGCGGCTGAACATGTACATCGCGATCTTCGGGACTATCGCCGGCCTGGCCTGGTTCCTGGTCGTGCAGCGCCGCCAGCAGCGCCCGGCCGTCGTCCAGGTACCGGTGACCGCCGACGCGGCCGACGCGACGGACGCGCTGGACGAGAGCGCGGGCGACCCGGACGGCGACCCGGCGAGCCTGGCCGACGGCGAGGCCAGCCCGGCTCCGGTCGCCGAGGCGAAGGACTAGCCGGCCGCGATCGGGGCCACGCTCGCCCCGGCCGCCCGGACCAGGTCGGCCGGGGCCAGCTCGATCTCCAGGCCACGCCGGCCGCCGCTGCAGAAGACGGTGGCCAGCTCCAGCGCCGAGGCGTCCACCACGACCGGGAGCCGCTTCTTCTGGCCCACCGGGGAGATGCCGCCCGCCACGTACCCGGTCGCCCGCTCGGCGTCGGCCACCTCGGCCATGATGGCCTTCTTGCCGCCCACCGCCGCCGCGAGGGCCTTCAGGTCCAGGTGCTGGCCGACCGGGACCACGCCGACCGCCAGCTTCCCGTCCACCGACGCGACCAGCGTCTTGAAGACCCGCTCGGGCGCGACGCCGAGCACCTCGCTCGCCTCTAGGCCGTAGGGCCCGCGGCGGGGGTCGTGCTCGTACTCGTGCACGGTGAACGGGATCCTCGCCCGCGTCAGGGCGGTGGTCGCCGGGGTGCCAGGCATGCCCGACACGCTAGCGTAGGCGGGATGGGTAGCCACGCTGGGAGCAGAGGTAAGCGGCCATGAGCACCATTGAGCAGGTTGACCGGGAAATGATGGCGCTCGCGCTCGCGCAGGCCCGCGACAGCCTGGAGGCAGGCGGGGTGCCGGTCGGGGCGGTCCTCGCGGCCGGGACGGCGGTGCTCGCGGCCGGGCACAACGAGCGCGTGCAGCACGGCGACCCGGTCGCCCACGGCGAGATCTCCGCCTTGCGCGACGCCGGGCGCCGGCCGGATTACGCCGGCACCGCCCTGTACACGACGCTGTCACCCTGCCAGATGTGCACCGGCGCGATCTTGCTGTTCCAGATTCCCCGCGTGGTGGTCGGGGAGGCGCGCACCTTCGCGGGCGACCTCGGCTTCCTGCGCGAGCGCGGCGTCGACGTCGTCCTGCTCGACGACCCGGCCTGCGTCGCGGTCATGACGGAGTTCCAGGCCCGGTACCCGGCGGTGTGGAGCGAGGACATCGGCGGCCGCTAGGGCCGCCCCCAGCCGGTCGCCCCTAACCCGCTAGCCCTCCAGGTTGCCCAGCGTGACCGTTGCCTCGGCGGTGCCTCCGTCGCGGGAGTACTGAACCGGGACCTTCATGCCGGGCTTGGCGGTGGCGAGCACCGCCGTGAGCGTCGTCGTGTCCGGGACCTGCTGCCCGCCGACGGCGGTGATCACGTCGCCCGCCTTGATTCCCGCCTTGTCGGCGGCGCCCCCGGGCACGACCGAGACCACTGCCACCCCGCCCGGCTGGCCGCCGGATGACGTAGCGTTGTGGGCGCTGACGCCGAGCGAGGCCCGGCCTGAGTTGGAGACCTTGCCCGTCTTGATCAGCTGGCCCGCGATGTTCGTCACGGTGGCGCTGGGGATGGCGAAGCCGATGCCGGCCGCCTGGTTGCCCGACGACGGGTTCTGGGCGGCGGCCGCCGGGATGCCGATCACCTGGCCGGAGAGGTTGACGAGCGCCCCGCCGCTGTTCCCGCCGTTGATGTCCGCGCTAGTCTGCAGGGCGTTGATGATCGTGGTGGGGGTAGCGCCGGGGGCGGTGCCCCCCTCGCTCACCGTCCGGCCGACCGCCGAGATGATGCCCTGGGTCACCGACCCCGACAGCCCGAGCGGGCTGCCCATCGCGAGCACGATCTGCCCGGTCGCGGCGCTGCCGGACGGGCCGAAGGTCGCCGGGTGCAGCGAGCCCGCTCCGGAGGACACGCGCACGACGGCGAGGTCGTCGGCCGCGAACGTCCCGACCACCTTGGCCTGCATCATCTGGCCCTGGCGGCTGCCGCCCTCGGCGGTTCCCACCTCGACCGTGGTGGCGTTGCCGACGACGTGCGCGTTGGTGACGATGTCGCCCTTGCCGTCGTAGACCACGCCCGAGCCGGTGGCGTCGCCCGCGGCGATCTCCACGACCGACGGCAGCACCGCCTTGACGACGGACTGGTACTGCTGTTGCAGCTCCTGGGCGGCCCCGGACGTGCTCACGCCCTGCACCGGGCGGCCCGCGCTGGCCTCGCCGCCGGAACTGGCCGTGGCGGCCATGCTGGAGCCGTCGCTCGAGCAGGCGGCGGCCCCTAGCGCGACTGCGCACGCCATGACCGGGCCGATCGCCCAGGCCCTCGCCAACCTCGTTCGTGAACTCATGGTCCCCCCCGGGTCACCACTGCGATGCTGCCTTCTGCGACTGGAGTAATACCCATGGTGATGCCATCTGTGGCACCGCCACGATGGCCGCGTTTACGCGGGGTTTTTGTCATCGGGTGTCCTTGATGCGGGCCGCGTCGGGGCGGGCGATAAAATCGGGCCTTGTGAGCAGCGAAGACATCGGCGACCTGGGCGCGGCGTTCCCGGACGTGGCCGCGCTAACGGCTGCCCTGGACCGGACCGGGTACCTGGCCGGCGACCAGCTGGCCGCGGCCCTTTTCCTGGCCGTGCGGATGGGGCAGCCGATCCTGCTGGAGGGCGAGCCCGGGGTAGGCAAGACGGAGGCGGCCAAGGCGCTCGCGGCGGCACTGGGCACGGTCCTGGTGCGGCTGCAGTGCTACGAGGGGATCGCGGCGGCCGAGGCGCTGTACGAATGGAACTATCCCCGCCAGCTGCTGGCGATCCGGCTGGCCGAGGCCAGCCGCGAGCACCTGGCCGACAGCGACCTGTTCAGCGAGGACTACCTGCTTGCCCGCCCGCTGCTGACCGCGCTCGACCATCGCGGCCCGCGGCCCGCGATCCTGCTCATCGATGAAGTGGACCGGGCAGACGACGAGTTCGAGGCGTTCTTGTTCGAGCTGCTAGCCGAGTCGGCCGTCACTATCCCCGAGCTCGGCACGCGGCGGGCCGCCTTCCCGCCCATCGCGGTCTTGACCTCCAACCGGACGCGTGACCTGCACGACGCGCTCAAGCGCCGCTGCCTGTACCACTGGATCGGGTACCCCGACGCCGGGCGGGTCGCCGCCATCATCCGGCGGCGCGTCCCGGGCGCCTCGGCCGCCCTGGCCGGCGAGGTCGCCGTGGCCGTCGCCCGGCTGCGGGGCCTTGAGCTGACCAAGCCGCCCGGCATCTCGGAGGCGATCACCTGGGCGGCCGCGCTCGCGCTGCTGGGGGCCGAGCGGCTATCGGCCGGCATCGCCGACCAGACGATAAGCGTCGTCGTCAAGTACCCCGAGGACGAGCAGGCCGTGCGCGAGGCCGGGCTCGTGGCCGTCGCGGGCGATGCCCGAAGCTGACCGCGCCACTGCCCGCGGGGCGCGCGTGAACAGGGCGGCGCCCGGCCGGCCGGACTACGCCGCCCTGGCGACGTTGCTCGGGGCGGCGCTGCGGGCGGCCGGCGTCCCGGCCGGGCCGGACCGGTGCGAGCGCCTTGGCCGCGCGCTGGCCGTGATGGGCGCCGCTACCCTGGCCCAGCTGCACGCGTGCGCGCTCGCCACCATGGTCGCCGACCCCGCCCAGATCGAGGTGCTCGAGCGGGTCTTCGCGCAATTGTTCTACGATGCCGCCCCGCGCCAGCCGGCTGTCATGGCGCCCGGGCCGGGCATGGAGGCCGACCCGGACACTGCCGCCCCGGCCGATGACGCGCGACCGGGGCCGGGGGACGCGCTGGCGGGGCAGCGCGAGGCAACCCTCCCGGCCGAGCCGGCCGGTGACGAGCCGGGCCAGGAGCCGGACGGCGAGGGCACCCAGGCGCCCGTGGCCCGCCGGGTCGCGTCCGCCACCGAGCGGCTGCGCGGCCGCGACTTCGCCGCGCTGACCCCCGGCGAGCTGCGCGCGCTGGCCGCCCTCATGCGGGAGCTGGTAGTCGCGGTCCCGCCCCGCCGGACCCGCCGGTACCGGCCCCGCAAGGACGGGGCCCGGCTGGACATGCGCCGCACCCTGCGACTGGCCCGCCGGACCGGCGGGGAGCCGGTGCAGATCGCCCGGCGCGCGGTCAGGTCCCGGCCCCGGCGGCTGGTCGTGCTGTGCGACATCTCCGGCTCCATGGAGCCGTATGCCCGCGCACTGCTGCAGTTCATGTACATCTCCTCGCGAGCCGCCGGTTCTGGCGCCCTCGGGGGCGGGGCGCGCCCGGCCGGGGTGCGCGGCGCGACCCGGCCGCGGACCGAGGTGTTCACGTTCGCGACCCGGCTGACCCGGCTGACGCCCACGCTGGCGGCCGCCACTCCCGAGACGATGCTGGCCCGGGCGGGAGAGGCCGCGGCCGACTGGGCGGGCGGGACCCGCATCGGCGCCAGCATCGGTGACTTCATGGACCGGTACGGCGTGCGCGGCATGGCCCGCGGGGCGGTCATCCTGATCGTCTCCGATGGCTGGGAGACGGGCGACCCGGCCCTGCTCGGCGCCCAGATGGCCCGGCTGCACCGGCTGGCCTACCGGGTCGTGTGGGCGAACCCCCGCACGCAGTCCCCCCGGTACCGGCCGGAGGTCGGTGGCATGGCGGCCGCCTGGCCTTACTGCGACGCCGTCGTCAGCGCGCACAACTTCGACACGCTGGATGACCTCCTGGCGGCCCTGCGCGCCCCGTCCGGCCGCGGCGGGGCGGGGCTAAGAGGGCGGTCAGGGGCGGGAGGGGGCTGGTGAGGGTCGCGAACCAGCGGTTGCCGGCCGTCCAGGACTCGCCCGCGGCGAGGCCAGCGGCCCGGGACAGGTCCGCGACCTGGTCGGCGCCGACGTAGGCCCAGGGGAACCAGGCGCCGATCTTGCCCGCCGCGCGCAGCCGGACCTGTTCCCGGCGCAGCGGCGAGCCGGGCGGCTGGACCTCCACGAGGGCCTTCCCGGCGGGCCCGAGCAGCTCCGCGACCCGGCGCAGCAGGGCCACCGGGTCGCCCCCGATGCCGATGTTCCCGTCCGCCAGCAGGACGGTGGCCCACCGGCCGGCTCCCGGCACGTGGCCGAAGACGTCCCGCACCAGCGTCAGCGCCCCGGCCGCGCGCGCGGTCCGCACGGCGCAGGGGGTCACGTCGATGCCGAGGGCGGGAACGCCCCGCTCCGCCAGCGCCATCGTCAGCCGGCCAGGACCGGAGCCGACGTCCAGCGTCGGGCCGCCGCACCGGTCCACGATCGACCCGTCTCCCGGCCGCGCCCGGAGCCAGCCCTCCACGGGCAGCGGCGTCCGGGTACCGTCGGAATGCTCGACCTCCGGCTTGGCCCGACCCGCCCGCGCGTGCTCGTAGAGTTCGCCAATCACCAGACCAGTGTCCGCGCGGTCTGAGGTAAGGCCAACCCCCTGGGGCAGGCCTAAGACAATCGTCATCACTTCTTACGGTGTAATAACCGGTTAGTCCGGTTCGCTGGGCGAACAGGGGGCATTCACCGTACCTTGTATCTGGGGGGGCATGCAGTAAGTGCCTGGAACGCTACGACGAGTGAGGACTTCGTGGTGACCAATCCCGATCTACCCGGCCGGATCATCGTCGTCGATGACGACCCGACGGTCGCCGATGTCGTCGGCCGCTACCTGGTCCGTGACGGGCACACGGTCGAGTGCGTGCACGACGGGCACGAGGCGCTGCGCCGGATCGCCGCCCAGCCGCCGGACCTTGTCGTCCTCGACCTGATGCTGCCCGGCATCGACGGCCTCGAGGTATGCCGGCGGCTGCGCGAGCACTGGCCGATTCCGGTGGTCATGCTGACGGCCCTCGGCGACGAGACCGACCGGCTGGCCGGCTTCGAGATCGGCGCGGACGACTACGTTACCAAGCCCTTCAGCCCGCGCGAGCTGGCGATGCGGGTGCGGTCGGTGCTGCGGCGGGCCCGGGGCGGCGGGGCCAGCGCGATCGCGGGCACCGCGGCCGGGGCGAGCGCCGGGGCCCCCGCCATCAATGACCGTGACCTGTCGGTCGACCTGGCCGCGCACGAGGTCCGGCTGTCCGGCCGGCTGATCCAGCTCACCGCGCGGGAGTACGACCTGCTGGTGTTCCTGATGCGCAACCCGCGCCGGGCGTTCACCCGTGAGCAACTGCTCAGCGAGGTGTGGAGCTGGTCGTTCGGGGACACCTCGACCGTCACCGTGCACGTCCGGCGACTGCGGGAGAAGCTGGAGCCCGACCCGACGATGCCCCGGCGCATCGTGACGGTCTGGGGCGTCGGCTACCGCTATGAGTCAGAGAGCGGTCCCGCCTCGGGCGGCTTCCGGGCGGTCTCGTGAGCACCGTGGCCCGCCTGGCCGCGGCGGCGCCCCGGGCCGGCGGGCTCCTGCGGCTGCCCGCGGGCGTCACCGGGACCGACCTGGAGCACGTCACCGGGGCCGCGGCGGGCATCGCCATCGTCGCGGTCGTCGCCGGCATCGCCTTGCTCAAGCTGCTGGCGGGCCGGTCCCTCGGGATCCGCCTCGCTGTCGTCGTGGCGGTCACCATGGCCGCGTCGCTCGCCTCGTGCGGCGCCGTCGCCGTCCTCATGGTCGGGGACGCCACCACCCGCGACATCTTCCTGGAGTTCCTCGTGGTCGCGGGGCTGGCCGGGATCGTCGTGGCCGTGTTCGTGGGCCGGTCCTTCAACCGCGCTACCCGGCAGCTGCTCGCGTCCGTCCAGGAGGTCGGCGAGTCCGGCATCTACACCCCGCCGCCGGGCATCCTGCCCGCCGAGCTGGCGGGCCTGTCAGCCGGGCTGAGCACGGCGCATGAGCGGCTGGGCACGGCCCGCGCCCGGGAGCAGGCACTGGAGGCGAGCCGCCGTGAGCTCGTCGCGTGGGT